>CAIRTR010000281.1 GCA_903881565.1 Oligoflexia bacterium | reverse complement strand
GTCTCTCCCTTCTTACACCGCTCAATCTCACTTTTGATAAATGATTCAGAAGCTTCGCATCTGCTATCGCAGCTATCGGTATCAACCGCATGCACTGACCCCATCGGCAGCACCAAACTCACGATCAAAATCATTACCAAGAATTTCATTTCCCCTCCAATCGATCACTCACGCGCGAATACCGAAACCGCACGCGATCAAAAAGACTCAGCTTCCGATCCTCAAAAATCGAAGCGGGCGAGCGCGTTTTATCCGCAAAGACGATCTCCGATGCTCCACTTTGTTTCTTCCCCATTTGACCCGCTTTTGGACCAAAAAATCCGCTCAGCATTTCCGAAAGCGAGGAGTCCGTGGCCACCGTGGCTTTTTCGCCGCTGCCCGCCCCGCCCCCTGACCCTGCATACCTTCCGGATGCATCTTCACCCGGTGCCGCGTCCAACTCTTTTAAAGCAGACGCCACAGTCGAAACACTTGCAGATGAAAAACTTCCGCCCAAGGCGCTCGTGAGCGCTGAGCTAGGATCTTTTGCCTTTTCCATAAAATCCGATAACTCCGTCTTGGCCACTTTTTGAAACTCTTGCGCAAACTTCGGATCACTCACCCAAGGCGGAAGCTTGCGATCAGCAGCTAGCGCACCCGCAATCACGCCCTGTGACTTTAAGGAACCACTTGATACCAGAGGCGCACCGAGGGCTTGCGGCGAAGATCCGGTGACGGCAAGAATTCCTCCAGCAATTGAACCCGTCCCTGCCCCTTGTCCAAGATTGAGACCATTTGCGCTCTTTTCAAACCCCAGATTTTGGGTATCTTTAAGCTTACTTGCCGAATCCAGATTTGCAGCTACCGAGGCTTCACTATCGTTCATGGTTTTATGTTTGCTGAAACTTTGACCTGCCGCAAAGGCAGCGCCCGCGCAGGCGGCCCAGTCTTTAGATTTCTCAGGAGATTTCTCAGGATCTTTTTTACCCGAATCTAGAGCCTTATTAAGGACCACTCCCCCCGCCGCCGCACCCAATCCCCCCATCGCGGCCGCGAGATCTTTTTTTACTCCCCCTTCGATGACTCCCGCTAAACCATTGGCCCCCTGACATACCCAAGTCTGAGTGCCCACACCTGTGATCGAACTGGCGCAAGCGCCTGCGCAAACGGTGGCCACGCCCGCCCAGACTTTCCAAAGTTTTGATTCAGCATCAGCTGTGACTTGGGCATCCTGCGCAGATTTACAGTAACTAAATTTGGTGGGTGTCTTTTCGGGATGGGAGAGAGAGTCGGTACAAATTTCTTCAAGGCTCAGGGCCTTTGCAGGAGAAGCCGCAAACAACACGAATGCGAGTGCGCAAAAAGTCGCGCGCAAAACGTGATGTGGCCAAACCGATTTGTGTTCCCCGAATGCGCTCATAACCCCCCTCAAGCATCTATCGTCAGAACTAAAATAACCCTTTAGAATTAAACCCCGCGTTCCTCATGAACTCTTGATTTAACTATTATGGCACGCTGCGTTATTCGTGTCAAATCTCCCGCCATTGGCCATAATTCCCCCAAAATATCACAAACAGACAGCGCCAATGTACCGCCGCTTGACAGAGACCTATTTGGCAAGTATACTTGTATATAGAGGTATCTACTCAATGGGACAGCTAAATGTTTACGTACCCGACGATCTAGAAGAGAAGATCAAAAAAGAAGCCCAGCGCGAGGGGAAAAGTGTGTCGTCCTTCGTCCTAGAAGCCGTGAAAAACAAGATCGAACCTAAGAGATGGAGCAAAGAATTCTTAGCCACCTTTGGCTCCGTAAGTGACGATTTCCCAGATGACATCAAAGACCTCCCCCCACAGGAAAGAGACTTCTCGGCGCTATGAAATATCTCCTGGATACGAACATCTGTATTGCATGGATAAAAGGAGACGAAACCGTCAAGGCGCGTTTAACTGCTCTTTCACCCGAAGACGTAGTCACTTGCGCCATTGTAAAAGCAGAACTCATTTATGGAGTACTTAAAAGCAAACAACGAGCTCGAAACGAACACAACATTCGAAACTTTCTGAAGCAGTTCCAATCCCTGACCTTTGATGACGCTGCGGCAGAACAATATGGCATCATTCGCGCGATGCTTGATCAGGCCGGCACCCCCATTGGTCCTCATG
>CAIRTR010000280.1 GCA_903881565.1 Oligoflexia bacterium | reverse complement strand
GTTTGATTTTACGGCAGCGTTGCAGCGAATCTCAACCCCCATCTCTTCGATGAGCTTGATCTCTTTTTTCAAAATATCTTTGGGGAGCCTAAAATCAGGGATTCCGGCCCTCAGCATTCCGCCGGGTTCGGGAAGTGCCTCGAGCACGGTGCAGCCATAACCCATGCGTCGCAGATGATAGGCGGCCGAAAGCCCCGCGGGGCCAGAGCCAATGATTGCGATTTTCTCTTTACGTAAAGTCAGTGGTTTCAGCGCAACCGCGTGGCCTTGATCCGCGGCCATCCGCTCAAGCGAATGCACGTTGATGCGACCATCGACCGAATCACGATTACAGTATTCTTCGCAAAAATGCGGGCAAACTCGGGCCGTGGAGCCGGGCAGGGGGGATGTCTCTCGAAGGGTGGCAAGTGCTTTGTCGATTTCACCCAGCGCGATTTCACCTAAAAATCCTCTGACGTTGTTTCCGGCAGGGCAGCTGAAGTTGCAGGGGGCCGTGCGCTCGCGCGTATAAGGCTGCCGACTTTTCCAGTCTGCGATATTGAGCTGCGGTTCAACGCCTAAGTTTCCTGTAACTAGTGGCGGGACCGGATCGGTCGGTTCAATGAAGGGTACGATTTTGGGTTGGCCTGGGATGCGAGCGGATTTCACTTCATTATAAGCGTCTTTTGCAGCCAGGATATTGGCCGCAGAAAAGCCTAAGGAGGTTAGCGTTTTTTCGACGGTTTGAAACTTGAGATCAAATACGCGGGCAAACGCGCCGGCCATTGCAGAATTGGTAATCGGAGTCGCATGCGTTCCCAATTTATGCCTGCGCGCAATCGATCGAGCATCGATGGTGGCCACCGTGCGCCCGGAAAAGAGTGGGAAACTCGTAGGCTCTTCAGCCGTGTCGATGAGGAGTGTTCCGTCGGCACGAAAACCCGAAAGCACGCTCTCGCCCAAGAGACTTGCATCTACAATGAGCAGATGATCGGGAGAATAAATGCGGTTTCGATTTGTGATTTCGATATCATCAATGAGGGCAAAGGCCTGAATCGGCGCCCCCGTTCGCTCGGCAGAATAGCTGCCAAAAGCCTGAACCCATTTGCCATCGGTCCAGTACATAAAGGCCAACATTTTCGCAAGGGTGACGCCACCCTGCCCCCCACGACCATGAATTCTATATTGGATCACAATGTGGAGCTATTACCACGAATGGAGGGACACGGCCACAGAACTAAGTTGACGCTAAAAGTCAAGGGTGGTAACCCAACTCCATAGGCCTTAATTAGAAAGATCACTGTGAAATCAATTACTCCTGTCTTCTTTTGCGTTTTCGCACTCTCATTGGCTCTGGGCTCTTTGGCTCACGCGGCCCCCTCGCCTCGGCCTTCGCCGCTGCCGTCTCCAGCGCCGGCCCCGGTCTGGAAAATCAAAAAAGACCACTGGGCATTAGAAGATGAACTTTCCTACCAGAAATTTGTGGCTGCCATTGGCGAGGGCCATTGCCACTCCTTGAATGAATGTCTAAAAAGTTCTGCTAATCCTTATCGGGGTCCTGAGACGGCCGATTATTCATTTAACGGGGATTGCGCAGATCTGCCGTATGTTTTGCGCGGATACTTTGCGTGGAAAAATGGGCTTCCGTTTTCCTTCGTGCTGGAAGTCGAAGCGCTGCCCAGTGAATCGGGGAGCACCGATATTCGCTATAGTGCCAATGGTAACAAACCCACCGTGCGTCGAGATGTCCTGGCAAAAGCCGCGGGAAAATTTCCCAATCCGCTTAAAGTTCTTTTCAATGTTCGAGAAGTGATTTCGACGGCGATGTTTCGTTTTGATCCGAATTGGAATGATCCTAAATTATTTTCTGATTTTTACCCTGTGAAACTTGATCGAACAGGCATAGCCGCGGGAACAACCATTTACGATCCCGCTGGACATGTCGCCGTTGTGTACAAGGTGGGTAGCGACGGGCAGGTTTTCTTCATGGACACTCATCCCGATGGATCCCTGACCCACGGAGTGTATGGCAAGAAGTTTGCTCGGAGTCGACCCGGAGCCGGTGCAGGCTTTAAGCGGTTTCGGCCTTTGAAGCTAGTGGATGCGAAGGTCGATTCTGAAGGCTCATGGTTGGGCGGGCGAATCGAAGCGATGCCCAACGAATCGTTGCCCGATTTTTCGCTTGAGCAGTTTTATGGCAATCAACCCGATCCCGGAGGCGCTTGGCGAAAAGGCAAATTCGTGGTCGACGGGAAGCTTCTCGATTATTACGATTTTGTGCGTGCGGTGCTTGCACAGGGGCAGCTTCGTTTTGAGCCTTTGGGAGAACTTACGGCAATGTTGGGTGCACTTTGCAGTGATCTCAAGGATCGCGTAACTGCCGTGGCGGCTGCGCGGGTGGCTCAGATCGATCTCAAAGAGCATCCTGAGCGACTGCCTCTAAATATCTATGGAACTGAAGGGGAGTGGGAAACTTATTCGACACCCTCGCGCGATGCGCGCTTAAAAACTTCGTTCAAAGAAGCGCGAGACCGCGTGGAAGACTTCATGGTTCGGTACAAAAAGGGTGATCCCATGATTGAATATCATGGCCGCAATCTCGCACGCGACCTGCTCGCCGTGTTTTCAAAGCAAAGCGCTGCTTGTGTGATTCAATATGAACGAACGGATGGATCAGTGGCGAAGTTAAATCTGGAAGAGATCACTCATCGGCTCTTTGCCATGTCGTTTGATCCTTATCATTGTGTGGAGCTTCGTTGGGGAGCGACTGATCCTCAGGAACTGTCGACTTGTCAGGAAGATGCTCTAAAACAGCGGTGGTATGATGGCGAGCAGCTCCTAAGGAACGATCCGGATCGAAACTATGAAGCAAGAATGGATTTTAACGTCGACGAGTTATTTGTTCCGGGGCCCGGAAATGGCGTGGCGCAGCCTCCGGATGTGGACCTACGCAAGCTTCTTCAATCCCAGCACTGATTCATTTTAGTCGTGGGGGAGTCGTGGGGCTCGTGATCAGCTGTCTCGCGAGCGAATCATGGCGGGAAGCCCGCGGGTCGTCCAATCCTCAAGATTTGCAGGCAGGTGAGTTTCCAGAAGGTCTGCGGCAAATGCGGTTTGTCCTGCGGCCTGATACTCAAAAAGATCCTTAAGAATTGCAAAAAGATCTGTTTCCAATACTTGAACTTCAGGAAGCAACCCGATTCTCAGAAGCTTCTTCACCCCCGCAATCCCTTGTGTAAAAAGCTCCATGCCGTTTACGAGGGATTGAATCTGCTTGTTGATGTCTCCTCCCTCTCGCAGGGTCTGGCCCGTGCGAAGCGAGAGTCCCTTCAGGTGGGGCGTAAAGCTCAACAGATTTTGCAGGGTGTCTTCAGCCATTTCCCGCGGATGGGAGGTGTGGATCTCGATTTGCCGAAAGGTCGAAAGTGCACTTTTGCCAGGAAAAGTGTGGTCACCTTCTGCAAAATCGACACCGTCGACTCGAATGGTTGAAATGAGTTCATTCCGAGTGATGCAATTCTTTCGAAAATAGTCTACCAAATCCGACAAGCTGTTCGTTTGAGGTACAGGCCAGGGTTTGTGGTTTCCATTTACGAGAAAATGATTCATGTTATACCCTCAGAATCTCTCAGCGATACGACTGAGTCGGTCCCAAGGGCTCGAGGTTTCGCCAACTGGAGCGTGTGTTTCAGCCAATCTCTGAGAATTGCGATGCCTTCACTGAGTTGTCGGTAGGAAATCGCACTCTCCCTGCCGAGATCCGAGAGCTGCTCGCCATTGAGGTTATGCATCAGGACTTGGAACATATAAGTAAAGGATTGAAGGCATTCGTGCTTCTTGCCCGCTCTCTCAATTTGTCGGTCCAGTTCCATGAGTCTTTTGCCCAAGGACTGCAGTTCTTCTTTGTCGCGAATATCCATGATGCGATCTGAAGGCAGCTTGGCACTTCTACGATTAAGAAGCGTTGCAAGGCTTGAGGCATCCGTGCAGATTTTCTCGAGCTGGTGCGAAGATTCTTCAAGTTCCCGAAGTTCCCGAATCAAGCCCGGATTGATCATCGTCCGTTTCAATTCCTTCCCGACAGGTGGCACCCAGCCGCAGTACCAGGCGCGAGCGATATGCCCCATGACCATGGCACTCCAGTCCGAAACACGAAAGGGGTGTGCCACAAGGGATTCATAAACGATGCCGCCGCCGTCGGCCGCATTTCGAATCTTAGATCGATAGATCTGCAGTTTTCGTAGTTCAAGCGGTAACCCATTTTCGCTGAAGTGTTGGTCCAGTGTTTTATGTCGGTGATGCTCCCATTCCTGTGCGCCATAGGACCAGGCGCAGAAAATAGATTCGGGAGTGAGTGCAGACCCGTTTCGGTCGAAAAGCGTATAGTGTCCGTTGCCGTAGGGGCCCACTTCACTCCAGCGTGCATCCGCGTGCGAGAGGTGGAAAACGCGAGTTCCTAATACGCTCGCAAGGGCAATGGCTGGGCCGTCCTCGGAAAAAAGCCACTGACTTGCGCCAATGACTGAAGCAAAAAGGTCAAAATCCGTTTGTCCCACCAAGGAGAGTACGGGGTTTCGTCCCAATGTTTCGCCGAGCTCACTTAAAATGAGGCGACTCGTTTCCCGCTCTCCGGGTTCCCCAAGAAGCACAAAACGGTAATCGGGGTATTGTTTTGAAATAAGGCGAATGAGTTGCGCCCAATGTGAAGCATTCAAATGTGTCTTGTTCGTTTGATCCCCTAATTGAATGGCAACCCACTTCTTGGAGATGTCTCTCCAAGTCCATTCCTTGCCGCCACTTTTCAATAGCGCAGGCGAATCGAATGAAAGTGAGAAGAAATTCTTTGAAGTCAGTGGTGAGTTACCATCGTTAGCGGGCTCGCCGGCATGAATCTGAAGCACGGTGAGAAGTTGCGTGGTCAAGATATCGGTGAGGTGAATGTTTTGATTCATTCCCGATTGCACAATCGCCTGAATATAGTGACTCCAGCCATCTGCACAGCCAAAGGAGAGATCCTTTCGTCTCAGATACCCCAGTTTCACACGTCCGGGTAAAAGGGATGTGAGGTAACTGCTGGGCTCCGAGTAGGACCAATTCATCACAAAATCCCAGGGCTCGGAGACGAGAGGCGTAATCCAACGAGCCATCTGGCGCAATCCCTCGAGTTCGCTCATCTCGCCGCGCAGAATCGGATCCAACAGCGTCTGGGTTGGCAGAACGGTCAGGCTTTTTATCCAAGGCACGCGTCCTGCGGCTTCTTCAAGTCCCTCGCGCACGATCAGATGGATCTCGAGTTGCGGGTAAAGTTGTTTGGCGGCTCTTAGTGCCATCAAGCTTTGAATTAAATCGCTGAAGCGTGAAAGCTGAATCACAGCACAGCGAAGTGGGGGCTTGACCTCATGACTGGCGCTTGGGGCAATCATTGGGTGACCTCCGTACCAGGCGAAATCATCAGGCTTGGAGCAGTGGGGGCGTCAGCTTTGCGTTCCAACTCGCGAACACGAACACCGCGTTTCTCATCGAGCAGGGATCTTAAGAAGCCTGCGAGCAAGCGCTCGACATCTAAATCAAGCTCCTGCGGGTTTTCTGATACTTTTCCTTGTAACAATTTTGTATTTGCGGCCATCCGTCCTCCATGACAGTGTCCAAAATTACCGAAAGAAACTCTTTCAGTTATCAAATTTTTGAATACGGTTTCTCAGATCATTTGCTCCATTATGTGCTGGGGATATCTCAATAATTCGCTCGACGGTCTCCATTGAGTCCGCCATGCGGCCAAGATGAAACTGAAGTCCGGCAAGGCTGTATAAGAGATTTGCGTTAATCGGCGCGATTTGAATGTAGTCTTCGAGAATTCTCGCTCCGGTTGCGTAACTCTTAAGCTCATAAGCACACTTTACCAGATAGAAAATAGCGGTCGGGTTATTGAGTTCGATCTCAAGAGAGCGTGCAAAATGATCATGAGCCTGTCGGATATCTCCCTCCGCCAGGAAACATGATGCGATTCCCGATAATGCCTTATCATTTTTTGGATTTGCTGTGATCGCTTCCTGAAAATGCTTGCGCGCCTCTGCGGTCTTTTGAGACTGCAGATACAACGCTCCAATATTTGCCCTTACGTCGTCGGCGGTCGGATAAACCGAGAGAGCGGTAAGGTAGTGATTCAGTGCATGCTCGGGCTTTTGAGCCTTCGTCCAGCAGTTCCCGCAGGCTTTATGCAAATCGAAGCGATTGTCATAGCTGATATCCTTCAAGTTGAGCGCGCGCTCCAGAGTCTCGGCGGCAAGCTGAGGGTTGTTTCGGGTCATCTGGATCAGGCCCATGCGCCGGTAGCTCTCGAGCGAAGGATAGAAGGCGATGGATTGATCATAACATTTGAGTGCTTCGTCGACTTTGCTCTCCGCTTCAAAGCATCGGCCCATCCAGTAGAGCGAGGAGTAAGAAAGTTCCCCTTGGTCTGCCATGGTTCGATAAATGTTGCGAGCCAGTGTGTATTCTCCCGAGGAGAAGAGAAGTTCTGCATTCTTCAAGAGAAACGGAACATTAAGGTTTCCATTGGCGAGATAGACCCCGTCGGTTTCAGTGTTCTCTGTTGGAGAATCTGCATTCGTGTTCTCAGGAGCATTCGTTGTATTAGGGGTCGTGTTCAAATTATTGCTGTCGGGGACAATCGCATCGAGCGAGAAAGAAGCGTTCGAAGCGGAGGCCTTCTTTCGTCGAACTTGCACGAGGTAGCCGGTGGACTCGGAGTCCTGATGGTTTTCCATTTCCGAGAGGGCTTCATCTAGGGTACGAAGTCTTACCATGCGATCAGAGGTCACGGGAATCGGCACAATATCGATCAACTCCATACTTTGATCGTTTGTTTCTCCATTATTTTGATCGCCAATCTTTTTGATGAGCATGTCGCGTAAGTCCGGCTTAATTTGATTCATAGTTTTTCATCCAGTTCTCCGCCCGCTTGGGCGACCCAGGTACTTTTGAACTTCTTCATGTGAGACATACTCTGTTTCGATTGGGAGACTTCAGCCGACAGTCGATTTTGCTCTTGCTCGAGGAAACGTGAGATCCGCGCATCCGCCTGCGTGATCTCCGAAAACTTTTGATCTTGCAGCTTTAGGAGTTCTCGAATTGATGTGAGAAGCGCCTCGGTTCGCTCGGAGGGAGCAAGATTGACAACTTCTTCATTAATCTTTCGGTCGCATAAAGAAATGGCTCTCAGAATCAGGTCACGTCTTTGTTGAAGGCGATCGATCCCTGAAAAATCTCCCTGCCCTGCCAGGTCAATGAATCGTTGCGCTTCTTCCAAGAAGCGATCGAAGCAGCGATTTTTTGTTTTGATCAACCGAATGAGACTCATCTTTTCAAGCACTCCTGTTTCCTAAGCCCTTGTTCACTTCAGCAACCGCCCCTCGCCATCCTTCAAGAAGGGTTTCGAGAAGTTTCTGTACTGACAAGAGCGGCTCTTTCGAATTTTCCATATTGCTCTTCACGAGCGCCCCTATCATATAATTATAGAGCCGTTCGAGCTCTCTAGCAACGTCTCCTCCAATTTCAAAATTAAGAGTATTGAGTAGCTCGTTGATGATGTCGTGCGCTTTGATGATACAGACGCCCTTTGTCTTCATATCCTTTTTATCAAGGGCAGCCGACGCTTTTTTGACGTTCGCAATGGCCGCTTCATAGAGCATCAGGAGAATCTGTCCCCGATTGGCTGTAGTGACAGCCGTTTGACGGTATTGGTTTGCACGATATGGATTTGTCATTTACTTCATCCTCCTAGAAGCTGGCCCACCATGCCGCCCCCGCCCGCAGGCAAGGCAGCACTGAGTGATTGCTGTTGTCGTTGTAAATTCGCCATCGTTCCTTCGAGCTTGGCGAACTGGCTTGTGAGTGACTCGGTTTTTCGTTCCACTGCTTTTGTTTTTTGTTCGATCTGATCGTCAAATTGCTTGATGCGCGCGCGCAGCCCGGCCTCGCGGAGCGCCAGCATCCCGCTGCCCGTTTGCGTATAGCCTGAAAGAACAGTTCGAAGCTGATAGGCAAAGCCGAAGGACCCCGTAATGGCTTCAGCGATTGCGCCGAAATCCGAATCGATATTTTTCGCGAACTTGTCTTCTTTAAAGCTCAGTTGACCGTTGCGATCGAATTCGACGCCCAGTTGATTGAGAAACACGAGACGAAACGAGTCGGACTTCGGATCGCCCGCAGGGAAGCCTTCGTGGAGCAGGTTTCGAAGTCGATATTCGACAGATTGCAGACCCGTGTCGCCCGAGAACGTGGTACGCGTATCACTTTTTTCATCGACCTGATTTTGCTTGCTGATAAATTGAAAAATCTGATTGACCTGGTCAACCAAGGCCTTCATTTTGCCTGCGACTTTTTGAGGATCTTCCGAAATGGTCAGTGTGAACGGCGAGTCAGGTCGCGCCTGTTTAAGGTGAATATTCACGCCTGGCAAAAAGTCCGAGATGTCGTTGCTATCAAGCTCCAATGGGAACCCGTCGATCATTACCTGGGCATTTTTGGATTCGTGGTTGTCATCAATAATGAAGTCGCGCACCCCATCCAGGAAGTAGAAGTCCGGAAACTCGATTTGGTTCTTTGCTCCGTCCTTTTTTGCACTCAGAATAAGGCGCCAAGGCGTCTCCTCATCTGCCGCATCCTTTACCACCGCCGCTCGCACCGCAATATCCGCTTGCTTGTTGATCGCATTGGCAAGTCCGCGCAGGCTAGATTGATCCTCATCAATGAAGACTTCTGTCTTTTCGCCCTTGCTGTTGGGCATAACCACAAACCCAATTCCCAAAATCGCCTCGTCAGGGTTTTCGAATCCATTGGAGATGACGGAGGTGCGGGCGGCAAGCGAGTCGATTTGAATCTGGAAAGTTCCTGGCTCTGCTTTTTCCTTATCCAGAGTTACACCGATGAGATTAGTGCCATCGCCTGCGTCAACTTTGAGTTCTCGAAAAGTTTTAAAGTTAGCAATCTCCGCAACCGATTTATCTATCGTTGCGAATTTAGCTTTGAATTCTTGGAACAGTTTGAGTTTCGTTTCTTCGCGCGCTTTGCGGGTTTCGAGCGCTTTTATAGGCTGTTTTTCAGCTTCAATGAGCTGATTAACCATTTGCTTAAACTGCCCGCCGCCTACTGGGTCGAAACGAAGCCCCAAGCGTCCTCCTGACTTCGATAGAAATTAAAAAATTCCTATCGCAATGGCTCTAACGTTCTACTCCGATTCTATAGAGAAGCCTCATGCCTCTCGAACAGAACCAGCTCTTGATCTAGTATGACTTAATTATCTAAAAGATGCCAAGGGGCAGGATTTACCTAGTCCGCCGCTGCCGTATTTAGGGCTTAGCTTCTGTGATTTTACCTGCGTGCAAGGTCAGGATATCTAGACTGCGGTCAAAGTGCCCATCGACTATCGTGGTGCGACCCGAAACTCCGGGATAGCCCTTGATTCCTTTGAGATACTCTTTCAGGGAAGCGCGCGTCGTTGCTCCCTGCGCAAATCCTGAGGTCAAAATTTTGGCGGTATCGAACGCAATTGCCTCCATAGAAGAGGGGGCCATTGCGTAGATTTTTTTGTATCCTTCAGAAAAATTCTGAATTTGCGGATCCTGCGATTCTAGAAAAAAAGCATCGCAGAAAAATACACTGTCAGGTGGACTGACTGTGCGTGAAGGAAAGTCAGGAGAGTTCCAATCGGAAAGGCCTAAGAATCGAACGTGATCGACATCACGATAGGCAAAGGTCGGAATAATAAGGCTCGAGACTTTTGGATCCTCGGGAATAAAGACAGCATCAAAATCCACGACGGGCTTCAGACTGAAATATTGTTCGGTCTTTCGTGTGCGTTTTTTGATATGGAGTTCATCCCGCTCTTTAACAAGCGCGTCAAGTTCGCGTTGCCGGGACTCCGTATAATAGAGTCCGCCGAGTTTATCGACAGGTTGTCGAAAGTCCGTTTCGCCGGCATTGTAGGTTTCAGCGCCAACGATTTCCCCGCCGAGTGATTCCACGGCATCCCAAAAATGATTGGTGAGATCTTCACCTGTCTTGTCTTTAGGCGCGAGAATGGCAAATCTCTTTAGCCCCATTTTTTGAATGGCGTAGGCAGCGATCTTTTGGGTTTGCAATCGGTTTGTTAACCCTGCGTGGAAAACGGTATCGGCCGAACTCTGCGGGGTTTGCCGTGAGAGAGTCAGGAGAGGAACTCCGGCTTGTTGGGATCTTTCCATCAGCGGTTCAATCCCTTTGCTGAGCAGGGGGCCAATCACGGCGATAACGTGATGTTGGGTCACCATACGATCGAAGGCTTCGAGGGCTTGCTCGGGTGTGTCGCCGCTATCTTCGATGACAAGGGTGATGTCGGAGCTTTGAGCAGAGGCTGAAGCGGTCGCCGGGATCTTGTCGCCAAAAATTCCAAAACCCATTTCCAGACCCTGAATAATGCGGGTTGAAAAGCGGGCGAATTTTCCCTTGGTGGGAAGTAAAACGCCGATTGATGAGGCTTGCACTTCAGTTTCAGTGTATTGGCCGCGCACCAGTTCAAGCGCTTGCGCATAATAGGCGCTTTTTGGAAAACGACTCATGAGGGAGCGCAGATGATTTGTTCCCTTTTCGATTTCTTTTTTGGAAATTTCTAATGACCCCAATCGGAACAAAACGGCATCGGCAAGCGAAGCATCTTCAAATTCTTTAAGGAGATTTTCAAGTTGATCAGTTTTTGAAATCTCTTCAACAGCCTGTTTTGCCAAACTCGTCAGGCTTGAATGTGTCTCGGAGCTTTGGAGCAATGTGCGGGCCGCAGCTAGCGCCTCTCGGGCGGCTTCAAACGCTTCGCCTTTTCTTTGAAGTAAGCGGGCTTTTAAGTACCGCGCGCGAGTTTGGTTGTCTTTGTCAAGTTGATCGAGTTTGAGTTCAGCAAGGGTCTCCTCGGAAGCAGAAAATTCTCCTGACTCGAACTGGGCCATGCCTAGATTGTAAAGAACGTAGTGCCTAAAACTGCCGACAATCGGACTTCTATCGAGGGCGATCCGAAAATGGGGGATCGAAAGTGCGGGTTGTTTCGTAAGCACAAACGCAAGCCCATGGATATTCTCGACTTGCATGAGATGCGCGCTTTGGGGGAAAACTTTTTCGTATTGGTCGATGAGTGGGAAGAGCGCTTCGAAGTTTTTAGTGCCAAAGAGGTCCTGAATCTGTCGAAAGGTTTTCTTTTCGTTGAGCGCAGGTACGATCGAGGTCGAGGTTACAGCGCCAGCGGCTCTTTTCTTTTTCGATACAGGCGCTTCATGCACCGGCGGCGCCACGGCACAGGATGCACATCCCAGAGCTAATAAGAAGAGGGCTTTTCGCATGAGAAAATCTGCCTTATCCGAAAAGGTTCTTCACCTTTCCAAAAAATGTCTCATGCATCGGATTTGAAGTCCCCTTGCTTAGCTCGTCAAAGCGCTTGAGGAGATCCCTTTGTTCGCTGCTGAGTTTACTTGGTACTTCTACAATGAGTCGCACGAGTTGATCGCCGCGTCCATAGGATCCTAGACGTGCCAAACCTTTGGTCTTGAGTCTCAGGGTCCTGTTCGATTGCGTTCCGGCGGGGACTTTGACTTTTACTTTGCCATCCAGGGTCGGGACTTCAATTTCGGCTCCCAAGGCGGCCTGGGTAAAGGTAATCGGAACTTCGCAAATGACATCAAATTCTTCGCGGGTGAAAAATTCATGAGGCAGAATATTGATTGAAACGTAAAGATCGCCGGGAGGACCGCCGCGGTCGCCGGCCTCGCCTTCATTTGTAAGTTTCAGGCGCTGGCCGGTATCCACACCCGCTGGAATCTTAACCGCAATCTGTGAGCTTTTTCGATAATGACCGGTGCCGCGACAATCGCCACAAGGGTGTGGGATTGTCTGTCCTGCTCCACTGCATTTTGGACAAGGTCTGGTAATCGCAAAAAAGCCTTGTTGAAAGTTGACCTCTCCGCGACCGCCGCATTGATTGCAGGTGTCAGGACTGGTTCCCGGCTTTGCGCCTGTTCCTTCACAGGTCTCGCAGCGAGCGGATTTTTGGATCGTGA
Source organism: Oligoflexia bacterium (assembly GCA_903881565.1). GTDB lineage: Bacteria > Bdellovibrionota > UBA1018 > UBA1018 > UBA1018 > CAIRTR01. The sequence continues at coordinate 7,509 of CAIRTR010000280.1, read as the reverse complement.
GGACTTTTTCGCCCCCAAATGCCGCCTCTTCAAAAGTCAGATCAACCGTGGTGCGAAGATCTGCCCCCGGGCGCCCTGCACGCCGACGCGCGCCTCCACGACGACCTGGGCCCCCTTGTTGTTGGCCAAAAATGTCGCCGAAGATATCACCAAAGATGTCATTGATGGAAGAGCCGAAGCCTCCCTCAAATCCACCACCACCGAACCCGCCACCGGGACCGCCAGCACCCATCGCAGCATGACCGTATTGATCATACACCTGGCGCTTCTGGTCGTTGGAGAGAACCTCATAGGCTTCGGAGAGTTCTTTGAACTTCTCCTCGGCTTTTTTATCGCCCGGATTTTTGTCCGGATGAAACTGAACGGCGAGTTTTCGATATGACTTCTTGAGATCCTCGGCAGTAGCACCGCGAGATAGCCCTAGTACTTCGTAATAGTCCCTTTTTGTCGACACGAGATCTTAGACTTCCTTGAAGTCCGCATCGATGACGTCTTCTTTTTTGCTGTCTTTTTTGTCACCGGCTTTGTCGCCAGCCGCATCACCCGTACCGGGTGCGCCTTCTGCGTGGGCATGGGCTCCTGCCGCATCCCCTTGAGGACCGGCTTCAGGGCTGGCTTTGCGATAGATCTGCTCGGCCATCTTGTTTGAAGAGGTGGTCAGCGTCTCGGTCGCTTTTTGAAGTTCGGCAAGATCTTTGCTCTCCAAGTGTTTGCGAGCTTCAATCACAGCATTTTCGCATTCGGTCTTGGTATCGGCTTCAATCTTTTCCGCATTTTCCTTGATCGTGCGCTCAATCGTATAGATCAGGCCATCAAGCGTGTTGCGGGCGTTGACGAGTTGCTTGCGCTTGTCGTCTTCGTCGCGATGAGTTTCAGCTTCTTTTTGCATCCGCTTGATATCTTCTTCAGAGAGTCCGCCTGAAGGAGTGATCCGAATCGACTGCTCTTTGCCGGTGCCCAAGTCTTTGGCTCCGACATGAACCATTCCGTTTGCGTCGATGTCGAAAGTCACTTCAACTTGCGGGACGCCGCGAGGTGCAGGTGGGATCCCTACAAGGTCAAACCGACCCAGTGATTTGTTGTACTCCGCAAAATCACGCTCGCCTTGAAGCGCGTGAATCGTCACGGCCGTTTGGCTGTCTGCGGCCGTTGAGAAAACCTGGGATTTTTTAGCAGGAATGGTGGTGTTCTTCTCGATGAGTTTCGTGAACACGCCGCCCAGGGTTTCGATGCCCAAAGACAAAGGGGTCACATCCAGGAGGAGAACGTCTTTGACGTCGCCTTTGAGTACGCCGCCTTGAATGGCTGCGCCGACTGCAACGACTTCGTCAGGGTTCACGCCCTTGTGGGGCTCAATTCCAAAGATTTCTTTTACCTTCTGCTGAACTCTTGGCATGCGGATCATGCCGCCGACCAAGATCACTTCGTTGATCTTGTTTTTTGGGACGCCCGAATCCTTGATGCAGGTTTCGCAAGGAGCAACAAGTTTGTCGATGAGATCAGCGACAAGGGATTCGAATTTAGAGCGGCTCAATTTGATATTGAGATGCTTTGGGCCCGAAGCGTCGGCCGTGATGAAGGGGAGGTTGATGTCCGTTTCCATCGTGCTGGAGAGTTCGTGCTTTGCTTTTTCGGCCGCTTCTTTGAGGCGTTGAAGAGCCATTTTGTCTTTACGGAGATCGATTCCGTTTTCTTTTTTGAATTCGTCAGCGAGCCAATCGATGATGCGTTGGTCGAAGTTACCGCCGCCCAAGAACGTATCGCCGTTGGTGGCTTTTACTTCAAACACGCCATCGCCTAATTCAAGAATCGAAATATCAAAAGTCCCGCCGCCTAAGTCAAAAACAGCGACGATTTCGTCTTTGCCCTTTTTGTCCAGGCCGTAGGCGAGTGCTGCCGAGGTAGGTTCGTTGATGATTCGTTTTACTTCGAGGCCCGCAATGCGGCCGGCATCTTTGGTGGCTTGTCTCTGAGCATCGTTGAAGTAGGCGGGAACGGTCACGACGGCTTCAGTGACGGGTTCGCCCAAATAGTCTTCGGCGGTCTTTTTCATTTTTTGAAGAACGAGCGCAGCGATTTCTTGTGGGGAGTATTCTCGGTCACCCACTTTAACCCATGCGTCGCCGTTTGGGGCTTCGACGATCTTGAAAGGAGCCACTTTGATGAACTCCTGAACTTCGCGGGAGTTGAACTTGCGGCCGATGAGGCGCTTGGATTCAAAAATGGTTTTTTCTGGATTGGTCACCGCTTGGCGCTTGGCAGTCTGGCCTACGAGTTTTTCGGATGATGCCGCAAATCCAGCGACAGAAGGGGTGGTGTTGCCGCCTTCAGAGTTTGGGATAACCTTGGGTTCGCCGCCTTCGAGGACTGCTACGCATGAGTTGGTTGTTCCTAAGTCGATTCCGATGATTTTTCCCATAAAATTAAACCCTTTCTACTAGAGTGCTACTGACGGTGCGTCATTTTAGTTGTTCTTAAACTTAAAGATGGGTCCGAAAACCGGTTCGTCAACCCTTCTCCTCAGATTTTGGTCCGGAGCTGATGATAACCCTGGCAGGCCGCAAAAGCCGGCCATGGAGGGTAAAACCCTTGATATGTTCTTGGGTTATGGTCCCACTGGCCTGATCGCTTGGCTCTTCGCCCAAGGCTTCATGAAAATGGGGGTCAAAAGGCTTGCCAAGGGATTGAACTTCTTCAACGCCTTGCTTTTGGATGGTTGATTTGAATTGGGTTAGGACCATTTTAAGGCCTTGGAGCAAATTGGCGTCCGTTTGAGCGGGCGCGTGGGCCAAGCCACGTTCCAAGTTATCGAGCACGCCTAAGAGGTCCGAGGCGACGCCTTCCCAGCCAAATTTCATTAAATCTGTTCGCTCTTTGAGGGCGCGCTTCTTAAAATTTTCGAATTCGGCATACAGGTAGAGGAATTTTGATTCTTTTTCTTTTACCAGCGCCTCAAGCTCTGCAATTCGAGCGGCTTCGAGGTTGGGGGCTGCGGCTTCGGGTTGGGTCGCCGTAGGATCCGTTGCAGCTTCTGGTTTTTCTGGGGAAATCTCTGAACTCACGCGTTTGCCTCCGCCTGAAAATAGGGCTTTTAATCGTTTCATTATACTATTTGAATATTTCTTGGATTCGGTCGAATTACTAACTCACCAGAATCCCTTAGTAAAGAGGGAAGGTAGGAGGAGTTCTCGACTCAGCGTGCCTTAGGGCACGGCCCTCGCCGGCGAGGTGGAACGGAACGCGATTCGTAACCCAAAGGGTGCGCCGATTTTCTCGAGGGTCTTGAGGGTTGGGTTCCCAACTCCGCGCTCTAGGTCAATGATAATTCGGGGAGCAACCCCCACGAGTTCGGCGTATTCTGCCTGTGTTTTGCCAGCGATTGCGCGCATTCGGCGAACGGTGTCTGCGAGAGTGAGTGCGCCTTGGCTTAGGTCATTGTAAAAATCGACGCGAGCTTTGATGCGATCAGCAGGTTTTTTCAAGTTTGTCCGCCAATTCTTTTACGTGCATTTTTAGCTGTTTGATCAAATCAGGATCCACTCCTTGTTGGGTCATGATTTGCGGTAGTGCGCGCACCTTAGCGCCAAAAGTCCGGAGTTCAGCTCGTAGCTTCTTTGAATCAATGCCGAGTGGTCCCAGTTTGTCGGCGACGCGCCCCCAATCGGGCATTCCTGAATCTTCGACGTCGGTCCATCGGCAGACGCGCGCGATTCCCTGGTCATCTAAGATCATGGGCGCAAAGTCATACAAAGGTGACAAAGTAACCCGCCCATCTGGATATTTTGACATCGAGGTGTTTCTCGCGTGATTGTCGGTATTGCCCATTGCCACATTGAGGACGTCGCGGAGGACAAATTCTTTAATATCCGCTTCTTTATTGGAGGAGTACTCGGCAATCACTTCGCAAAGGCGCTCTTGTGGAATCCGCACCGAAAACTCCGATACTCCTGCAAGCGAGCAGAGTGTCTCTTGGCCGTGCCGGATGACTTGATTTCGAGTGACTTCGCGGTCAAATCTTGGAACAAAAAGGACGTTGTTGTCGAACTTAAAGTCACCGAACACGCGCAAGCCCATGGTTTTGGCTACTTTCGCGTAGGCCGCCTCATTGCGCAGAATCCTTCTGTCGGACGCCTCTTTTCCTCGAGGGAATTTTACGAGCCAATGCCTTGCGGTCAGTGAATCGGCGAGTGCGCCATCGGCATGCCAATGCCCGTGGTGGTCTTCGGAAAGCAGGAACTTTGGAGCATCTCCTTGCGCGCCCGTTGAACCCGCTACCGGTGCTCCGTGGGTTTGTGCATATTCTATGAATTTTTCTTGGCGCGTAATGATGTCTGCGTATTCAAAGCCTGCGTGTGGCGTTGGGGGTAGCGGCAATACGGCTTCAGCTATTCTGAGATTTCCGGGGGCATTACCTGCCCCTTTTAGCAAAAGGGTCCAATCGGATTTAGGTCCATCTTGAATCGCTAGTTTACTTAACCAGTGGCGACGCCCGGCCCCGGATGGCAACAAGTCTAACAAAAAAGACGGCCATGCTTCTCCATCGTAAAGCTGATAATTAACCAGGTAGCGACAGGAAATCGCGTTAATGCCGCGCTCGTTGAGATGCTCCGCTGTGTAGTCTTCGTCGTAAGTTAAAAATCCCGATCCGCGATAACCCTTGTCGATTTCGGTTTGAGGTCTGACTTCAAAGTTGGCGGCTTTGATCCATTGGTCTTTGATGTAGATTTCGAGAGTGCAGATCATTTGATCTTATAATGGCAATATTTTACGGTTAAGGTCAAGTAATTTGTTATTATAATGGCAAATAACCTGTACGCCCCCTTTGGCGAGGGGGTGTATGTGCTATGCTTTTTTGCCAGTCAATTGCATTAAAGTCCTACTACTTAGGATGATATGTGCTATTATAGCCATACCTATGCCTCACGAAAGATCCCGGTTTCTAACGCCCAGATTGAAGAAAAGTATGAAGCTGTGGCCTTGTTTGGGGATCTTTGGACTCAGACAGGTCGGTAAAACGACCTTGCTGAAAAAGAGCCTGCCTGAGATCCCTTTGATCTCTCTTGATAGCGAAGTCCATCTGAGTGCCGCTCAAAAAAGTGCGAAGACGTTTCTTGCACGCCACCCATGCCCCCTTGTAATTGATGAAGTCCAAAAGGCGCCAGGGCTTTTTGATGAAATCAAACTCCAGGTTGATCACAAGAGGGTGCCGGGGCAGTTTATTTTGACGGGTTCTTCTTCTTTTCAAAGCAAAGATCAATCTCGGGAATCGCTCACCGGCCGACTCGGGGTTCTTTATCTATACCCCCTCACTTTGGCTGAAGCCCATCAAGAGTCGTTTTCATCTGCGCATGCGCAAACTTTGCATTCTTTGAGTTCGAGGTTCAGCATTCAGCAATTTACGCAGAGCTTAGAGCTGGGGGGGCTTCCGGTTCCGATGTTTTTGCGTTCAGCCGATGAGCGAAAGAGTTATTGGGAAAGTTGGGCGGAGACCACCGTTTATCGGGATTTGCAGCGGGTCTATGGGAGTAACTATGATCCGGAGATCGCATTTCAAATCCTTTATAAAATAGGGAAGATCTTAACAGATGGGGAGCTGGTAACGATTCGCCATTTTTCCATGGATAAGCGAAAGGTCAAAAAATATCTCGAGGCCATGGAGCGCATTTTCGTATTGAAGCGACTTTTGTGTCATGAGGCGGGGCAGGGAGAAGATGCCTACTTTTTTGGAGACACGGGGCTTGCCTCCTATTTTATGAAAGAAACCCTTTCGGAAGGGGCGTTCTTGTCTCTGGTTCGCCATAAGATTCTTTTTGAGATCTTGGCGGGGCTTGAGTACTCAGGCAATCGTCAGCAGCTCGCGTATTTTAAAAGCAAGGCGGGGACCCCTGTGGAATTCGTATGGAACGATATCCCCATTCGTGTGATGACCGAATCCAAAATCGGGTCTTCCGCGTTTACTTATCATTCGAGACCGTTATTGGGCGCGATTCAAAAATTGAAGTCAAAGAGCGGAATTCTCGTGGCTCCAGTTGATGAGATTGTGGCTGAGAAAAAGAATCCAGTGGTGATCGTTCCTTGGGGGCATTGGAGTTGAGGATTGATTTGGCTCGGTCGCGCTGCGTGTTTCGGCCCCGCCTCGCCGGCGAGGTGACGCCCAATGAGTTTGATTCGCTGTAATTGCTCAACAATTGTGCATTTTTCGATACTGGATCCAATTGTCATGGAAATTGCCTGGAAGCTGGGAAGTTTGGGTTCCCTTAAGGCCGAATTTGGCAAAGCTGTAGGAGATTGACTAAATGTCACATAATGATATATTGTATCATTTGCTGGATCGGACAGAGGCGCGGAAGCTTTTGGCTAAATTCTTTGCTTTGTATAGAGTGGGTAAGGCGTTTCTTCATATGACCGATCATTTTAAGAAACGATGTTTGGGTCGAAACGTCGGCCTAAACGATGCGATCAATGTGATGAAGGCCGGATCTTTTTGTAAACAAGGTGAAGCGGATATTAGGACTGGGCAAATTGTGTACAACGTTGAGACCGAGCGGATGGCCGTGGCCTTCCAGTTTTTGGACGAGAATCGCATTCGGCTCATCACGGTAAAAAGGAAATAGGTTAAAAATGAACTGCTCACATTGCAATTCTAAAACGATTCGCGGCAAATCAACTCGCTACCATTACGTGGAAAGTGGACTTTCCCATGTTTATCTCAAAGGCGTGACCCTGTGGTCTTGTCCAAGCTGTGGCGAAGAAGAGGTTGAAATTCCTGACCCAGCAGGGCTTCAGGACGCGATTGCGCGCGTGATTGTTTCGAAGGAGAGTCGGCTGACGGGCAAAGAGTTTCGGTTTCTAAGATCGTATCTTGGTCACTCGGGGGCGGATATTGCGGCACGATTCGCGGTTGCCAGAGAAACGATCTCTCGTTGGGAGACAGGGGTCCTTAAAGTCCCTGGGTCGGCTGACGTGGCTTTGCGCTATATGGTTCTCACTGGAAAAGCGAATCACGATTATAAGGTCACCGACTTGAATGAGATTTTGGAATCGCGCTGTCGTATTAAGTTTCTGGAGGCAAAGTTTCAGGATGAGTGGATGATCGAGAAGAAGTCGGCTTAGAAATTTGAGCTCGCTCAATGGACAGCCCAGCTGTTTTTGCAATTTTCGCCGCAAGCGCCACACTTACGAGTTGCCGTCCTTTTTCGATGTCGCAAAGAGTTCCGGTGTAGTTACGCCTCATCTTTGGGTGAAATGGTTAAGAGGCGGTTTAGAGGATCAGTGGAGACACGATATTTTGAAAAATAAATTCATGTTATGGCTTCGCTAGACTCCAAAACGCAGAGCGCTTCGCGCGGATTAGCCGATACTGAGCTTGATCCGCGAACCAGACATAGTCCCCAACAGAGTCTTTCATAATCGCTATGGGTTGAGAAAAGTATTTCCATTCTGTTCCCGCATCGTTTGCGACAGGAGTGCCCACTTGGGTTGTGAATGAGTCTTGCCCCCAGACATTGG
>CAIRTR010000279.1 GCA_903881565.1 Oligoflexia bacterium | reverse complement strand
TCTCAGTAAGGCTAGATTTCACGTGAGAACGAGTCTTTTGTTCTCCCCCTGGGCGCGCGGCTCCCGTCTTTGAGCGATTTCAGGAGGGTAGGGCTAAAAGGAAACCGCGTTTGAACGGACTATCCTTGATTCCGTTTCATCCAAAAGTTACGGTCATTACGGGTGCGAATGGCAGCGGAAAGAGCACGATTATACGTTTGCTCGCGCGCCAACTAGGTTGGGGATATCAGGAATGCGCAACACCGACCAAAAATGAGAAAACCGGCCTGATTGGATTTTTTACAAGATTTCTACCGCGCGGTTGGCTCGGAAAGGAGTCGCGATCAGAACTAGACCTCGGCATGGAAATAGGATCACTGTCCTATTCGTCCGGGCAGATCGGAAAGATTGTCGTACCGGCTGGATCGGGCGCGACTTATGTCCCTAGTGTTTCCGTGAATGTCGGTATCCGGGGGCTCCACATTCCGGCCCACCGCCCTCAGTTTCTTTACCAAGCCGTCAATCAGATAGGTACTGTCGCCCGCACTAAGCAAGACGCCTACAACCAGTCTTTCAATAATTGCCAGCAATCTGCCCTCTCTGGTGGCACAAATCGCAGCAGTTTTGTCATCAAGGAGACACTAATAAGCTGGGCTACCTATGGGTACGGGAATGAGGTCATCGAGGCCGAAACCCACGCTCGTCGGTCATTTGAAGAATTCCAAGAAATCCTCAAGACAATTCTACCAAAAACCCTGGGATTCAAAGAGATCGCGATAAGAAAATCGGAAGTTCTGCTGATTTGCACCTCTGGGGAGTTTATGCTGGATGCATGTTCCGGCGGGATCAGTGCCCTTGTCGACCTAGCTTGGCAGGTCTTCACGTTTCAGACAGATGCGACTTCACCGTTTGTAGTAATTATTGACGAGGCTGAAAACCACCTCCATGCCGCCATGCAAAGGTCACTCCTTCCCTCATTCATGGAGGCTTTCCCAAATGCGCAGTTCATTGTAACCACTCACTCGCCCTTCATAGTGGGCTCAGTGAAGGATTCAAACGTGATAGCGCTAGATTATGGGGTGGACTCACGGGTTTCAAGTCAGGTTCTCGATCTCGTCAACAAAGCGTCTACCGCGTCTGAGATCTTACGAGACGTTCTAGGTGTACCGCTAACCCTGCCAATCTGGGTGGAGCACGAGCTTGACGCGACGGTGGAAAAATTTGTTTCGAAAGAGATTACTGAAGAGTCGATCAAGGCACTTTCTGACGAGCTAAAGAGGAAGCACCTCGACCATCTGGTCCCGACGGCAATCACTCAATTCCTAGATAAAAAGTCAGGAGTTCGAGGTTGATTAAGATTACTCGTCCACCAGAGCCAGACGTCTTAACGCAGAACTGTGCAACGTGGACTGCGGAACTCTTGGGACACATTACCAACGGCACAAGCGTCCCAGATGCTTTAGCAACAAGGTATCGACACCCAGACATCAAGGCAGCCCTCATGACCGCCGCTCATGAGAAATGCGTTTACTGCGAAAGCAAGCAACGCCACGTAGCCCAGGGGGACATCGAGCATCTCAAACCAAAGTCACGGTACCGAAACGAAACATTCACTTGGGACAATCTTGCCTTTGTGTGCCGCGTTTGCAATCAGCTCAAGTCCGACACATACGATCCGGCGTGTCCACCGCTCAATCCGTTTGTCGATGATCCCACCACTCACCTTGTTACTGCCGGAACGCTAATATATGGCAAAGCAGGAGACAATCGCGGGCAGTTGACTGCTGCCCTTGTTCACCTGAACAGAGCTGAACTGCTGGAACGTCGCAAAGAAAAAATCGACGCCCTTTACCAACTTGTGGACCGTGCATCGCGCGCTCCAGCAGCGATTCAAGGCATTCTCAAAGCCGAAATGGAAAGACTTGTCGCAGATGACCAGGAATACTCGATGATTCTAAAGGCGGCGCTCACTCAGTTTCGAGGAGAACTCAACATTGCGTGACCAAACGCTGCCCTCGAATAGTGGAATACGCTTGAACGAAGTGGAGGTGTTGTCTACAATAGTCAAAAGCGGGCCGTAAGCCGGCGATTTCTTTCAGTTCGGGTCGGTCACCCCAAAACACAAAAAAGCCAATAAAATCAATAACTTACAAAGAAAAATCCCACAAAACTAGGCTCTTCCCCGAAACGAGGGGCACGTCGATTTTAGTCCTATGCCCCCAGCCAATACCCACCCACTGCGATCGAAGCTCCCGAGGAAACCGCCATCAACCGCTTAAACCACTTAGCGCCAGAGGCCTCAAACTTAGCTCCGACAATGCCCAAAATCAGGGAAAAACTGGCCATCGCCACAACAGTCCCCACACCAAAAGCCACGAGATAAACTGCGGCCGCTTGCTGAGTCGGCATTGCCAGCGCAGGCAAAACTCCTAAAAAATGTGATCCCCCCGCTAAACCGTGCAAAATCCCTACAACCAACGATGCATGGGTATGTACATGCGTTTTTTTATGGCTTGAGTGATGGGCGTGTAAATGAAGGTGAGGTTCATCCCCGTGAGAATGCTCGTGAACGTGCAATTTAAATCGCAATGCCTTACGAAGTCCCCAAACTCCAATTCCGATCAGCATCACGCCCACTAACCGCTCACAATGTGACGAAAAAAGTTCTACTGGAAGCAGTTCACGAAACAGCCAAGCGACGAGTGCCACCAAAATTACACCACTTGCGTGCCCAAGTCCCCAGCGAACCCCCAGTACCCAAGATCTATTTCTTTCGACCAGCGCAAGGGGCGCGACCGCAGCCAAGTGATCAGGCCCCATAAAAACATGCGCCGCTCCAGCAATAACCCCTGCACTAAGAATGGGTAGAAGTGTCGTCAAAAGATTCAGTCTCCCGCAATAATAATGTTACTAACACAAAGACTAACCCGATGCTTGCATATCTAGGCTCTGGAAAACCTCGTCTTTCTGCTTTAGATTTCACTATATTCTGATACAACTCATCCAACGTGAAACCACTAACGAATCTCATTACACTCTTGGCGCTACACTCACTCGGGACTGCCCACGCGGAACAATCCCCCAGCCCCCACTGCGCCTGCTCCTCTCACGCAGAAGTCAACATCAAGCGAGTTGACGCACCCAACGTCGCTGACGGGTTTGTGTTTACTGGCTCCATAAACGGAGAAGATGTTGTCACCGCAAAACCAACAGAAGTTCCCATCACTCAGGCTTCAAGGGCCACTGTCATCGCTTTTTTGTCGGCAAAATGCCCCTGCTCTGCAAGCCATGAAACCGCGCTCAAGAAGCTTTTTGAGGAATTCTCTCCTCGCGGCGTCCAGTTTATCGCAATCCACTCTAACCTCGATGAGGCTTGTGATTTTACGAAGGCACATTTTGAAAAGTCGGCGTTTCCTTTCCCGGTCATTCAGGATCGAAGCAATCAATTTGCGGATACGTTTGGAGCCCTTAAAACTCCCCATATTTTTGTAATAGGCCCAAAAGGTGCCCCTCTTTTTCAAGGGGGGATCGACGACAGCCATAATGAGAGCGAAGCAAAAAAACATTACTTAAAAGACGCTCTGACTTCAATTGCAGAGGGAAAAGCGCCCCCCCTGAAATCAGTTCGCACTTTAGGATGTGTAATAAAAAGGTAAACACGAAATATGGAGATCAATGAAATGAAAACACTAATTCAACAAACCGGCCTGATCTTGATGGCGACATTCTTCATAGGCTGCGTCGACTCTCCGATCCTAAACCATGCCGATGCGGCCCCTGCAGAGCAGCAACTTGCGGTCGAGAGCATTTGCCCCATAGCCTTTACTGAGCATAATCTTTGCGCATCCCTAACGTGGGTAAAGCAAGCAACAGATAGTGAGACAGGCGAATTTACTTTGAAATTTTGGGACAAAACCCAAGGCAGCGAATCCGGCCCCTACGTGACCCCGGCCCTCACACCATTTGTAAAACTCTGGATGCCTTCCATGGGACACGGATCATCGCCCGTCCATCTCGTTGCAACCCTTGATGCCGCAGGCGCTGCAACTCCGGGTGTTTTTAGCGCGACGAATGTTTATTTCATTATGCCTGGAAAATGGGAAATATGGGTTCAACTTAAGCAAGACGCGCAAGTAATTGCCCAAGCAAAACTTGATGTTGAAATCTAGTTTTCTTTTTCTCACTATCGCATTCTTCTGCACTCACCTTGAACAAACATGGGCAGCTCCCTGTTGTTCCAGCGGTGCAGCAGCCCCTGCAATCGTTTCGGGCGATGATCTCGCTCAAATTTCACTAGGGATCTCTCGTGGCTCCGTCATTGGAGATTCTCCTGATCAGGGAATTCCTGTTTTTCGAACACCAACAAATTCTGAAATCACTCAGACGCTTCGAATCGATTCAGCCCTCATGTTGAGCGATCGGTTTCAGTGTGGAATAGACGTTCCACTTATTCAACGAAGCGTTGGGGACACAAAGAGCTCAACGCAAGCAACGCGATTAGGAGACATTGCGCTGACCTTGGGGCACGAGACCTTGCCAGAATGGTCCTATTCTCAATGGAAACCCAAAGGAATCACCTTTGCACAACTCACACTGCCCACAGGAAAGTCTATTTACGATTCGCAGACCACAAGCCCCGCTGAGATGACAGGCAAGGGATTCTACGCCGTCGCGTTTGGAGAGATTTTCACGAAGACCTTTCGCCGTTTTGATGTTTTCTTAATTCCCGAGATTCACTATTCATTAACCCGCACTTT
>CAIRTR010000278.1 GCA_903881565.1 Oligoflexia bacterium | reverse complement strand
GTAGGCCATCGACGGATTTTGGACTTTGCATCGACCGTATCCGCGCATGAGCCGAATATAAACCAGACGCTCAAGGATCAGACTAAACTTGTCAGCGAAGCCTGCGGTTTCGTAGGGGTCGGTTCTTTTGAGTTTTTGGTGAGTTCTCAAGGGGTTTTCCTCATCGGAGGGAAGGCGGGCCTTGATAGCGCGTTTCGACTCTGGGAAGGGGTGGCGCAGACGCGTGCGATTGATTGGCAGTTAGCGGTTTTGGGGAGAAAGCGCCCGAGCAACCCGACTCGCCCGGCTCAAGACACTGAAGTCCCTCGATTCGGCCTGCAATTGACCCTGCAGGCCTGGGATCCTTGGTTGGGATTCCCCAAGCCCGGTATGATCGCTGAGGTGAATCAGGGGGCAGCGGTCGAGTCTTCCGCCACGAAAGGTTTTTTTCATCTTTGGGTAGGGAGCGGTGAGCGCGTCAGCCATTTTGACGAAATTCCTCTGGGCAACCTTACCGTTTTAGCTCCCCATAAGAATGAGACCTTTGCCTTGGCGCGTGGGATGCTTCGTGAGTCTTGGATTTCAGGCTCTCTGGCGACGACCGAAGGGTACGCTCTCGAAGTGTTGGAGCATCCGTATGTTTCGGAAGGGATATTTCATGCCGGTTTTTTGGATGAAGAATTTGTGCGCTCGACCCGAGATTTGCCTCAATATGTAGGTTTTCTTGAGGCTGTTTGTCATGAGGTTCTGACTCAGTTTGAACCCCGATCCGGGTTGCGCTCTCTCTTTCGGATTTCGCGAGAAGGCGGGGGAGTCCCGAGAAGGAACAAGCTTCAAACCCCCATCGTACTTCAATGGAAGGCGCCTTTTGTAGATTTCGATTTTGAAAACCGTAAAGGAATTTCAGGACAGCTACGTTGCCCGGAGCTGGGAGATCCTAAACTCTGTCTGTTTCCGGTATCTCCCGATCGCTGGCATGCGCGGATTGATGCCCACTTTTTTGTCATTCGTCGATCGTGGGTTCCTTTAGAGCCAGTGGTAGAGCCAGCAGTAAAGCCTGCGACCTCGAATACCGCAAAGATTCCTCTTTCGCGAATCCGAGCCCTCACAGGGGGGCGCGTTTATTCGATTCTTTTTCAGGCCGGAAGCCTAGTTCCGGCTCACAGTGTGTTTTTACTGATCGAGTCGATGGGGGTCTTAGTTCCTCATGCCGTGGCCGTTCCAATTCGGGTCACAAAGTGGCTCGTCGAGTCTGAAAATGAAATCGCCTCGGGTCTTGAGCTTGCGGAATTTGAAGTTGTCGCCGAGCCCTGATAAAGTAGAATTCAAGATGCCAAAATATACCAGAAAAGTTGCGATCCCCGGAAAAACCTCCGCTGAGCTTTACGAGAAGGTCTCCGCCGAAATTGATCTATTCATGCAGAAAACCGGTCTTGGAGACTATAAGATCGATCGTGATCTGGGACAAAAAGAGCTCAAGTTAAGCTCTTCCATGATCACAGCCACGCTCTACTGTCGGGAGGGGGAATTTGAACTTACCGGCAACCTGAGTTTCCTAGCCATGCCTTTTCGATCTAAAATCGATTCCGGAATTGATCGGTGGCTTTCCAAGGCCTTTAATCTTGCGCTGACCCAAGCATGAGTTCGCCGTCTTTTCTCCGGGCCGCAGGGGCCATGAGTTTTGCGACCTTCTTGAGTCGCATCATGGGTCTCGTGCGAGAGCAGGTTTTTGCCGTGATGTTCGGCGCCGGCATGGCAACGGATGCCTATATCGTAGCTTTTCGTCTGCCGAATCTCTTAAGAGATCTCTTCGCTGAAGGGGCGATGAGTGCCGCCTTGGTGCCCTCGTTCACTCGTGCCCGCGAAGAAGAGGGCGCGGAGCGTGCGTGGCGGCTTGCAGGCCTTGTTTTTCGAGTTCTCGGCGTTTTTGTCGGGATCTTGGCCCTCATTGGAATTATCTTCACGCCTCAACTCGTCTCGATCTACGCCCCGGCTTTTAAAGAGATCCCTGGAAAATACGAACTCACCGTTCGTATGACTCGGGTGATTTTCCCCTTTTTCCCACTTGTGGCTCTAGCAGCCGCTTTTATGGGGATTCTCAATGCCTGCGGGGTGTTTTTTCTCCCCGCCTTTGCCTCGGCGCTTTTCAATATTTTCTCGGTGATGGTAGGCGTGGTGGGCGCGGCCATTCTTTTTAAAGTCGGGCCCTCGTTTGGGCTGCATCCCATCGAAGGGATGGCCCTTGGCGTAGTGGTAGGGGGGGCGGTGCAGGCTTTTTGCCAGCTTCCGTCCCTGTATCGCGCGGGCTACCGTTGGGTAGCGAGGCAGGATGATAACAAATACCCTGCCTGGTTTCGGGACCCGCGTCTGAGGCAAATGCTATGGATGATGGTGCCCGGGACCGTGGGGCTCGCAGCGACTCAGGTCAACATCTTGGTCAATACGGTACTTGCGACTTCTCAGGGGGAAGGCGTCGTGTCGTGGATGAATTATTCATTCCGATTGATGCAGTTTCCCATCGGGGTATTTGGCGTCTCGCTGGCCTCTGCCACCTTGCCGAGGGTTTCAGAGCAGTGGGTTCGCAAGGATGTCAAAGCGGTTGTCGAAACGCTCACTCGGAGTCTGAGCTATGTTTTCAGCGTGAATCTGCCCGCTTCTGCCGGGCTTGCCTTCTTGGGGTTTCCGATCATTCAGCTGATTTTTCAGTATGGGCGTTTTAGCGTCACGGCCACGCAGGGAACTGCGATGGCCCTAGCGATGTATGCTGTAGGGCTTACCGCCTATTCGACCGTCAAGGTTCTTGCGCCGGTTTGTTACGCGCTTGGAAACACCCGCGTCCCGGTCATCTCGAGCATCCTCTCAGTCCTTTTGACCGTAGTCCTCAATTTGATGATGGTTGGGCCTTTTGGATATTGGGGGCTGGCTCTGGGGACCTCGCTAGCAGCGATTTTTAACGCGGTTTTTCTTTTGGTTTCAATTAGAGGAATGATCAGCAGGGCGGGCGGAGAGTTGAATTTGCCAGCCATTTATGGCTCATTTTTTAGAAATCTCTGCGTCGCCCTTGCCATGGGGGTGGGGTGCTACTTCTCAAATCAATTGCTACTGAGTTGGCTACCCGAGGCGGCGCCAGGGGGGGCTAAGGTCTGGCTGGTTCTAACGCGTCTTTTTCGGGTAAGTTTGCTTATTACCGAAGGTGGAATGCTCGCTCTGGTGTTCGCAAAAGTCTTTGGAGCGAGGGATAGTTTGGATGCCTTTGAATTTTTCTGGAAAAAATTGAAAAAAAGGCTGTGAGATTGATGAGGAATTAAGCTAACCTAAAGCAGTCAGGGATTTTTGGGACTAACCTCATATCGAATCGAGGCCATGATGGCAACCACGCGCGAGTCTGTTCATTTGCTTTGCAAAAGCATTATCACCCGTCTTGAAAATCAAAAGGCGATTAGCTTCGCTGCCAGACTCAGGGGAGTCATCCAAGACGAAGTGACCCATCTCATCGGGCCATTCATTATGACGGATGAGGATCTTCGTACTCGAGCCCTTGAGAAAATGGGAGCTCGGGTGGAGATGCTTGAAGATTCGGCATTTACGGAGAGCGAACAGTTCAAAGTAGCCCGCTCAATCGTTCGCGCAACTTTTGGTGATGATGTTCTCAATGGTTTTTATTTCCAGAAAAGTCTGAAGGTCGTTTCAGACACCATCATCGAATACCTCATGCGCTCATCTCACATTGATGATGTCTATGAGACGGATGAAACTCTTCGCAAAGAGATCATCGAGATTGCTCAGCGCTTTAATCCGACAGCGCTTCGGTAATTACATTCCGACTGAATCGTAAACCTGTTTAAGGCTTGCGCAAGTTGCAGCATCAAAGCTGTTTTTGCAGGCCAACATCGTTTTCTTTGCAGAATCCTGGAATGAATCCGTAGGTCCAAGCAGCTGTGTGAGCACCAGATAATAAAGTGCTTCGGCTTTTTCTTTGCCGATCGCTTTTTGAGCGAGATACGCAGCATGGCCAGGAATCGTTGCATTGATGTGCACGAAGCAGCGGTCGTTGGTCATGTTGCACTCATCGGTTGTCGAGAGCTTGTTTTTCATAAGTGAGGGGTAGGCGGTTGAAACCACCGCGCCTTGCGCGTTCATGTATTGGGCTTTGAGAACTTCTGGTTTTGCGAGATCCCGAAAACCTTTGGAGGTTTTAGGATTCAGCGCAAGCTGTTTACCGATGGCCCAGTTGCCATCATTGGCGATCATTTTTCCGAAGAAGTCTGCATAGGCTTCATTTAGGGCTCCTGAATCGCCCATTCCGAGAAGTTTTGCAGAGGCCATCACCACACCATGGGTCATTTCGTGCCCTGCCACATCTAGGCCGTAGGTGAAGTCGCGGGTTTCGACACCGTCCCCATCGCCGTACATCATGGCATTTTTCTTAGGCATCCAAGCGGCGTTGTCAAACTTATTGCCCACGTGGACGACGCTGACCGCTGCGCTGCCTTGACCATCAAACCCGTCACGGCCATGAATTTTGAGATAATAGGTAAGTGCTTTTTGTGAATTCGCGGCCGCACGCTTGGCAGAAGCATCGGCTTCAGCGGTTGCGATTCCATCTTTGATTACGATTTTGCAGGCGGTAGGATTCACAATGGCAGGGGTGCTTTGAGTGCCTTGCACGAGGATTACCTGGCAACCATTGACGATGTTTTTGTCGATTTTATCGGGATTTGCAGTCGCGGTGTCGATCGTGACGCCTAAGCCTTTTGCGGAATAAACTTGAACAGCAGCTGTATCAAGTGCCTTGGGAAGGTCAGCGATGATCTCACCGTTTTCAGCGTTGATAATGAGTTCGCGCCCGCCATCCAGCGGGTGATCTTCGAGGTCTACCCAGTAGACTAGTTTCGGTGCGGCGGCATTTTGGTGATCACGTAGACTGAGAATTTTTAGTTCAGGTTGCGCATCGAGAGAT
>CAIRTR010000277.1 GCA_903881565.1 Oligoflexia bacterium | reverse complement strand
CCCTCAATGCCGCGACCCAAAATCGCTTTGAATCCCGTGGTGGGCAAAAGTTGAAACCCTTTGGCTTTTGCGGCGTTAACGATCGCTTGAGAGAGGGGATGTTCCGACTTTGCTTCCAGAGAGGCGATCAGCTCCAGCGCGTTCTGAGGCGCATGGGGTGCTAAGTGAAATTCGGTAAGGGCAGGCTTTGCCATTGTAATCGTTCCCGTCTTATCAAAAACAAGGGTCTTCACTTTGTGTAAAGTCTCGAGCGCTTCGGCACTGCGAATGAGGATTCCTCGTTCCGCGGCTTTTCCCATTCCGACAATGACGGCGGCAGGAGTGGCGAGTCCCAGGGCGCAAGGACAGGCGATGATCAAGACAGAGACCGCGTATAGAAGCGCATTGGCGAAGCTTTCGCCAAAGAGGATCCATGCCAGGAAGGTGACGGCCGCAATGCCCATGACGACCGGGACGAAAACTGCGGCGACTTGATCTGCGGTTTTTTGGATGGGCGCTTTACTCGCCTGCGCGCGTTTTACGAGATCGACGATCTGTGCGAGTACCGTATTTTTGCCGACCTGCGTGGTTTGCATTTTGAAAGCGCCGGTTAGATTGAGCGTTCCACCGGTGACTTTTGAAAAGATGGTTTTTTCAACGGGAAGGCTCTCGCCCGTCAGCATGGATTCGTCGACACTGGATCCGCCTTCGATCACCAGACCATCGACGGGGACTTTTTCGCCGGGCTTGATGAGGACGAAGTCTCCAACGACGACCTCTCTGAGGGGAAGTTCCATCGTCTGGCCTTTGCGAACGACGTGCGCGGTGGGGGGAATAAGGTGGAGGAGTTTTTGAATGGCTTCGCCGGTCTTCTTCTTGGCCCGTTCTTCGAGCATTTTTCCAAGCAAAATAAAACCGATAAGAAATGCGGAAATCTCGAAATAAACGGGGGCGTGGTGAGTGCCAGATTCGGGGCTTGGATTCACAATAAGTGAATAAACGCTAAAAACGAACGCGCTTAAGGTTCCTAGCGCGACCAGCGTGTCCATCGTCGCAAGACGGAAGCGGGCGGATTTAAGGGCGCCTACGAGAAACTGCGAGCCACACCAAAACTGAACGGGGGCGCTGGTGAGGAGCGCAAACCAGGGATTGATTTGTCCCATGGTGATAAAAGCAGTTAAAGAGGCGAGTAGTAGCGCAACAACGACTTTGATTTGGAGAAGAGGGGAGAAACGGGTGGAGGCTGCCTCCGTCGTACTCTCTTGGTCGCTGGTTAGCTCGTTTGCCTCGTAACCGGTGGCGCGAATGACTTCCAAAATTTTTTCAGGTTGCAGGATCTCGGAATCAAATTCGACCTCCGCCTCTTCGGCGGCCAAACTCACCTGGACGTGTGTGACGCCCACAGTATTTTTTAGGGCTTTTTCGACGTGGCCTACGCAGGAGGCGCAGGTCATTCCTTTAACTTGGGCTCGAAAGGGGGTGTTCGGAGTGCTCATACAACACCTTATATCAAAAAAAAGGCCATGCTCTCAGTAAAGAAAGCATGGCCTTCAAAGAAATCTGGGAAAACTCTTACCAGAATTTTTTGTTCGCAAACGTTTCCTTCAAAGTGCGAGGAAACGACCAACGAGGCTTTTTCGAAGCAGGACGTGCTTTGATATCAATCGCTTCTTTAGTGAAGGGATTGATGCCTTTGCCGGCTTTGCGAGCCTTGACGTCTTTGCGAAGCAAAGCGCCAACGACTGGGAAACGAACACGTTCACCGCTTGCGGCAGCTTTTGCGCCGGTGGTGAAGGCGTTTTCAAGGCAAGCCTTGAGGTCAGAGCGCTTGATGCGAACTTCGCCACTGCGGGTCACGGTAGCAGCTTTCAAAACGCCTGCATAAACTTCGTTCAAGAATGAGTACTTGGTTTTTTTCTTAGCCATTTAAATAGGTTCTCCTTAATCACTGTTTTAGGGGCGTTTTTGGAGTCTCGCAACAGTTTTTTTGGAGAAATCAGGCGATTTTGGTGATGGCGCGAATCATTTCATCAACGTCATCGGTGAAGGTGATGTAGCGCAGCTCCTCTGCGGAGAGGGCGCCGCTGGGGACGAGTGTATTTTGGATCCATTCGTAGAACCCACTCCAGTGCGATTTTCCCATCAAAATGACCGGAAATCCCTTGAGTCTTCCCGTAGCGATCAGGGTCATGGCTTCGGACATTTCGTCTAAGGTGCCCATTCCACCGGGCAGGATGACAAAGGCGCGGGAGAATTTGACGAGCATGAGTTTACGGACGAAGAAGTATTTGAAGGTGACCGCCCGATCGAGATACTTGTTAGGCTGTTGTTCATAGGGCAGCACGATATTGCCCCCGATGTTGCGACCACCCGCATCTTTTGCTCCGCGATTAGCGGCTTCCATGAGCCCAGGGCCGCCTCCGGTTACGACCGTAAAGCCCGCTGTTGCTAACGCCCGCCCGACGTTGCGGGCAAGTTCATAGTGGGGGTTGTCCTCTTTAAAGCGAGCGGAACCAAAAACACTCACGGCAGGCGAGATGCCGCGAAAAGTGCGAACGCCCTGGACGAAGTCTTTCGTGATCTTGAGGAGGCGGAGCGCTTCAGTGAAGGAGGATTCGGGGTGAGGCATAAATAAAGAGTAGCTAAGGCATCAATCGCAATAAAGCGAAATCCCCATCAGCTTCTCCCCCTAGGAGGATTTTGCCGTCTGCTTGCATTGCGATCGAATGCACGTGGTTTCCCGTCATGCCAAAATGAGAGAGTGAAAAACCTTCCGCTCCAAAGCTTGGATCAAACGCAAGGGCCCCGGGTTGTAGTCGAGCGATAGCGATATCACATTGAGTCTGGTTCCCCTGGGGGCAGCTGTCTGCAACAATCACGATTTTTCCATCGCTTTGAACTGCCACCCCTTTTATTCGAGTCTCTGGGTGATTCACCTCTTGCTCCAGTACGGTAGACGGCTGAGTGCGAATAACGACTTTGCCGTTAGTCCCGACGCCGGAATCAATCTTAAGGGAAACCGCCCCATTCTTATTGAGCATCCAATAGCGTAAGACTACCGGGTCGCATCCGTAAGGCGGTAGACAATGGTCACCGTATACGGAAAGGATTTGTCTCCCATCAATTTCCTGAAGGATTGCGCCCCGGGCTTCATCCATTCGCTCAGCGGGTGGAGTTTCGCCAAAGTAGAGCGGTTGCACAAGTTGGAAAGTCTTTTTCAAATCCGCGTTAAAGCCGATCATCGCCCAATCGCAAGGTCCGACGGGAGAATCGAGTGTGCCCGAGAGGCAGCGACTTCCTACGAGTACGCCTGAACCGTCTGGGAAAAGGCTCATTGATTGTGCCATATCCCGAGTTACGATTTGTTTTCCGTTGGCGTCTTTTTGATCGCCGAGATTATCAAAAATAGTGGATGAAACAACTTTACCAGTGGAGAGCGAATACTTTAGCACCGCAAATTGCCCTTGTAAGGGAGCAGCATATCCACCCAGGATGACGCGATCTGCGTCTTGCATTCTTGCTCGGACGACACGAAAATACTGTGGAACCCCTGCGGCGTTGTTCAGCTTGAGGATCGCGGAACCTTTGGCTCCGAACGATTGATCTGGCTTTCCCGATGGTAAAAGCCGAGTGAGGCGGATGCCGGAAAATCCAAGATTCTCCACGAGCAATACTTTTCCGCCGGAAACTTCGAGAGCCTCTTCAAGGCGATTATTAAAAACGGCGTATGAAAAGATTCCTGTGGCAGTCCCATCGGGGGAGGGGATATCGTCAAGAGTTCCGTCTGCTGTATATCGCGCAAAAACAGCGTCATCATTGTTTGGTGCGATCTCCACGCCTCCGGCTGCAAAGATACCACCATTGGCGAGTGGGAGTACTGTTTGGGCATAATCTTTTAGGCCGACCGCAAGCTGAGTCGCAGCGCCGCCTTTTGCAGCAAGTGCTTCTACTCCCAACGGGAGTGCGACGATTTTGCACTCAATTGGGTCCCCAGAAACGTCTGTCTTGCAGGCTCTCGCGATTCCGAATTCGCCCAAAGAATCTGAATCTAGCAAAAAGGGCGTATCGACTGAGAGAGACGAGACCCCGAGTGATTGGACCCAGACATTTTTTTTGCTCGAAGGCAGGGGGAACTGTGTGAAGCGTAATAAAGCCGGTTCGGAGTCTATATCGGGCCAGGCACTTGAAAGCCAGATCTGTCCGGAGGCGTCGATGGAAACCGAAGGGACGGAGCTTTGTGATGAATCAAGAGGTTTTTCCTGATG
>CAIRTR010000276.1 GCA_903881565.1 Oligoflexia bacterium | reverse complement strand
TTGGCACCCCCAAAAACCTCAAAATCCAAGTCTACCGCTTTATCTTCGCCTGTAGACAACACGAGAGTACGACGATCAGCTACAGCCTCGGACTCATCATTGGTCAGTTTGGACTTCTTATATTTGTTCTTTTTAGGTGGAGCCTCATCGCCTTCGGCGGCGCCGGCAAAGGGCAAAACAGAGCCCCCGAAGTTAGCCCCGATGAAGATTACGACTGCAATGAGAACTGCTCCAACAATTGATCTCATCTTTTTCCTGCCAACCCCCTGCTCATATCGCCTCCCAACACATCAGCAAACCCTGTGGGTCCTAAATTAGTTCGCTCTGAATCATCGTTGTTGCGCAAAGAGAGACTCAGGGCGCTATCGCCGCTTGCCATCACGAGAGCCAGTGCTTGCGCCTGTACGGGTTCAACCTCAAGAGTGACTGAAGCAAAATTAGAATCCTCGGTCAGGGAGCGAATTTTCTCTTTCCCCGTCTGCGAATCGATTTCTACAATCCTCGGAACATTGTTTGTCACGTTCCGACCCACGGACAGAACAACCACATCTTGGAGGATCGTTTTTGCAATCTTGTTCTGCTTCCCGCCTCCCGGATCAATCACCGCCAAAAGGTCCACACGATCACCAGGCTTAATCAACTTCGAGACCCCACTGGTCTCATTTACCGCAATGGCAACCGCGCGCCGGCCTGGCGTGATTTGAGGCGCAAGACCCGTGCGAATACTGGGCTCCGTAAATTTGTTAAAGGTGATTTGCTCTCCCTTTTTTATCGGAACAACTGCGACCGCGCCCGTGAGGCTCTTCACACTTTTTGTCACTTCTTTATCTTCTTCTTTTTTCTCAAAAAACACAGAGGCAGGTTCGAGAAACCTTTTAGGAATCAGCTTGAGCTCAAAAGAAGTCTCATTCAGCGTCTCCATCTCCTTCACATCGCGTTTAGCGATCACAACCAAAACTTCAGTACCGAATTTCTTTTTAGTCTCTTCTTCCACACTCGATACATAGGCTTGGACAAAAAAGACGGCAAGGATGGCCATGACAATAGATAAGGTTAGTACTTTGTTATTCATATTTCATCTCCCGCCAGATACGGCAACGGGCTGCGGCAAAAATCAAATTTTACATTATCACCGAGCATATAGGGCTTCGTCGGCTTGAAGACATCTGGCGGCCCTTCTTCCAAAGACAAGATGGGCATCCACTTTCCATCAACTTGAATCACATTGGTTTGGGTACATAGGGTCACGGTATTTCGCACCCGAACGAGACTCCGAGATTTGGGTTCTTCTCCCGCGGCACCGCCGTCTCCTGAGACTTTTTTTGAAGTAATATTGTAAGTCGAGGCCTTGGGGAGATATTTAGGATCCTGCTCATCCCATGCATTATCTGCAACACCCAATAGCATTTGATTATAATTCTTCTTTTCAAGGTCTTTAACTCGCAACCCTAGTCTCGGATAGATTGGGCTGTTTCCCGCCAGTGCCAACGTCTGCGCTCTAGAGTACTGCTGATTCACAATTGAAAACTGAATGACCGTATTGATCTTGATCATCATCATGGTGATGCCTATGAGAAGCGGGAGCATAAACACGAACTCCAGAATACTCTGGCCTTGCTCATTGCGGATATGCTTTGATCGACGCCTAACACCCATTATCGAAAAGCCCCCTTCATATTTTCCATCTCGCTCTGACAATCCTGATAACTCGGCTCCCGACCCAACCAGCTTTCGGAAGTCAGGATCAATTCATTAATCGACTTATCCACTCCCCCCGATGCCCCGCTCAGGGGCAAAAGGAAAAGACGGCTCTTAAAGTTATATCGGACTCCCTGCATCCAACTTGAGCTAAAATTGGAGGGATCGGCTGAAACAAGCGTCAGCCCCTTGACGTCCCCCTCTCCCTTGCCTTGCGCAATCGAAGGCCACTTGTCAGTTCCGGCCTGACCTTCTGATTTTTTCAACATCCGGGTGGCGACAGAATTTGCGCGCTGAGTTTGGTCATCACGAGTAGACCCCGCCGCAAGATAGGCCCGAGCCGACATGTACGTCGCGTAGTGGATGTAGTTTCCTACTCCGAACACGAGGGTGAGCTGTAAGAAGAAAAGAATGAAGGCCATGAGCAAAACCATCGTGAGGGCAAATTCAACCGTGGATTGGCCTGATTCACCTTGAGAATTACGGGACCTGGTCATGTTTCCCCCGGGTTTAAAAATATTCGAAAATTCTCTTTGTCTTTTCCGCCTTCCATCGCGCGCGGGTGATGCTCAAATCCGCCGTCAGCACTCCCTTTTGCTTTGGGATGACCATACTGGTAAGCGGCTTTGAAGTCTTTTTGAATGGGACGAGCCAGTTTTTCTGCTAATCCCATTTGCCCGATTCCTCGGGCTACAATTAGAAAAAGCGACACGAGCACGCTGAGCAGGAGAATATACTCGACGGTGGCCTGACCCGTTTCATCATCTCGATCTGGCAAAGCCTTTATCGCTAAGGCCATAATCGAATTCCCCACTGCGCAAAAGGATGAAGCCAAGCCACCCAGACTGCCGCGATCGAAATCGGTACACCAAAAGGCATCGTGATTTTCTGATCCACTTTAGGCAATTCAAACTCGAGCTCCTTCACAAATACAGTGAGGAGAAATCGGTAAAGTCTGCGAGCAAAATCTGGTAAACGCCCCTTCAACATCAGTTGCACAACTCCTAGGATACCACCAACCAGGATTCCAAGCAGCGCTACTTCAATGACATAATTCCGACCACCCCAGGCCCCGAGAGCCATCAAAAATTTGACGTCTCCTCCGCCCATCGCACCCAGTGCAAATAGAATCCCGTAGAGCACTAATGCAATCGCGGAGCCTGTGAGTGCATCCCCAAATCCCGGCCATCCGCCCATCACAGAAGAGACAATCAGCCCCGAGAGCCACAAAGGTGCGGTATAAGCATTGAAAATTCGGCCCCAACGCAGATCCATGAAACTTGCGATCGCGCAAAAAACACAAATAGCCGGTATGAAATAATCAGTTTGTCCAGATACCAAGAGGAGCCTTTCCTGTCTTCAGATCCCTTTCAAGCTGTCCGCCCAGCCTGAGAACCCCTTGCTCCAATGTTTGCAAAATTTGTCGCGCCATCGCGGACGCACCAATAACAATAGCCGCCAGCAACACGATGTATTCAGTCGTCGCTTGGCCGGAATCGTCTCTCAAAAAAGATAAAATGCGAGAAGCGCGAAATACCCCCATGCCCCCCCACTTGATTCCACTAATCTTCAATGCCCTTGTCTATCTTTCCTCCGAGTTTATCCATAATACCCGTGAGTCGATCCCCAAATTCCTTCTTAAACTTCAGCGCCACCATCACGACGACCGACAAAATGAGAATGTATTCCGTAGTGGATTGACCCCTCTCATCCGTCCAAAATTTTTCAATGAAATGATTAACCTTCATACCAACTCCCTTCTCCTGTGCCTATTGATCGGCAACGAGAGCCCAAATCTTGAGGTCGAACCGCCCCTGATCAAATTATATCAGTACCAAACCTGTTAAGTCAACTATTTGGAATTTAGAAAAAAACCATTAATAACGAGGCATTATCGTCGAATTGACAGGTCTTGAGATAGGTCTCGATTGACTCAGGCCCTGATCCCTCTTTAGCAAGCTCCCAAATCCGATCGCGAACCTCCGGACCCACTCCATCGGATTGAAGGATGAGAAGGTCCCCTTCCTTTATACGGTATTCAAAAATCTCAGGTTCAAGATCAGAGGTAATTCCACAAGCCATCAAAGGAACCTGACGTGCGGGATCCATGTCTTGGCCCGAAGGATCACAAAGCCTGGAATAAGTTCGTGGGGTGAAAAGCTCGCAAAGCGCATTGCCGCGAAAAATCCAGGCTCCGCATCCGCCCACGTTTGCAACCGCCAGAAGATCACCATCCATGAACGCCGCTAGAACGGAAGCTCCACCGCGCTCATGCACGCCCTTGCCTTTGTTTCGCAAGTTCAGCTGACGATTTGCGTGAATCAACGAATTGAAAAGAACATTACCGGCAAGCGAATAATAGGATCGCAGCACAAAAGGGAGAGTCGCTTCTAAATCTCCGGCTTCCTTAACTAAGAAATTTTTTACCGACTCGCAAGCCAAGCGCGAGGCCTCAACGCCCGGCCCCGGCCCCCCGAAACCGTCCGCCATGACAAAAATCTTTCGATCTTTATCGAAAAAAGCATGATCCTCCTGAACCGAGCGCTGACCGGGGTGCGCGAAGTTTGAAATCGCTCGAATGGTTGGATGCCGGGCAATTGAAGTCATTGAGGAGCGTCGTCCTTTCTAAAATAATTAGCCAATTTTCGCTGAGCCCGCTCATGATAAACATCATCATTCGGTGCGACCTCTAAAACTTCCTGAAACTTCTTGCGAGCCGTATTGAAGTCACTATAACTCTCTGCAAGCACGGCCTCCGTATAGATCCCCTTCGCGCGCCCATGGAGAACTCCGCGAATTCGCGCCATTCCGGCATACCCCTCTTTATGGGGCGGATCGATCTGCGTCGCCTTCTTAAAGAGAGCAAAAGCTTTGGGGAGATCTCCTCCAGCTTCCAAGCCTTGAGCCTCCTTCAACACAGGATCTCGCAGATCAATAATCGCCTGTTTGCAGGCCTGAATCATTGATTTGGCCTGAACAAGGACCTTCTTATCAGAAGCTCCCACGTCAATCGACTTTTGAAAAACATTGATTGCGGAATGAAACTTCCCCGCTTTGCGCAATGCCATCGCTTCTTTATAAACATCCCAGGCATGTTTATTGATATCGCTCTGAACCTGCTTTTGCATTGCCGCTTGCTTTTCCTGCTCCTCAAAAGCATCGATCTCTCTTCGCCAACCCGAGACCAACGTATTGTCGGGATCAATCTCCAAGACCTGGGTAAACAGTTCTTTTGCCTGCTCATACTGTTTCTTGTTCATTCGGGTACGGGTTTCTTCAACCAGCTGCGTGATACGCGTCTTAAGTTTAGCTTCGTCTTCTTTCTTCTTCTTCTCTTCATCCAGGGCGTCGAGCTTGCGCTTCCCCTCTCGTGCATAGCGCTCGATTTCGCGGGAGTCCTTATAATCAGGGATAAGCGCAAAAATCTTTCCGATTTCAAAAAGTGATTTATCGTATTCGCGATTACGATAATAATCAAACGCGAGCGCATGCTGCCCTTCAACAAAACTCTTTTGTTCCGCAGTCAGATTATCAAAGGCCGGGGTCTTAATTCCCTCGGGGCCTGGCGAAGGATGCGACTTTGACTTGTCGATTGCGACTTTTTTTGCCCCTTTTGCCGGCGCCTTTTCGTCTTCATCAAAAAACAGAAAATAGCCGCCCACCACAACAAGGAGAATAATGAGATATTGCCGAGGTTTTGGCAGGGCCCTAAACTTTTCCAGCAGGGTTCCTTTTGAGGCTGCGCCCCCTACCCCCGCAATCCCCGTAAAACCAGGAATCGTTCCCATCGAAGGCATGGGCGTCTGGGTTGATCCGCCCAAGGGCATCTCTGACATGGGATTCTGAGACTGATCAAACGCGTCTTCTGCGAAAGGTTCAGGTTCCACCTCTTCGATTTGATCCTGAACTGCCATGAAGCCTTGTTCCTGCGCCGCATATTCGAGGTTCAGTGCCTTGAAAACAAATTCCACTGCGCCAATTCGAATCCGATCCTCGCCCGAGAGTTCGTGTTCACTAATCAAATACCCATTAACGTAGGTTCCATTGGAGGAACCTAGATCGCGAATGACAAAATTCAACCCGGCCTGCAAAATCGTGGCGTGCTTGCGCGAAGCCTTCTTCTCATTCAAAACAATAGTGCACTCGCTACCTCGTCCGAGCGAGACTTCCTCACCCGTGAGCGCATATTCTGTGACATTGGCCTCGCCTGGAGCAAAGACCAGTTTCACCATTACCTTCGGCGCCGCATTTAGTTTGGTTTTCCCATCCTCGTTTGCGGCATCAAAATCAATCTCGACCGAAGGACTTTCCGTTTCCGCGAGCGCAGGAAATCCTCCCGCTTGTTCGGCCTGAGAGTCATTCTGACCTGGCTGACCTGGCTGACCTGGCTGACCTGGCTGATCTGCGACCAGTGCAAAGGGATCACCTTCGAATCCAGCAGCACCTTCATTCTCCGCGGCATTCTCCGCGGCATTCTCCGCTTCATCCCGCGAACCAAATTCCGGACGCGGTCCATCCTCTAGAGGAACTGCCTCTCCCGCTCCGTGAGCATCCAAGGCCACAGTGGGAGCAACAGGTGTGGTGGGCTCGGCGACCTGCGCGACATGAGCACTATGGGATTCAAGTGCAGACGTCGCTGCCTTAAGTGAAACGCGAACCCAGTACGAACCCAACATGAGCAAATCGCCCTCTTTCAAGATCGCTTGGGTGCACTCCACCCCATTGACACTCATGGGCGCAAATTCACTCTTGCGTTCAACTTGAACACCGCCTGCGACGGGACGAAACGTGGCGTGCTCCCGGGAAATTCCGCGATCATCAATGCGAATCGCGCAATCCTCATTGCGGCCCAAAACGGACTCCTCCTCAAGCGAAAAACTCTTGATCGTCTCACCGTCCTTAATAATGGTTAGCAACGGGGCCTGACTCATCCGCCCTTACCTCCCTCGGAAAAGTTTCCATCGCGGTTCGCTTTAATCACTTTTTCAAGCTGCTCCGTAGCCTCAAGGTAACTGGAGTTTGTTTGATCTCGATATAAAAGCCGTTGAATGGTTTCAAAATGGCCCTTCGCCTCCTTAAGGCGTCCCGCCTCAAAACTTTTCCGCCCTTTCTCAAGATGGAACTTCACTTCTTCACCAATCTGATTTTCACAATTCTCAAGATAGAGCGTAGACATTCGATGCCCAGGAAAAACTTGCAGGGCTGTTTCAAAATGATTCTTTGCCCGCAAATAATTTTGTTCACGATATTCTCTAAAACCCAATTTAAAGAAAAGCTCGGCTTGTGTCTCCGCAGCATTCACGGTATCACCCGCGGCCGCCGGTAGGAAAGAGGCTAAGTTACGCTCCTCCACTGCGGTAGGTTTCTTAGGTTTGGAGGGAGCGGACTTCTTGTCGTCCACTCCAAAAAGCAAGAAAAGGCCGACTGCGACCGTTCCAATCAAGAGAAGTCGCGCTGGATTTGAAGCTTTTTTGTTCGAACTTACGGAAACAGCAGGCGCTGCCCCCATCTTCCCCAAACTCCGCACCCGCTCACGCTGTGCCTTCATTGCCTGGTCGTTAACCCGTGCGAGCGCCTGATTCGCGTTGGTGCGGGCCGGGGCCTGCAATACCAGTGTCCCTGCTTCAGCCGCAACAAATTCCAATGTTGTTTCTCCGAGCGTAATCGAGTCGCCCGTTTGCAAGAATGCGCCCCGAGAGGGCTTGCCATTCAACAGAATTCCATTAGCGCTTCCCAAATCCTTTACACTCCAACCGGTGCCAGAGTTGAATATTTCAACATGCCGTCGTGACGCTTTCAAATCCGGAACCACGACATCACAGTCTTCACCGCGTCCTAAAACTACGCTCTCCGCTTTGATGACGAAGATCGCACCCGCATCGACACCTAGTACGATTTTGAGCCTAGCCTTCTCATCAGGCTGCCGTGGAACTTGAGTATGCTTGAACTTCATCGCATTACCCATCTTCTTCAGTCCTCGTCGTCGTCAGCAGATATCCCTTGAGAGAGCCGCCGCCCGCACCGTAAGCAGCCACATGTACAGTATAAGTGATTCCCGAAAAATCATATCCCTCGCCGACGCCTTCGCTCCCCACCGCGGCTCGATCAAAGAGATCTTTGAGAAAAATGCCAAGCGACTGATCACGCGCGACACTCGCAAAGTCCTGCCCCACCGATCCGTTTTCGCGAATGCCACTGATTTCTTCGAACATGCCATTGAGGTATTGAATTCTTTGTTGCGCATCGCAAACGACGATGCCCATTTTTGAGACCGTACCCAGCATGCGCATCGGGCCTATGATTTGATCAACGAGCGAGACCTCGTCGCCCGCCGCTTGTCCTTCAGCAGAATTTTGCGCCCCTTTTGGAATTCGCTGAATAGACGCGTTGATGATTTCCCAAAGAGAAGTGAGTTCTTCAAATTTGAACTCCTGAGTCACTTGAGGAATTTCCCCCTTCAAGGCTTTATCCATATCCTCATTGAGAATCTGAAACGGCTTAAGGGTCAGGCGATAGAGGATCAAGAGAATCAGTCCGCCGAGCACCCCCGTTAAAATAAGGGCTTCAGAATAAACCATCCCGACTTCGCCAATATCCGGCGTGGCAATTGAAGTATCGATGGATACGACAGCCATTCCGACTACCACATTCTTGCCAAGTGCAGGATTCAACACCTTCACAGGCTCCACGGCGATCACCAATTCGGAGTCCCCTTGGGAGACTCCAGATTCTCGGCCCTTGCGAAAAAGATCGCGCGCCTTGACCGCCAAATTGGCTTCAGGGCCGCCGGTCAGATACTGGTTCATTCGAACGGTAGGTGCGAGAATGCGACTGTCTAAATCGGTGAGCACCGCCATGCGGACGCCTTCGGCTGTTTCAGCAGCACCGATTTCAGTTTTCGTTTCCGTACGAGCTGCCAGATAGGGCGCATTGCGCTGAGCAATTTCGCGTGCCATGAAAGACGCGCGCTTCAAAGTCTCTTTTACAATGGTCGAGCGATTGGCTTCAATGAGGGGCTGAATCGTGAAGACCAAAGTCCCTAAGACAAAAGCGGAGAAAAGCGCCACACATAGGTAGCGCCACTGATGTCGCATCTGAAGGCCATAAAAAAACGGCATCACATGTTGATCAAAATACCAGCTGAGTTTCGAGCCAAAATCCTTGCCAGGACCTTCAGCCGCATGAATCGACGAAGCCCCGCCATGCACCGGCATGCCTGAGATAACGCCTTGGCCTTGAGTGCCGCCCCCGGGAAGCTGAAGCCCCTGAGAAAATCCCGCAACTGAAACAGGTCGTGCTGCGCGCTTAATCGTTTCGGTTAATTCAAAAGTAAAATCACCGACGGTGATCCGGTCTCCCGCCTTTAATTTTCGAAATTTTGTCAGGGCCCCATTCACGAACGTTCCGTTTGAACTCCCCTCGTCTCGCACCGCGATTTGAGAGCCTTCTAAGAGGATCACACAATGTCGTTTCGAAATTTTTGAAGAAGAGAGGATAATAGAATTCCCGGACTGCCGCCCTATTGAGGTTTCGCCCTCTTTTACCGCATAAGTGCTGCCCCGATTTGGGCCTGCGATTACGGTTACTTTAAACATACCTCATCCCCTGCGCGTAGATCACATCTGTGAATCGTCCCCACGGGTAGCTCAAGCGTTGCGTGAGCTTTCCAATCATGAATTGGAAACAGTTTCCACGCGGGCACATTTTCGCGCGCCGAAGAAACTTTCCAAGTTTTTTCAAAAGCCTTCAAAAACACCACATCAAGAGGCACACTCATGAACCACATATGAATGTCGTTGCACCGAGGAATGAGCAAACCCTCCCCGGGCTCCATGTGAGTTTTTCCAATCAGACCTTTGAGACGACTCCAAAACGACTCTGCCACAAAGCACCTATCGGCTATAACGAGTTGATTTTTTAGGCTTTGAATAAGAATTTGTGCATTCCCCCTAATTAGTAGTGTATCATAATAATCAGGTAATAAGTCACTGTTTATACGCTACAGTTCGGAAAGCCCTTTTCCGATAGGACCTAGGGAGGAGCCAAGAGCATCAATGATTAGTCTATTTGGAGAGTCGCAAGTTGTTGTTTATGTTGCATATGCCTTGATCGGCTGGGGGGTTTTCATCCTCGCCCGAATGCTTTTGCAAGAGGAACAATCACGCGCCGCACAAGACAATCTCTCTGACGCATCGGATCGAAAAACCTCAAATCCCCTCGTAAAACTCACGCGCCCCTTCTTTACCCAGTACGTTGCTCCCATGATTCGCGGGAAGCCCTTCTGGGATAATCAGCGAAAAAAATACAAACGCAAAATTATTGCAGCCGGCTTAAAAGACGAACTCACGCCGGATGAATTTATTTCGTTCAAACTCGTTCTTATTCTGTTCTTCCCGATCATCGGAGGAATTCTTAAAGCCGGCGACTTCCTTGATGTCTCACGACTTCTGATTCTGGGTTCCGGTATCGGCGGCTGGTTCTATCCTGACATGTGGGTCAACGGCCGCATGAAGGCCCGCCAAAAACAAATTCTTAAGGCAATGCCGTTTATCGTCGATCTCCTGGCTCTCTCCACCGAAGCCGGTCTTGATTTTGTCGGCGCTATTGGAAAAGTGGTCGAGAAGGCTAACCCGAGCCCCCTCGTCCAGGAGTTTGGACAACTTTTAAAAGAAATCCGTGTCGGTTCCTCCCGCCAAGATGCACTACGAGAACTGGCCCTGAGAATCTCGATGACCGAAATCAATTCTTTTGTGGCGATCCTCATCTCCGCCGACCAGATGGGCGCGTCCATCGGTAAAATTTTGCGCCAGCAATCTGAGCAAATTCGCAGCGAGCGCATGGTGCGAGCAGAAAAAGCCGGAGCCATGGCGGCGCAGCAGATTCTGCTCCCCTTGGTGATCTTCATTCTGCCCGCGGTCATGCTCATGATCTTCGGACCATTTATTTTGTCGTATCTAAGTGGTGGCGGCGGCGGGGTTTAAGAGGCGGTAAGATGTCAATTCAATGACGCCAGACTAAGCCAAAAGGCGTGAGCAATCCCAAGCCACTTTTTTAGCATTCTTGTTTTTGCCCACCATTGGCTGCCATAATACTTGGGATGGTTCCTCTGATAAAGTGTTTGACCTTACTTTCAATTTTCACGATCGCGGCTTCAGCGGGAAGTTTCGATGAAGTCAAAAATAGACTAGGCCTCCGAGAGGGGCGCTATAGACTTCTCAGCGGAAATAACTCCGCGTGCTCTGATGGTCCCATTTCCCTATTTGAGCAGGATGGGCAGTTGAGCCTCTTGGTCGGAGCCGCAATTCAGTTTCATTCGATTCAACTTCCTCACTTCGAGGACAAGAATTCAGAGAATATCTGCGATTACGACACTTTTACAAAAGTAGAAAAGAACAGGCTCAGTCAAAAGATTATTCAAAAATGCGCTCGCTCAGCGAGCCTGGATCAAATGACAGACCAGTCACTTGAAATCATTCCGGGCAACGAGGTCCTTTTTCAGTCAACGGTTAAAGGGAGTGACGGAAAAATCACCCAACTACGATGCAAGTTCATGCGGAGCGGAGCGTGAGGAAAAGATTTGCGATCCTAGTGCTTTTAGTAGTTCCATTGAGTTTGAGTTCGAAAACGGCTCAGTCCGATCAATCCAATAAGCCGAGTGATATTTCAAACAGTTTTTTACCCGACTTCGATAAGGTCATCGATAAAATTAAAATGGAGCGGCCCCCAATCCCCTGCGATCCAGTTCAATGGATACAGGCTCAAATACTGATATGGGAATCCAACCCAATGCAGCCGATGCCCAACCTCGGTTTTGAAGGTTGTTACAATTTTATTGATAAGCGCGGATTTTATGGACCCTGGGGAAAGGAGATCGCCAAACAGATACTCCAATTGACTCCACCGGATCTAGAAACTAAGTGCATGTATGTTCCACTTGAAACCAACTACTTTTTGGACCCAAACGTCGTGCCAAAGGACGTAGCCCACTATTGCCCAAACTATCCCAAACTAACGAAGGCGGAGAGGCTAAATTTTTGGGTGTGGACACTCACCATGCTCGCCGCAGATGAGTCAGGATGTGATCCCGATAGGGTTGCACCCAATTGTACAACAGGCGTGGGCGTAGGCCTATATCAGCTTCCCGGAGCAAAATCAGGACGAACGTGGCGAGGTAAAGCCTGCTTTGGCACCCAAAAAGAGATGCTGATTCCCGAAACACAGCTGCGATGCAGTGTTTCTATTATGCATCAATTGCTTGCGGGAAAAAAGGGCGTCCATCAGACCAGCGGTGGACTTTTTGCTGCGGGTTCCTATTGGGAGGTCTTACGAAAATTCGGAAAGACTGCGAAAGATAAAAAGATCAGGCTATTTCTGGATCGAGTTAGGCAACTCAAAATTTGCCAAGATTGAAAATCCGAAGCGAGCGCAGGATCGGGCGGAAAAAAGCCGGAGCCATGGCGGCTCCAGCAACTCCACTTCCCGCGGCAAATCGATTATTCGGATTCCATTCCCCAAGTTGCCCCTGCCACGGTCGCAATCCCCCAAGCCAGTAATATAGGGAAAGAGCAAAGAAGCAAGGCCAGGCACGTTCGACGAGCCTTTCCGAGCATTTGATTTGCTCGCAGCGCGAGAGCAATGAACAGGCTAATCGCTATCAAAACAAAAACACCACCGACAACGGCGCTTCCATAAAATTCTTGCACCCACATTCGAACGATAGCGAAAAGTCAGGCAATACCGATCACGAAGGGACTCCATCCGATTAGCTCCAAAACCGAAAATGACGAGGCATTACTTGCTTCCATCACCGGCTACGCTTTGCCATCCTTCCATGATTGCAATTCCAAATATCTAATGAGATTCTACTCTTTTTTTCTTGACGACATTAAATCAACTCTTCGTATCCAAACTTGAATTGATGGGAAGATATGCCTAAAGCGCCTCCATCGAGCCTCCAACCGATGATCACTCTACCTAACAACCACGGGCGACGCCCGCATTTTCAAACCCTCACCACCGCCATCCTCGCACATTTTAGAAGCCCGAAATTTCCATGCTACAGATATCCGCATGAAACAAATCAAAACCCTTTCCGATGCTGAACTCCTTAGCCAAACACGCAACCTTGTCTCTCGAGAGCGCGAGCTCACCACGGAACTTCTGTGGCATCTCCGAGAAGTAGAGCGCCGACGCCTTTACGCAGAACAAGGATTCAGTTCTCTTTTCGACTACGTTCGACGAGGGCTGGGATATTGCGAAGGAAGCGCAGATCGAAGGATCTCCGCTATGCGATTACTCAAGGAACTCCCCCAGATCGAAACCGCACTAAAGAGTGGCGAACTCAGCTTATCTAATGCAAGCGCTCTCCAGCACTTCTTTACGCGGGAAGAAAAGGGCAAATCCTATTCAGAGACTCAGAAAAACAGCCTCGTCGCGGTGGTCACCGGCAAATCACGACGAGAATGCGATGCGCTCCTGGCAGGTCTTGCCCCTGAACCCGCGCGAGCCGAAAGAGCGCGGCCGATTTCAGCGACTCAAACTGAGATCCGATTCACTGCGAATCAGGAACTCATGCAAAAGATTGAAAAACTCAGGGGTCTCCTCTCGCATCAAAACCCGAACCCCTCTTATGCTGAACTCTTTGACATGCTCGCTGAACTAGCGCTGAAAAGGCTCGATCTGGAGAAAAAGCCAGAGAGAAAACCTGCGGGCAAGCCCGCAACCCTCACTCCGCCGGCGGAAGTCGCACTCCCTACCGAAAAGAGCCGAAATATTCCGCAGGCCTTACGGACTCAAGTATGGAAACGAGATCGCGGACAATGCACCTATGAAAACAACAAAACGGGCGTCCGCTGCGGCACGAAACACTTGCTCGAATTTCACCATATTCAGGACTTTTCTGTAGGGGGCCAGCACACTTTGGAAAACCTCACTTTGCGCTGCAGATGTCACAATCTCTATGCGGCAATTCAAACGCTCGGATCCACGCTCATGAATCAATATCTGCGAGAGTGAGGCCGGCCTC
The DNA here is from genome assembly GCA_903881565.1 of Oligoflexia bacterium. Classification (GTDB taxonomy): domain Bacteria; phylum Bdellovibrionota; class UBA1018; order UBA1018; family UBA1018; genus CAIRTR01. Next base: position 38 of record CAIRTR010000276.1, on the reverse strand, counting down.
GATCTCAAACTCCAAGAGTCAATTCTTTGACACCAACA
>CAIRTR010000275.1 GCA_903881565.1 Oligoflexia bacterium | reverse complement strand
TTGTGTGGGTATATCGGGTTGCTCTACGAACAAAAGATTCTCACTGCCGCCGGCTTCTTCTGGTTCTTGACGGCGCTTGGAGTGGGTACTGCCTTTGCGATGTGGGCGTTCTCTAAGCCTTTGAAAAAAGCAATGGGGAGCCACTCAACATGACCTCGAATACGACAACGACTGCGACGGCTGAAACTCAGACTCCGGAGCAAATCGAACGCCATTGGTTTGAGACCGTTTATCAAGGCGATACCATGCCTCAGCTCACTATTAGGGCGGTTGTCATGGGGATTTTCTTGGGCGGCATCATGTCGCTTTCGAACCTTTATATTGGTTTGAAGACCGGGTGGGGGCTGGGTGTCGCGATCACCTCGTGCATTCTCTCGTATGCCATCTCCAAGACGCTCAGGACGGCGTTTCCGCGGTGGTTCAGAACCGAGATGAGCATTCTGGAAAACAACTGCATGCAATCGACTGCGACCTCTGCTGGGTCTTCGACCGGTGGAACGATGGTCTCGGCGATTTCGTCTTATCTGATTATTACCGGTCATCATATCCCCTGGGTCGTGTTGGGTTGGTGGACGTTTTTCCTGGCGTCACTTGGCGTTTTCCTGGCGATCCCTATGAAACGGCAAATGATCAATATTGAGCAGCTTCGTTTTCCAAGCGGTGTTGCGTGTGCTGAGACGCTGAAGAGTTTACACGCTACAGGTCCTGATGCTGTTTCGAAGGCGCGTTCGTTGGGATTGGGAGGTCTTTTTGGAGTCTTGGTGACTTGGTTTCGCGATATCGGGAAACCCTTTGCGATGCCTGCGTCCTTGAATTTTCCAGGAATGATCGGTGGGTTTCCGCTTGCAAAGTGGACGCTGAGTTTTGATATGAGCGCGATTATGATCGCGGCTGGTGCGATCATGGGTTGGAGAGTGGCTTGGTCGATGCTCTTGGGTGGGTTTATAAACTATGCGATTTTGGCTCCGAAAATGATGGAGCTTGGCGCAATTGATTCCTCGAAGTTGGGCTATCGCGCAATCATGACTTGGAGTACCTGGGCGGGCGCTTCAATCATGGTGTCTTCAGGGTTGCTCAGTTTCGCACTTCAATGGAAAGTCATTGTGCGCTCTGTGAAGCGCGCTTATGGAGCGGTTAAGAAAAGTGTCGGTGTTCATGAAGCTAATCCCATGGACCGCATTGAAGTTCCGACGTCTTGGTTCCTGGGCGGGACGATTCTTTCGGGCTTTGGTTGCATTGCGGTTTTGTATATTTCGTTTGGGACTTCAATCTGGATGGGGATTCTCGCAATCTTGATGACGTTCTTTTTGTCTCTGGTTGCCTGTCGTGCGACCGGTGAGACGGATACGACCCCCATCGGCGCGATGGGAAAGATTACCCAGCTCACCTTTGGGGTTTTGGCTCCAACCAATGTCATTACGAATCTGATGACCGCAAGCGTAACGGCGGGTGCAGCGGGCGCCTCAGCGGATTTGTTGACCGATCTAAAGAGTGGTTATATTTTGGGTGCCAACCCCCGGAAACAGTTTATTGCTCAATACCTTGGGATTTTTGGTGGGGTGCTCGTCGTGGTACCTGCCTTCTACCTTCTTGTTCCCGATGCCGCGTCACTTGGGACTGATCGCTGGCCCGCTCCTGCCGCACAGGTCTGGACCGCCGTGGCAAGGTTGCTTGCCAACGGTTTTTACGCACTCCATCCAGCGGCTCGCATGGGAATGTTCATGGGGTTGATCGTCGGAATGATTCTCCCGCTTCTGGAGTTGTTTTTCCCTAAGGCGAAGAAGTATATTCCTTCTGCAACGGGGCTGGGGCTTTCCATGGTGATTCCGTTTTTCAATTCGCTTTCGATGTTCATTGGCGCGTTGATTGCGCTCATTATGGAAAAGAAGGTTCCAAAACTTGCAGAGAAATATGTAATCCCAGTCAGCTCTGGTATCATTGCCGGTGAGTCATTAATGGGAATTATCGTGGCGCTAGCTACAGCGAAGGGGTGGATCTGATGGAACAGTTTATTCGAGCGATTCCGAAGTGTGATTTGCATGTTCATCTGGACGGATCTCTAAGACCCGGAACGTTAATTGATATTGCTAAAAAAGAGAAGATCACGCTTCCTTCCTACACTTTGGAAGGTTTGGATAAACTCCTGTTCCGGGATCAATATGCAGACCTGGGCGAATACCTGCAATGCTTCGGCGTGAGTATCGCAGCCATGCAGACGCCCGAGAACATCGAACGCGTGAGTTACGAGTTTGCCCAAGACAATATCAACGAAGGCGTTTGCTATGTCGAGACTCGGTTTGCGCCGCAGTTTCACATTAATCGCAATCAGGATATTGAATCGATCCTAAAGAGCGTCACCAAAGGAATGGATCGCGCCAAGCAAGAATACAATGCTCGTCCTGAAGTCAGATCCGGCGAGGTTCCTGCGTTTCATTATGGGATCATCGTCTGTGCGATGCGCGCATTTGGAAAGGGGTTCTCAGAGTATTTCGACACGTTCTTGGAAGCGCACAAATATTCGGATAATCCGACGGTGCATGGATTAGCTTCACTGGAACTAGCCAAAGCTTCGGTCTCAACGCGTGATCGTTTTGGTTTGCCTGTCGTGGGTTTTGACTTAGCAGGCGCAGAAGCTGGGCATCCCGCTGAAGATCATATTGCCGCCTATAAGTTTGCGCATAAACACTTCTTGCATCTTACTGTTCATGCGGGTGAGGCCTATGGTCCCGAAAGTATTTTTCAGGCGATCACGGATCTTTATGCCGATCGAATTGGGCATGGCTATTATCTTTTTGATACAGATAAAGTTTCGGCTCCAGAAATCAAGAATCCCTCAACCTATGTTGATCGACTTGCCCAATACATCGCGGAAAGGCGAATCACGATTGAAGTATGCTTAACGAGCAACCTTCAAACCAACCCGTCGATTGGCCGAATTGAAAATCATCAGTTCCGCAAGATGCTGGATGCGAAACTCAGTACCACGATTTGTACCGATAATCGCACGGTGAGTAAGACGTCGGTTACCAAAGAGATTCTGCTCGCGATGGATGCGTTTAACCTCAAGGGCGAAGCGCTCAAGGATCTCCTGGTTTATGGCTTCAAACGCAGTTTCTTTCCCGGCTCGTATGCCGAGAAGAGACAGTACGTTCGCAGTGTGATTAATCGCTACGAGCTATTGGAGAAGCAGTATGGTCCGTTAGGAAAAGCGAAAGCTTAAAGCAGTTTCGCGCTGATCACAGCACCGACAGCCATCTTGTCCATATTCATGTCAGATTGAGTCGTGAAGATTTGAAGGTAAGGGCCAAAGAACACGTTCTTGGTGATGCTCCAGTTTACGCCGGGCTGTAGATCCATTTGATAGGTGGAAAACTGCGTATTGGGCGTGTTCACGTAGTGCTGCCACTCCATTTCGTAGCCTAGATTGAGGGATACGGTCTTGGTGAGCTTGTAGTTTGCGTAGGGGAGTGTCCAGATCTTGAAAGACTTGTCTCGGATGACGCCAAGATAGGTTTTAAGTTCGCCGTAGTTTCCGAGTGTAAATCCGCTTTGTCCAAACTCATATCGCAGAGTGGGATCGATTTTGATGGCCATGCTCATCTTGCGATCCAGTGACGATTGCCCTGTGGGAAGCTGAATGCCAAAGCTGTTGGAGAGTTTGAAGCCCTGGTAGTAAATCGTGTTGTTGTCAGAAACCTTGAAGCCCACGTCGCCTAAGATCGCGCCTTTGCCCAGCACTGGAATCAGGATGAAAGGAATTTCAGGTCCTACATTGAATCGAGGGGTGATATTGTAGCCCGCGGACAACGTGCCATCAAGATTGATGTTCGCCTTCTGGGTCACTTTGCCGTTGCGGTCCAATCCATAGGGGGAGCTGGGATCGGTGAGAGAGTTGCCGTGATAAATTCCGAAGTAGCCTGCGGTGACGTTGTCCAGAAGTCCGGCATCGCCTGCCTTCATCGTGGTTGTCCCGGCGTTTTCAGAGCAGAGCGCCCCTTGTGAAAGAAGTGTGGTGGCGGCAAGAATCGTCATCAAAATCTTTTTCATAAATGGGGGTCCCCTTGTGCGGCAACTTATGACACAATGCATTTAAGCCGGCAAGTGAAAAGGTGGGTGGCATAAAATGAATAATGAGTTATTAATTATGCATTTAAGCCTTAATACATAAACGGATCGGGAAACTGCAGATCGATCATCATTTTGCCGCAATCTTTGGCCCGATAGGGATGTTTGAGGCCTTCTTGAAAAGCCGTTCTTAAGCGTGGCTCCCGGGCATTGAGCCCGCTTCGGTAGAGGTCAATGGCCTGGCCGCGCTGACCTAAGAGGTCCCAGCAACGGCCCAGAAAAAGTCGACCCACCCCTTGCAGGTGTTCGGAAAGGGATCGCTTAAGAGCTTCTTCCAAGAGGGGGCGCGCTTTTTCAAACTTGCCCAAATGAAACGCGACCATCGCACCTTGGAGCCAGAGGTGACCATCCTGCGGATAGGCCGCAATAGCGCCATCAAGAAAACTCAGTGCGCGCTCCGCAAAGTCGTCCCGATCATTTTGCAAATGCCAAGCTCGATAGGCTTCCCGAAAAAGTCGAATGCCGTTAATGAGCGCGGGATTCTGGGGTTGGTAGCCGGGTAAAATCGGCAAGGAGTCCGATTCGGCGGAGGGCGAGTTCCAGAATCGATCGACATCGACTTCGAGAAAATCTCCTAATCCCATAGGGGATTCTCCTCGCGCAGAGACCCAAAGCTTTTGGCTTTCGGGTTCAAAAACCACTGACGCAACGGTGGTCACGACGCCTAAGGTTCCTCCAAATGCGCGCTCTTCGCCCGTGCGACTGTCTCGCTGATCTCCCAGAGCTGCGCTCAGGTGTTTGGGTTCGAGATGCCCGCGATGCTCCGCGAGGATTTGCCGCATTCGGCAGACGCGATCCTGGAGATCCTCGTGAGATCCACCACTGAGAAGCGCTTCTGATTTTTGCAAATCCTCAGCGTGAAAATAGTTTGAGTGAACGAGGCACTGATCTGCAAAATCACTGGGTTCACAAACTCGGGTTTGATCGGAGGTCATTTGGATGATGACGCCTGACTTCTCTTTTGCACTACTCACGACAAATGACCAGTTTCCGATTCGCTTGGCTTTGCGGCAAATATCGACGGCTTGGCCCAAGGTGCGGGCTTTGCGAATCACATCGTTTCCGATGCACACGATGGGTCGCCCCTGCAGTGAAACGTTCTTGCCAAAGTGAGCATGAGTGGCGAGCGTGAGGCCTTCGCGATTCATGGAGGTCAGGCCCGAGGTGAATACGCCTGCTGAGGCGACGGAGACGTGCGGGATTTCGCTCTTGTCTTCGGGCTCGTGAAAAGAAACTGTGGTCTGAGATTCCCATGGGCCTACCAGGGGATAATCCAAGTTTCTGCAAACAAGCATGCGACCGGATTGAGTGAGGGCGGGTGGGACGACGGCGCTTGAGCAGCCGGGAAGTTCTCGAAGCGACCACTCGGGAATGAGATGTTTAACGAGCGAAAGTCGGCAAAGAAGCATGAGCGTGTCCGGTTGGAGCGCGCTCTCCTGGCAGACCTCGAGGGGAATTCCGCATGCATTTGCAAAGGCTTGGGCGACGTCGGATTCTTCTTTGGTAAATCGAGATGCAATGAGGGGCGCAAATACCTTTTTGTAGAGTTGAACCACGGAGTCTTGGAGGGGTTTCCATTGAAGGACTCCGGGGGAGCGACGAATGAGCCACTCATTTTTTTTGGCGAGAGCGGAGAGGGGGCCGTGGGGAATTTCGTTTTTCAGGAGTTCGCCGTACGATTTTGCGCGCTCAACTTCAGTTCCTTGGAGCTTCAGGAAATGCACTCCGCGAATGGTTCGTCGATTGTTCTGTGACATGAATTCAAGAATACCCCAGCCGGTGACCCTTGCACGAGTTTCTTCTTAAAAGGCGAAATTATGGGCTCTAGGGGTGCACCCTTCGGGCACTTTTTTCACGATTTCGGAACTTCGGCGCGGTAGGCCATCGTGAGTCGCACATCACCAAGGCAGAGGGCTGCGGCCGCCAGGTCTGAAGGTGAAGGCTTTTTCTTCAGGATGTAGTGAATCGCGCGCGGCGTGATTTGGCAGAAGGGTGAGAGCGGCAGAATTTGTTTCCATCCTTGTCGGCGGGCGAGGTGCACAAACAGAATGCGCAGAGCGTTTCGGCTATGAATTTCGTTTGCCGGAAGTTGGAGTGCGGCGGCTGCGGCGTGCAGAATTTCTCCGAGAGATTCTTCGGGATATGTTTTGGGGATCAAGGTGCGGGGAAACGGGGTTCCTTCAACGGCAACTGAAGGATCTCCGGACACATAGGCGTGAAACCGGACTCTGAATCCTTGTTCTCGCTCCCCTAACTCTTTCGCAAGTTTCACGGCGTCGACCCAGGGATCTGCGGTTGCGCCCGCTACGTCTCGAAAGGTTGACCACATCCATTCCAAGGGGTCTGAGCAGAGTTTATCTCGACAGGGGTTGAGGGCGACGTATCTGATTTGCCGTCTCAGATGGTGTCGGTCTGGAATAAGTGAAGGAGGAGCAATGGGTTGCCAAAGGCCTGGAATTCCCGACTTTTTGCTTATTGAACCAAGGAGTCCAGTCACTTTAGCGTGGCTGGAGGATTTTGATTTGAGAGGCAGAAGGAGGTGCAAGTGATTGGGCATGAGAGTGGCGCCCAAGGCTTCGGGGAAGAGTCCTTTTAACGAATGCCAGATCCGGCAAGCGGCTTCGAAATGTTTAAAAGGTTTGTGAGGTGTGCTCGCGCGTACGGTCCAGTGGTTCCACATGGGTGATGGGCTGTGCAAAGAGGTTGCCAAGATGCGTCGGGGGCTGCGGATGGGCGGCCCTTGCGCGAGTTTCTTCTTAAAATGCGAAGTTATGGGCTCTAGGGGTGCACCCTTCCAGCACTTTTTTCGCGATTTCGGAAATTCGGCGCGGCAGGCCACAAAAGCCGCAAATCATTGAAATTAATGATCTATTTTTCCACCCGGCCCCTCAATAAACATGCTGTACTTTTTTGATCAACTAATTTAAAGTATATAATATAATGAGCCTTTTTTCGAAGCCACGGGGTCTTTTCATTCTTCCTATGCTCCTTGTCTCAGCTGCGCTGAGTATTCCCTCCTTCGCCGCTGATCCCGATCTCTCCAGGCCTGTAACTCCGCAACCAGCGCCTCAGGGCCAAGCCGGAGCTCCTAGCGGAGCCCAGGCCGGATCAACTGGGGTCAAACGCGTTCCAACTCCCACCGCTCAAGCCCAGGCTAACAAGTTTCCATGGCAAGATTCGAAATTTGAGGACTGCGGACAATCTTGCTTATACGGCAAAGCAACCGAGATGACGTCTGTTCAGGCGCTGTATTTGACTAACATTTTGATGGCAGCTAAGGCGGCTAGCGATTTGGATGGTTTGAATAGAATTGCGAAGAATTTTTGCCTTCCCGGTGAGGTCTACCAGGACTGCAAAAAGCGGTTTCTTTTTGCTGGGATCATCAGCTTGAGAAAAATGGGGTACTCAATTAACAAGAATGGTGAAGCGGCAGCCCTGCTCTCGAATCGTAAGGATATCCCGGGCAAGGGACCAGTTGGTGATCCAATGGCTGCCACCTTCGAAAGGCTGAAGGCTGCGGGGGAGCCCGATAAAAAAGGACAGCTCCCTTACATTGCAACAATAGATGACCTTCAAAAAGAATACGATCGAGCGCGTTCGACGGTGACGGAGGATTATCACAAGTGGCTGGATTCGATTCCGCGGGAACCCTCCAAAGATGAGTTTGTGAAATTCAAAGAAATCCCCCGAGACCCTTCAAACCCAGCCGCCGGAACGTTCACGGTTCCGGAAAAAGATGCATTGGGAAAACCCAAAATCGATGAAGCCAAATATCAGGCGGCAAAAACAAAATACGCTACCGATTATGCGGTTTTTCAAAAAGAGTTTGAGCAGATGAAAAAAATGTCTCCGCTGTTGCCCTCGAATATGCCTGCGAAGTTGAGCGAGGCAATCACCCCAGAGCAGAGAGATATTTTTTTTGAAACCCGCAATTATATTATTGATAAGATGAATAGCGACAAACCTAAAATTACGAACCCCACTCAGGGCATGGCGGGTGGGACACTTGGGGCCGCCGCACCCACGCCTACTGCCACGCAACCGGCCGCCCGGGCGCCTGCGACCGGCAAAGAGCAAATCAAGGGATGGAAGCCGGGAGAGACCCGGATCAGCAAACCTGGCACTTCGGATTCGTTTGTCTTTGCGCCTGATGGGATTGAAGACGCGATCAAGGACCTGGAAAAGCCCTAAAACTGGGACAGCCAAATCACAATGCGGGAGCTTCGTGCGGGCAGTGTTTTTTTGGATTTATTTTTATACCAGGTAAAGGTTTCGCCTAAATTTGATTTTGCCAACTCTTTTGGGGCGGTGGGAGCGAGTTTTTGAAGCTGATTTTTTAGATTTGGGATCACGGTTTGGGGAACGAGCAAGTCGAATTGGATTCCGCCAGGAGCTTCAACGCCTCCAAAACCCAGCGTCGTTTTGGGGACTTTTAAGTCGCTCAATATTTTCACGACTTTTTCTCGCACTTCGCGTGGATTGTCTGTTTTTAGGCTGAAACGCCAGATTTCGGAGTTTCCCACTCGAATATCCGAACCGCTGTCTTCTTGGTTGCCCGCGGCTTCAACGGAGGCGCCTTCGCTGTCGCCCTCGTATTCATTCTCATCTCCGGCTCCTGGGGCTTCGGAGGTCGCATCAATCCCGTCTTTTTCGACTTTTTGGACTAGCTTGCCCCTTTGCAAGGTCGTCTCCGGGAGACTTTCTTCTGCTTCTTTGGTTTCGGTGGTGGTGAGTGCGGACACGGGTTCGTTGTATTCGCTTAAGTGACTCTCCGTCTGGCGCTCATAAAGGGCGCGAAGTTTCGGGCCGGCAGAAATTCCAATCAGCACGAGGACGATGGTTCCGACCCCTTCAATGAGTGAGCGCAGATACCAAGGCAATCTTTCCCAGCGGTTCTTGCCGGTTCCGCTGAGGTCGATACTGGGAAGCGTGCTCGCAAAGGGGGCTTTTCTCAGCGCGTCGGGCAGCGCGACTTTCGGTTGTTTTGCGATGGCCTGGACGAGACTCTGGTAGTGTTTGAGCCGTGCTTCACACGCTTCGCAGTTTTTCAGATGTTCTTCTGATTTTGCCAGATCCTCAGGCTCCAGAAGTCCATCGAGGGTGTTTGAGGATTTATTTTGCCATTCAAAACAATCGATCATTTAGATTCCTTTAGGAATGACCCAAAGCCATTCTTCCAGCGTACGGAGCGCGTGTTGTCGTTGAATCTTGATGGAGTCTTCGGGAGAGTGAAGGACTGCGGCAATTTCAGAATAGGGAAGCTTGTGCTTTTCGTGTAACAATAAAAGAAACTGATCCGAGCGCGAGAGGCGATTGAAATAATGTCCGAAATGCTTCATCCGAGCCTCGCCCTCCTCTTTGGAGTCGAGTTCAATCTGCTCAGAAGGCGAAAGCAGCTTCGCATGTTTCTGGGTTTGTTTTTCCAGTTCCTGCCAGGCGATTTGCAGAACCCAGGCGCGCTCATATTTTACGAAGTGGTTTTTGTTTTTTTTGTTTCGGAGCGATTTGAAAATTTCTCTAAAAGTCTTTTGGGCGGCTGCCGAATTACCGAGCATGCCATCGCAGAGGTCAAATACGAGGTCTCCAAATTTTGCGAGGAGCTCATCGAGGTAGGGGGTTTGCTTGGCCATGGTATTAGAAGGCTAAGACGAACTTGAATCTGGGTCAAGGTCAGTCCTAAAATAGATCTGCCAACGTTCGGGACTCTGCTTGATTTCGACTTGAAGGATACTTGTGGGTAGCCAATTGGGTCGCCCAGGCTTGCCGCGTAAGTGCATTCCGGCTTGGGCAGGAGTTTTGCCACCCTTTTTCTGGTTACAAGGCTTGCAAGCGGTGACGATATTTTCCCAGCATTTGCGCCCGCCCTGAACGATTGGAGTCACATGATCCAGCGTCAGCTGGCTTTTGCTGGGCTGAGAACCGCAATATTGGCAAATGTGTTTGTCGCGCGCAAAGATATTGGCGCGCGAAAAGCGAATGATGTGTTTCCTTTTCGTGGCCGGAATATAGGTCAAAAGTCTTAAGACCGCCGGCATTTTTATGCTCAGGCGAACGGTACGGATTTCCCGGTCATACTCTTCTATGACTTCTACCTTACCCTGAAATAAAAGCTGAATCGCCCGTTGCCAGGTGACTATGTGAAGCGGCTCATAGGAGGCGTTCAGCACAAGGGCGTGGCCCATGTATCTATTATTTCAGAAAATGGGATAAACATGCAACTCTCGTAAAAGACTTGATCAAGTTTTTCGGTTGTAATAGGTAAGATACTGAAATGATTGAGAGTCAATTTAGGCGGTTTTCAGGTTTTTGTGCGATTTTGGCCGTTTTGGGAGGTTGCGTTCCGTTTGGAACGCCCAGTGCGCCGCCTCCCACCGGGGGATATAGCCTCAAGGAACAAGTCGCGGTTAGTCGCGTATCACTTGCTCCAGATTTTGAATTGAAGGACTTCAAGGGCAAAGTCGTTCACTTGCAAGACTTCAAAGGCACCGCGACGGTCGTTCATTTTTGGGCGAGCTGGTGTCCACCTTGTCAGGCAGAGTTGCCGAAGTGGCTGACGCTTGTGAGTACTTTTAAAGGAAAGCCTGTGAAATTTCTCGCCATCTCCGTTGACGAAGAATGGGCGCTGGCCCACAAGTTACTTCCCGAGTCGTCCGTTCCCGAAGGTCTCGTTTCTGTGATCGACATGACGAGTGATGTCTCGCGCAAATTTGGAACGAATCAGTTTCCGGAAACTTATTTGCTCGATCGCGAACTTCATATCGTGAAAAAGTGGTCAGGGGCTGAAGATTGGAAGAGCGCTTATACGATGGAGTTGATTCAGAAGGCGATGCAGTGAGGGGTTACTTCAAGGTCGTTTTTAGTAGCCATTTCCATGCAGGGATGACCTCGACTTTTACCCCATCGACTTCTTTTTGAAGTTCCTCATTAAGAGTGATGATCAGCCCCACTTCAAGTAGGATAGAAGATGGTTTTTTAGTTCATGTTTTATTTTGGAAACGAGTGCGCCTCGTTTTTCAATCCTGACGCCTTGGGTGGATAAGTATTCTGGAAATGAAAAGGGCAAGACTTCTACGCCCCAGGCTCTGCCCCTTAAGGAGGTGTGGAGCTCTTTTGGGGTCATTTTCGAAGACGAGCCCGATACGAGTTTTTCCGCTTCGCCTCACCCCGTAGAAGACCACCACTTTTCGAGTCTTCTCGTCGGGCAGGGTGAGGTTGGAGCGGCCTTGAATTCTCTCGATTGTGTGGATGTATTCAGCATTTGAGAGAATGATTTCTTTGAGGGTTTCGGAGGAGATCATACTGTGTCCTTCTAATAAGGACATAAGTTAGGGGGTCTCTTCGGTCGCGATGACGGGAATCGAGAGGTAAGTCGAAGACTGGCCTCCTGGAGTTGGATTCTCGGTCTTGGCGATCATTTGGGTCGGGAGTGTTGGGCATGAGCCTGCAGCCAAAGTGCGTTGTTCCACCATTTGGAATATTCCGGCAAATATGAAACTGAAAATAATGAGGCGCTTTGAAAAGTGAAATGCGGCATTAAGTTTAGTCATATGAACTCCATTCTCTTGCCGGGGTAAGTGCAAGCCGCGTGCAAAGGGTGATGATTAATTGGAGGACAAAATGATAGGCAAAATTCAATAAAGAGAATGTGCGGTTCCGTGCAGCGGATCTGTATTAGCTATCTTGTAGCCAGGTAAATGAGATTTTGACGCTTTGTTGATTTGCGCATTTAGCGCTTAGTGCGCTTTCGCTTTTTCTTTGTGGCTGTAGCGACCACCCTATTTTTCGCTAATAGATTCTTCAAAATCGGAGAGAGTGCCGGTAGATCATTTTTCGCAGTATTCCAAACAACGGAGAGGGTGATCCCGAAGTACTCATGAACTAGAAAATTACGCATTCCGATAATCTTGTCCCAAGGGATAGCTGAGTTCTTTTTTCTTATATCGAGTGGAACTCGTGCGGCAGCCTCGCCAACAATCGTAAAATTACGAACAACGGCGTCTACTGTTTTTCATCTCGCTCAAACTCAGCGAGGTCTATTTCGGAGGTGTATCTTTTGATTCGTGCAATTGCCTCAAGTATGTCGCCGATCCGAATGGTCCAGTTTCTAGGCGGCACGAATCTTCTCTTGTTCTATCTGATCGCGAAACTCAGGCCGCAATGCATCCGGCATTACTAGATCCACCTGCCGCCCTAGGATGTTCTCTAGGCTCATCTTAACATCGTAAAAATGAAAAAAGCCCACGGGTTTGGTAAACTCAACAATGAAATCGACATCGCTTTTTGCATTCGCTTCATCACGGGCAAATGAACCAAACAAGGTCAGGCTTTTGATCTTCAACCTTTTCAGTTCGGCGCGATTCTGCTTGCAGAGCGCAACTATGTCCGCACTGAACCGAACTTTTGGCCTTTTGGTTGGTTTGCTCACTTAAGCAAATATATCGGCTTTTAAAGTATCCGTCACTCGTAATTTGGCCTAAACGACGCCGTCACGGGCCATTATAGAATCTGTATATGTGATTCCTAGAATGTCGTTTGCAGCCGGTACAATAGTAACATTACCCGTGGTTGCAGCGTGTATCAGGCTTATCCCAAAATCGTTATTGACGCCCCGTGGCCTAACATGCTAGCAACGCGTCAAGTTTTGGTAATTAATTACCCAAGGAGTATGAAATGAAGGTTTTGGCTACAAGCTTGCGCGTTTCCGTTTTGTTGGTCCTGGTTTGTGTCTTCGCAACCGCCTCTTTTGCGATGGGTAAGAAACGGGCAAAGCTCGAGAAGATTGATTCCGTCAATATCCCTTATCTCACTTCGGGCGACATTATTTTTGGTCGCGATTATCAGAACGGTGTTGAGGCCTATACGTTCAATGGACACGGGACTCCGATGTATTCTGCAGGCGAGAAGTTTGTCGGAAACGGCGGAATCAGTTCCGATCCTCAGGAGAACATGGTTTTCTTATCCATCAGTGTCACGGACACCAATGAGCTTTCGAAATTTGATCCCGAAACTTTGCGTTTGATGGAGCAACTTGATGATTGCCTGTTGCTGGGCGCCGCCGCTCGCTCAGGTGGAACGATGTTCTACTTGAAAATGAGTTTGAAGGACGGTGAGCCTGCGCTTGTGTCCGACATCAAAAGCGGGATGATGAAGCTTACAGTCTCGCGAAAACATAATCCGATTCAGGCCCTCAGCTGCAGCGTGATGTAGTGCCTTCTAAAAATAAAAGTCTTCTCGCTGCGTTCTTGATCGCGGCTGCCGCCTTGCTTTGGGCGACCGATACGCTGGTTCGCTATCCTTCAACCGTGGAGTTGAATTTCAAGCTCGTCGTGCTCATGGAGCACTTGGTGGGGCTGGTGCTGATCACCCCTTTTGTGTTGCTTAAGCGCCGCGCGGAAATTCCAAAACTCTTTCAAGCCCGTGAATTAGGCCTCTTGGCCGTTGCAGGAATTGGCGGCTCGGCACTGGGCGGGCTTGCGTTTACCTACAGCATGCAGGCAATCGGGCCCGATCGAGCGACCGTTTTTCAAATGGTTCAACCGCTTTTTGTTTTGGTGCTTGCGCGCTTATTTTTGAAAGAGAAACACTCCTCAAGCTTTGTTCTCATCGCGCTTTGGGCGGTGATGAATGCGTTCTTGATTGGATTCCCCGGGCTGTTTTCCGAAGAAGAATCAGGATTTTCAACAGCCGGAATTTTAACCGGAGGCCTGGCCGTCGTGTTGTGGGCCTTTTCTACGGTGGCAGGTAAGGCACTGCTTTTTAAACATCGCCCCGAAGTGGCGGTTTTTGGGCGCTGGCTGATGGCCAGCACGTTCATGGCTGTGTGGTTTTTAGTCAGTGGCGAAAAAATCCCCTGGAACACCTTGGCGTCGCGAGACGTTTGGCTCTCTTCACTTTATCTCGGATCGGTTGCGGGAGTGGGTGGGATGACCGTTTATTATTACGGCCTTCGAAAACTCCCCGCGAGTCTGGTCACGTTTATTGAACTGCTCTATCCCTTGGCCGGCGTGTTTGTGCCGATCCTCTTTTTTGGCGCAAAGACGTCGAATATTCAGGCTTTCAGCGGGATCTTCTTTTTATTCTCCATCGGACTTCTAGTGAAGTTAGAGTTTGGCGAAAGTCGCAAGTAGCAGGGATTTAACGCTCCAAGGCCCCTCGAAGCAGACCACTAGGGGGTTGGGAAAAGTATCTCGTAAACCACTCGGTTGAAAAGTTTGCGACTTTTTCCAGAGCCCCCGATTCTTCAAAAAGATGGGTCGCGCCTTGAATCACTTTGATCTCGGTTTCTAAGGGTAGAAAGGGTGCCGCAAGTTGATTGAGTTTGAGGACCTCGGTATCTTCGCTTCCGACGATGAGCAGGCAGGGGCATCGGACGGCATTAAAGGTGGCTTGTGCTAAATCGACGCGTCCGCCGCGCGAGACGACGCTCGCGATGGGGTGCGTGGTGCGCGCAGCTGCAATGAGCGTGGCTGCCGCCCCGGTGCTCGCACCAAAATAGGCGAGTGGGATGGGTCTGCCTAAAAAGGCCAGATGTTCGATGAGCCAGTCGGTCGCAGCCACGAGTCGTGCAGCTAGAAGTTCAATGTCAAAAACGTTTCTTCGATCTCTCGCTTCGCGCTCAGTGAGGAGATCAAAAAGCAGGGTTCCAACACCCTGCGAATGAAAAATCTGGGCCACTTGATTGTTGCGAGGGCTGAATCGACTGCTGCCGCTGCCATGGGCAAAAACCACGACGCCGGTCGCTTGAGACGGAATCGTGAGCGTTCCTGGCAGGCGAACGCCGTCTGTTTCAATTGAAACCTCCTCGTAGATCTCGGAGAGAGCAGTCATTTTTGAGGCCGGGTCGTTGGATTTGCGCCAAGGCGCGGAGCGGATACTCATGCTTGGGACAACTTCAGGAATTGTGCCGAGAGTCCTGAAACGTCCAGCTCTCAATCTTCTCACACGCCTCGTTTACGAGGGCTTCGACATCGAAGTTCTTTTCCTGCTCCTCGGCCTCCGCAGGCGTCGAATATATCGTGGGATGCCGATCCCCAAAAAGCGTGCAGCAATCGGCCGCTTCGCGCACCGAAGTGTCAAACGTCTTAAAATGGTGGGCCAGTGCAATGATCTCGGATTTGTCATAGGCAATCAGCGGGCGCAAAATCGGCAGATCCGAAACGCGATCAATGGTTACGAGGTTTTCAAGCGTTTGACTTGCGACCTGGCCCAGGGCTTCGCCGGTCACCAGCGCCAGAGCTTTAATTCGCCTGGCGATGCGGCAGGAAATCCGCATCATCATGCGGCGATACAAAACAGTACGCATTTTAGCGTCGGTCACGAGCGCGATTTTTTCCTGAATTTTTCCAAACGCAATGGTGTGCATGCGTTCTGGCGCGGGTTGGTACTGATTCACCAAGCGTACAAGGTCTTCGGCCTTTTCACGGCTTTCGGGGCCCACAAAGGGCGCGCCATCAAAGTGAATAAATCGCACGGGCGAGCCGCGCTTCAAGATTTGAAGGACGGCAATCGGAGAATCAATTCCGCCGGACATGAGTGCCAGAAGTTTGCCATTGGAACCTACAGGGAGCCCGCCGGGTCCGGGAAACTTTTGCGACCAGATGTACGATTGATTGCGCCGGATCTCGATGCCTAATCTGAGTTCCGGTTTCTTGAGCTCCACTTGGAGATCGGGGAAAGCCGCATGAAGGTGGGATCCAAAGATGCGATCCAGATCGGTGGAGCTTTCGGGGAAAACTTTGTCACTGCGACGCGTTTGCACCCGAAAAGTCTTGGGCATGCCATGGGCTGCAATCGCTTTTTGAAACTCTTCAAGAGCGGCGGTCTTGATGGTTTCAATGTGGGTGTCCACTTTTCGCATCGGACTGAAGCTTGAGATTCCGAAAACTTTTTCGAGCGTTTGTTGGGCTTTGGCCTGATTTTCGTCATCCCAAGGCGCTTCAACGAGGATTCGTCCCGTTTGTCGTAGGACTTTAATGGGGGCGTCACTTCCAAAAGTGCGCTTCAGCATTTTGTCGATGTTGCGGGCGAGTTGTTTTTCAAAGACCGGGCGCTTGCCGCCTTTGAGCGCGATTTCGTGATAACGGATCATGAGCAGTGCAGTATTCATCTTCTATTTGACCCCATGAGCTTTGCGGTATGCTCAATAGATTCTTTGAGCGCTTGCGCAAATTCGACAAGTTCCTGCTCTTCGTTTAAGTGCGAAAAGCTCACGCGTAAAGCAGAAGTAGCAAGTGTGTCGGAGAGTCCCATGGCCGAAAGCACAGGATCAGGTTCGTTGGCGTGTTCCGAGCCACACGCAGAGCCCGTTGAGACGATGAAGTCTCGATCTTCGAGGCAGCGTGCTAAGCCCGCTGAAGCGAGGCCAGGAACGCTGAAACTCAGAATGTGAGGCGCAGCATCTGCAGGGGAGTTGATGACAATCTTAGAGCCCAAGGGAGCTGCCAAAATCTCTCGCAATTTAGTATTGAGGCCTGCGATTTTTTCCATCCGTGCTTTTTGGTTTTCCAAAGCCAGTTTCGCAGCTGCATGAAAACCCGCAATGAGACCTGGATTTTGCGTTCCTGCCCGAAACCCGCCCTCGTGATTACCACCCCAGATCAGGGGGCGAATGGCGTAACGAAGTAATTCGCGATTCATGACGATCAGCGCGCCCACGCCTTTGGGGCCTTCAATTTTGTGGGCCGATAAAGAAACGAAGTCGACCTTGGACGGCGCCGTGGGCAGCGAGACCTTTCCAAACGCTTGAACCGCATCGGTGTGAATCAGGGTGTCGGGGGCTTTTGCTTTGATGAGGCTTGCGAGTTCTTCGACCGGATGAATCGTGCCGGTAATATTGTTCACGCGTTGAATGCTGACCAAAAGTGGCGCGGGGTCGAGAAGCCCGAGAAGCCGTTCGCGCAAAATGTTTCCAGCAGAATCCACCGGAATTAATTCCGGTTCAAATCCCAAAGAGATCAGCGACTCCACGGATTTTTTAACGGCCGGGTGCTCGGTAGCGGTGCAAAGCATGCGAGGCCGGCCCGTTCGAGAAAAACTCCCGCCCTGACGCGTGAGTTGCGAGAGTGCAACGCCCTGGATGGCGAGGTTGTCAGATTCAGTGCCACTCCCGGTAAAGAGCACCTGCGTTGGATCGACCCTGAAGGTCTCCGCAAAAAACACGCGCGCCTCCCGAATCGCCCTGGCGGCGAGCTGACCCATCGCATGCGAGGAGGAGGAGTTGGCGTAATCGTCTTCGGAAAAGCGGCGGTTGAGTTCAATCGCAGCTTCACAGCATTTTGTGGTTGAGGCGTTGTCAAAAAATCGGTACTTTTTCACAAAGCCCTTTCTAGCGGAGATTCCACCTGATGCCAAGTGTTACAGTTCAGACTTCAAAAGACCCGTTGGTCCTTCATGCCTACTCTCAGGACCTATGGCCGCGAAAGCTGCTTGAGCTTCGTGAGAACGGTCCCTTGGCAAATCCCACTGTGGATCAGGTGTTTTGGCCTGAAACGGCTCAAGAGGTCGCCCAGGTCATTGCCTGGGCTCGCGATCCTGAAAATGACGCAGAACTGTACCCTTATGGTGCGGGTTCTGGGGTGTTGGGGGCGACGATTCCGACTCCTGACTCTCAGCGCGAAGGCGAGCCCGTGGGGCAGAAGCATCGCAAGCGCGTGGTTGTGGATCTTAAGAAAATGCGCAAAATTCGATCTCTGGATCGAAAATCCATGACCGTTTGGGCTGAAGCCGGCTGGATCGGTGAGAATCTGGAGCGCGCCCTGAATCAAGAGGGGTTTACGCTCGGGCATTTTCCTTCGTCTATTTATTGTAGTTCTTTGGGGGGTTATCTTGCGACGCGCTCGGCGGGACAGCTGTCCACCAAATATGGCAAAATCGAAGACATGGTGCTGGCAGTGGAATTTGTACTTCCCAACGGCACGATAGCTGAAACGGGACGAGCACCTCGAAGTGCGATGGGGCCTGATTGGACGCAACTTTTGATGGGTTCCGAGGGAACGCTTGGCTTTTTTACGGCCGCATGTCTGCAAATTCAGCCGCTGCCCGAAGCGCGCGTGTTCATGGGCTTTGCCGCAGCGAGTGTGCCGCAGGCCTTGGAATTCACGCGAGCGCTCATGCAACGGGGGACTCGTCCGGCCGTTTTGAGAATCTTGGATCCTTCTGAAACCTCTCTGACTTTGTCGTCGGAAGCGAAAAAGGCGTGCGACTTTTCGGGTAATGTCGCAATTGTGGCCGTTTTTGAGGGCACTCGTCGGATCGTGGAAGCCGAGGCAGAAGAAGTGCGTGAGATTGCGGGCAAGCTTGAAGTAAAGGACTTTGGCCCGGCGCTCGGTGAGCATTGGTGGGCGCATCGTTATGATGTTTCTTATAAGCAGCAGCTTATTTTAAGCCACAATCGGATGATTTTGGATACGTTTGAAGTGGCAGCGACCTGGGATTTGATCGAGGAGCTTTATAAAAATGTGAAGGCCACCTCGGTGGGAATGGGGATTCTCCTGGCCCATTTTAGCCATTTTTATCACACGGGCGCGAATATTTACTTCACGCTGGTGAGTCATGCGGGCCCGTTCGAAAGTGCCGTGGATCGCTATGACGTGATTTGGGAGAACCTTTTGAAATCCGCGCTCGCCTCGGGCGCGACCTTAAGTCATCATCATGGAGTAGGAACTTTAAAAAACCTCTGGCTTCGCCGCGAAATGGGAGCCTGGATTCAAGTCTTTGAGAAAGTGAAGCGTGCCCTTGATCCCGAAAATCGTTTCAACCCCTCTAAAATGGGCCTCTAAGCAACTTCTGAATCGGACGATTCTCCAGTTTCCCAAGGGAGAGGTGCATCCGGACATCGCGTGCGTGTATTGTCCGGAGCTCTGCCGTTTTGCGTGCCCCACGGCGGTGGCGAGCGGAAACGATGCGGTGACGCCGTCTAATAAGATGGCGTTGCTTTACAAAGAAAAGCGCTGGCCGGGCCGCGGGTTTTCCGGCGCCGAGCCTTGGCCGCTCTTTGATTGCACGGGCTGTGGACGATGCACCGAGTACTGCAAATATGAAATGCCGGTCGCGGATCGCCTCTTTGAAGCGCGCGCGCAATATGCCTGGTCAGAAGTTGAGAGAGTTTTACCTCAAATTGAAAAGCTTGATCGCGTAGGGGATCTGTTTGATGAGTTGGGACAGCTCGACCGAGCTGCGCAAAAGCGCAAGGAATTTGGGGGGGGCGCTTCGCAAAAGGTTGAAGAGCCGCGAGAGCTGTTCTTCTTAAAACGATCTGGAGTACAGGCTGAGCTTCGTGCGGACTCGATCTTGCGGCAAGCAGCCTTTGACGATTTGATTAAGAAGTGCGCAGGCAAGCGCTGGCTTGTTCATGAATCCGTATGGCTCTCACGACGCCTGTCGCGTTTTGAAGAGGTGGCGGGTTGGGTAGAGCGCGCAAAACAGGCGGGGGTGCAACTTGTGCTGCCCTTTGAACACGGGCGAGATTGCATTGACTGCGGAGGGGAGGGCGCTTTTCGGCTTCTCTTTTCGGAGCAGGCTCGTGTTATGGCCAGAGATTTTTGGGAGCGTGATCAGCATCGGGTCGATGGCGTGTTATGCATGAGCCGTCGATGTACTGAGCATTTTAAACAAAGTTTAGGTGGGGATGTTCCGGTTGTATATTGGGGGGAGAACTGAAAATGGAAAAAATATTA
The DNA here is from genome assembly GCA_903881565.1 of Oligoflexia bacterium. Lineage (GTDB taxonomy): Bacteria > Bdellovibrionota > UBA1018 > UBA1018 > UBA1018 > CAIRTR01. The sequence goes on along the minus strand of CAIRTR010000275.1, from coordinate 2,205 downwards.
ATCTTAGTAAATCCGATGGCTCGTCACGGCGAAATGCAGTCCCGTTGGGAAAAACAAAAAGGCATCGTGCTGGCGCTCCTGGGCTCCAAGTTTCATGGCGTTTCAATTGACGTTAAAATGACGAGCCCCGAAGACCACGGTGAAGGGATTGTGCGCGAGGCGCTGAAAACTGGAACCACCCGAGTCGTGGTCGTCGGAGGAGACGGGACGATCTCTGAGGCGTTGCAGGGTTTCTTTGAAGATCATAAACCTGTTAACCCTGAAGCCTGTTTAATGGTATTTCCCGCAGGGCGAGGGGATGATTTCTTAAAGACTTTGGTGGGTGAGCGTTTTTTTGGGAGCGAGGCGGGATGGCAGGCGGCGATTTCGCTGGTTCGAAAAGGGAAAGAGAAGCCGACTGATGTGGCTGAAATGGAATTTAGGGGCGCTGATGCTACAGTCCTGGGCTCGCGATACTTTGCTAATGTCGTGAGCTTCGCCTACGGCGGGCTCGTGGTGGATCGCGTGCATCGCGCGCGCAGTGAGTGGGATCGGATGTTGAATCAAACGGGTTTGGCTTATGCCATTCAGACGTTGATGGGCATCAAAGAATACTCTTCGCTCCCCATGAAAGTTCGAGTCGATGGAAATGATTTTTTCGAGGGCAAAGTGCTCGCTGGATTTGTGCTCAACGGCCGCTATCATGGCGGAGGCGTTTGCTGGGATTCGAAAGCGGTCATTGATGACGGCCTTCTGAATCTTGTGTTGGTGGAGCCGCTCTCTGCCTTTGCCATTGCCCGGAGTTTGCCAATGCTGGCGCAAGGAGTTTTGAAGGGTATACCCGGGATTCATCACATCAAGGGTTCTTCGCTTGAGATCATGCGGACGGGTGGAGGAGATCTGTCGTTTCCCTTGTTTGAGATTGATGGTGATCAACCGGAGCCCAAAGCAACGTGTGGCGCGGTATTTAAGGCGATGCCGGAGGCGGTAAAGGTTTGGAGAAAGTAAGTGGGCGACTAGGGTCGCTTATTAACGGTGTTTACGAAACCAGCACCTTTGCTTCGAAGCCTGTCTTCCTGACTTGATCTTGAAGGCAAGATTGAAGTGCCATTTTTTCGGGAAGTCCGGCTTTCCGGGCAACTTTTAGTGCCAATTCAGTGCTGACCAAATGCCGACCTTTTTCTATGTCGCAAACGCTCGCCCGACTGATATTTAATTTTTTTCCAAGCTGTTCCTGGGTTATTCCAAGTGTCGTTCTTGCGACTCGCATAAACAGGGCGAAAGAAAGGGGACCCACTTCTTCATCAAGTTTCGCTTTGAATTTTCGATCAATAGTCATGCTTGTTTACCTCTTGCACTCCAACGATTACTAATTCCCCAGCTGAATGTTCTTCATAAATCACTCTGTAAGAGCGGTTCAATTTTATAGATCTTTGACCACGCCTGTTCCCTTTGAGAGGTTCGTCGTGGTATCCTTTCGCTTTCCTAACTTCTGGCAACCCCAATCTTTCCACGGATTCTTTCCAAAATACGAGTGCCTCTTTAATTTCTTTAGGAAGTTTGCTGGCTTGTTTCGCAGCGAACTTCGTATACTCGACCACGTATTGAGACGTGATCATGATTTCGTTCCCCTATTGTACGTAAAAAATACGTATACGTCAACTGGACGTTGTTGCGTTGTTTTCATAACGATTTCACACCTTCTTGCTTGGTTTTGGGTTGTTGGCGGTGCCGGTTCCGGGCCAAACATCAAGATGCTTACTTTAGGTAATTCCCCGTTGTGGAGGCTGAATTTGTCTTTTGCTTGCGAGTGGTTAGGGCTTTTTGCTCTTCGGTAGCTCTTTACGGGGCGAAGCAGAGAAGTGACTTGTTTGAAGTCGAACGGTTTTGTTTCCGGATCAGTTCAAAGGAGCCAAGACGCTAAGAGAAGCTTTTATGGCGGTGGCCTTATTACATTCTTCTTTTGCGATTGAGCTGTCTGATTTTCGCAGCACTCAGTTCCTCTTTAAATCGAAAAGGCGTGCGCTTGACCTTTTCATTCAGCGCCCGAAGTTTTTTGGTCAGGCGCCATCTCGCTCAAGAACTTCTCAGATCGCGAAGTTATGCCCTCACCATACCCTAGGGTAGCTACCTAACTTCGCTCTTTGAGAAGTTCCATGCATACGCCCTACCCCGCTACAAGCCGGGAGACCTCGGGTCGCGCTACCTTACGGCACTCACCAACGA
>CAIRTR010000274.1 GCA_903881565.1 Oligoflexia bacterium | reverse complement strand
GTCGAACCTATCCATTGAAAAGAATCTGTTTTACAACGAAACAGGCAAGGGGATCGGAGCAATAGATCTTGGCTGGGGCCCACAACCTAAGGCTATCAACACTGTAGACGACGCACTTTCCAAAGGATCCAATATCACTGTGAAGGATAACACTATCGTTGGATTTAGAGGAATGTACTCTACGGACAACCCCTATGGAACTGCCTTGATCTCCTTTGTTGATCTCACACATCTTGGATCGCTCGCAGATCTGAAAAAAGTGTTTGTCAATTCTGGGGTGACAATTGAGAACAATAAATTCTACAGCGCCACAACACAGCAACGGCTCTTCTTGTTGGAGAACGGATACTACGAGGCGAACTGTCAGACTGCTTATCTTCCAGAGGAGCTGGCAGAATTCCCCAACTTTAAGGGGAACCTTTTTGCCCCAGTTCAGGCCATCAGCGATCCTTCTGTATATATAAACCCAACGATCCCCACAAATTGGGACGTCCTATTTGGGAAAACATTCTATAGCGCCAGCCCTGAGGACCTCTTGAAGCACATGGCGTTTTGTAAGTACAAGCCGCCGGTCAAGTGATGCCTCTAACTTGCGAGAGAACTTCGATACCCTACAAGTCAATATGACCACGTTTTCATTGAGTTTTGGATTGGGGTTTTAGTCCCGCTGTGCTTCGTCGCAGGATTCGCCGCCAGCGCATTTTGGAATTTTATGAATTCGATAGGTATTCCAGTTCTCTGTATCGCCGTAATCAAACGCAACATCCACAGTGCTATCCGGATAGGCCGCGACAATTTTCCCATGATAATGGGTATCGGTAACGATTCGATCACCTGTAACTTCCTTGAAGCAATGCCTTACAATCCCCAACACCGCTCATAAGGTCGTCCTTATTGAGTCAATGCGAAACCGCAATGTGTCCCCGATGACTGATTAGGCCTTTAGCTCAGGTTATGTTAGGCTAAGTTTATGGAGTCAAACGATAAACCTAGAAAACCTTATTCGGAGATGGGATTACTCGACTTTCAGGAACGATTTCCAACAGAAAAGGCATGTTGGGATTACCTGGTCGCCATGCGTTGGAATGAGGGCATGAAGTGCTCGGAGTGCGAAGGCACCAAACTCGATCCGATTCGAACTCGCAAGGTGTTCGAATGCAGAGTCTGCGGCAAGCAAATCTCAGCGACCTCTGGCACCATTTTCCACAAGAGCCGCATCCCTTTGCGGAAGTGGTTCTGGGCTGTGTTTCTAATGGCTACCTCAAAAAAAGGAGTTCCCATGTTGTATCTCCAGAAACAACTTGGGATCAAATCTTACCGTGCTGCGTGGATGATGGGGCACAAGATCAGACATGCGATGATTGAGAGAGAGGAGTTGTATACGTTGACCGGCACGGTCGAAACGGACGAAATATTCATAGGGGGTAAGCAATCTGTTGAAAATAGAAAGAAATTTGGCACCAACAAAACGCCCTTCTTGATGATGGTTTCCGAATCCACCGAGGGACAACCGCGTTTTGTAAAACTCGAAGAGCTGGAAGACATCACTCAGCAATATGTCATCCCCGCAATCGAACTTGGAGTCGAGCCTGGCAGTCTCATCAAGTCAGATGGCGCCGTAACCTACGTTGCCGTGCGAGGCAAAGGATACGGACTCAGTCAATCTTCTTACAACCAATTTCCTGAACAAACCGTTGAGCATCTCAAATGGCTAAACACCTTGACGTCAAATCTAAAGCGGTTTTTGATATCAACCCACCACGGAGTTTTTCCAAAATATCGGCGCTCCTACCTTGCAGAATTCGCCTATCGCTTCAATAGGCGCTATTGGCCCCACCAAGCCTTTGACCGACTACTTTACGCGTGCTTACACGGTGAGCCTAAAACTCTACCTGAGCTAAAGGCCTAATCAGTCCCCGATGACACATTGTTTACCCTTTTTACTCTGCTACAATAAAGGAAAGGAAACGGGGAATGCGTTGCACGTATGTTGTCGCCATATCGTTACTGACTGGATTTTCAGGTGCGGGCTGTTTTGGGCCTACCCTTATTAATCCACATACTGACATCGCGGGCAATGCAAGCACTTTTGCCGCAACTGCAGGGGTCTCCATCACCATCGCAACACAAACTGGAACTTGGGGAACGGCGTTTTCATACACTCCAATTGCAACGGGAACTTTTGCAAGTTGCGCACTCTCAAGCGATAGCGCGACATTACCACAAGGACTGAGCCTTGACACCGCAACGTGCGCGATTACTGGAACACCTCAAGCATCGCTCACAAGCCAAAATACATTTTACGTTGTTTTGACGACAGCAGGTGGAGAAACTGTAAAGTCCGAGGGCTTTACGTTGACGATTGCCGCTCCCGTGTTGAGCGCCTCGTCCTCCTCACTTACTGCAGCGATCGGTACTTCAATTACCCCTATTACATTTTCAGTGACAAATTTTGGCGGAAAAGCGAGCTTTTCAGTCGATAGCTCAACTCCTCTGCCAAACGGACTCGGCCTCGCATCTACCGGAGATGCTTCAGCTTCGATTACGGGAACACCCACAGCTGCGGCCTCCAACAGTTATACTATTTACGCAAAAGACGAATCCGGAAACACACTCTCTAGCCAAACCATCACCGTTACTACCAGCACTGCTCCTACTCTTATTATCTCAACATCCGAATACTCTTATGGCTCGGGCGTCTCCGCCCCCAGTTCGATCACGGGGACCTGCGAAACAGGCAGTGCCTTATCAAGTAACGTGACAATCGATTCGAACAACTATTTTACAAATAGCCAAACAACTTGCACTGACGGGACCTGGAGTTTTGTGTATGGATTGCCCCCCACACAAACTTCAACGCTTATCATCAGCGCAACAAAAAACAACCTCACCACTTCCAAGTCATTTACAGTCACTTACTGCTCATCACTGAGCGCACTCCCATCGGTAGCAGGCTCCTATGCGGGTGGGGATGGCTCATCAGGAACGCCCTACCTGATCGCGACGGTGCCTCAACTTCTTAAAATAAGTTCGGATGGAGGTGCAATAGCCGGAAAATATTTTAAACTTCAAAATGACCTGGATTTAAGTTGCCTAAGCTGGACCTCGCTTGGATTTCAAGGTGCTGATTTTGACGGAAACAGTAAAACGATTTCAAACCTAATTGGCAATGGAGGACTTTTCGGAACACTCACAACCCCCACACTTCACAACCTAGCTCTCGCCCGAGTTGGGATAAAAAATAACTCAGAACTAGGCGCACTCGCAACTAGAATAGGCGCGGGAACCATCTCCAACATCACTGCCACAGGCACTGTAAGTGGCGGAGGAAAAGTTGGCGGTCTTGTAGGCTTTGCAACTGCAGCGGTAAATCTCAGCAACTCAAGTTTCGAAGGAACGGTAATTGGCACCAGTGATTCTATCGGAGGTCTCATTGGAGAGACTTCAGCTTTAGGGACCCTAAGTTCATCACATTTTGCTGGGACCGTTACTGCAAGTATTGCTTCAAGAGCTGGCGGACTTGTGGGGCTCTTAGTAGCGGGTGGAGGGAGCATTACGAATTCGTATTCGACCGGACAAGTCAGTGCAAACACAGGTTACGCTGGTGGACTTTGCGGACTATCGCAGAGTGCGACGATCCAAAACTCCTATTCCCAAATGAGTGTCTCAGGTAGCGTCCATATTGGTGGACTCGTGGGTCAGTCACTTTCAACCACTCTTTCATCAGTATATGCCTCTGGCACTGCTTCGGTCACCGCAACCACAGGTC
>CAIRTR010000273.1 GCA_903881565.1 Oligoflexia bacterium | reverse complement strand
CTAAAGAGCTCGCTGTGTTCTTTATCACACAAGGGCTTGAAGGGTATCTGTGGGATTTTTGAGACACTCGAGCTGTGTGAGCAGCTCGTGAGCTTGCTCACGGCCCTGTTCGCGAGACTGATCCCAAGGCAGGCCTAAGTGCTCGTAAGCTAAGCGAGTGGCAACCCGCCCCCGAGGAGTTCGCTGTAAAAAGCCCTCCTGAATCAGGTACGGCTCATAGACGTCCTCAAGGGTGTCGCGCTCTTCACCTAAAGCCGCACACAAGGTCTCAACCCCGACAGGGCCACCATCGAATTTCTCTATCAAGGATCGCAGAAGTTTACGATCCATCATGTCAAGACCCCGTTGATCGACTTCAAGGAGCACGAGTGCCTCACGCGCTTGCTCACGACTGATTCCTGCGCCAACTCCCCCTGAGACCTGCGCGAAATCTCGCACCCTTCTCAAAAGACGATTCGCGATCCGAGGCGTCCCACGCGACCTGCGCGCGATCTCGTTTGCACCGCTTGAATCCATCGGGACACCCAAAACTTCAGAGGAGCGCCTTACGATTTGTTCCAATTCTTCAACGGGATAAAAATCAAGCCGCAGTGGAATTCCGAAACGATCCCTTAAGGGTGTCGATAACAACCCGGTGCGCGTGGTTGCCCCGACCAGCGTAAATTTAGGCAAATCAATCTTGATGGTTCGCGCAGCGGGCCCCTGACCAATGATCAAATCAAGCCTGAAATCTTCCATCGCGCCATACAGAACTTCTTCGATCGTTTTTTGAAGACGATGAATCTCGTCGATGAACAAAACATCGTGCGGCTGGAGATTCGTCAAAACAGCGGCGAGATCCCCTTTTCTTTCGACATTAGGGCCGCTGACCGTGTGAAGCTGCGTTCCCATCTCTTGCGCGATAATATGAGCCAACGTCGTTTTTCCGAGACCTGGAGGTCCCGCAAGCAAAACGTGATCAAGAGCATCACCGCGCTGGCGTGCCGCCTCGATGAAAAGACAAAGATTGTCCTTCACCTTGGTTTGGCCGATATACTCCGAAAGCGCCGAAGGTCGTAGACTGCGCTCGGCCAGGCGCTCTCCGCCAGCGGCCTCCTTCGCAATCACACCTCGATCTATTACTCCGGTTACTCCGGTTTCGTCATTCATTCCCAATATTCCTTATAGCTGGCGAAGTGCCAACCGAATCCAATCTTCTGCTTGTGTCGGCAAAGTCGCACTGGATCCTTCTGCCGAAATTCTTCCCAAAACCGATGAAATCTCAATCTCCCGATAGCCCAAAGCCAACAAAGCCTGCTTGGCGTCTTGCAACTCGGCTCGTAACCCAGAAAGTGCACCCGAATTTGCCGTGGCACCTGTTCCAGATCCTAACCGCGCCTGAGAAGTGGCACCATTTAGGAGCCCAGCTCCCATTTTCTTCCGAAAAGTGTCGCCTAACTCCAAAACCACTCGCTCAGCTGTCTTTTTCCCAATCCCCGGAACCTTCACTAAGCGATCCACATCGCCGCCCACAATCGCACTTACAAGCTCATCTGCAGAAACCTTAGTCATCACTCCGAGCGCACCCTTAGGACCAATCCCGGTCACACTTAGGAGCGAGAGAAACAGTTCTTTTTCACCCTTGGTGCGAAACCCGTAAAGATCCAGCGCATCTTCGCGAACATGGGTATGAACAAATAGCTCAATCCGATGGCCTGCCAAAATACCCACATACTCAGAATTATTAGGAACCATTACCGCGTAACCAATGGACGAGTCGGATCCGGACGAACCAACGCCCACGAGAAGTTTGCCATCGACATTTTCGATTACAAAACCCTTCAGATATCCGATCATGCAAGCCCCAAAGATTCAGCAAGAGTCATCTTCTTTTTCCTAGAACGAGATTGCTCCGGGCGCAAGCTCGCATTACGCGTTCCGACCAATGCGTGACAGATCGCCAGCGCCAAAGCGTCCGATGCATCGAAATTATTAAACTCTTTTTGATTGAGGATAATCTGAATTATTTTTGCGATCTGCTCTTTTTCGGCTTGACCATATCCCGAGACTGCGCGCTTCACTTCGGTCGGCGCGTACTCTTGAAACTCGAGCCCATGAATCATCCCCGTCAGCACTGCCGCGCCTCGCGCCTGACCCAACTTCAGAGAGGAAACTGCGTTTTTAGCGAAAAAAACTTTTTCAACCACGAGAACCTGTGGCTTCAGGCGCTGAATCACATCGCTCAGTCCCTGGTAAATAAGAAGCAGCCGCTGTTCCAGCGGGACTTCGGCTTTACCACTGGTTTTTGCGACTTTTAGCACCCCGTGATCGACATGCGCGAACTTCTGCCCATCCCAATCTACGCATCCGTAACCGGTCAATCGGGAGCCTGGATCAATCCCAAGAATTCTCATTAAAGTTATCTTGCGCCGGATACCTGATTAACTCAAGTTCAAATCAAACACACGTGCACTTGTTTGCGGCACAGCCCCGGCCTGCCTCAAGATCTCTCGCAGCTCAACATCATCCTCACGAACAGAGGAAATCTGCATTTGCTTAAGTCCTTTGCGAAAACTGCGCTCAAAAAGTTCCAGAAAAAGAAAAGGGAGCATGCCCATGTCCCTGAAAACCCGTCGCGCGCCCCAAAAAACGATTTCGGCAGAATCAGACTTCACCCCGCCGCCTAACCACTGAGGAATCAATCTCGAGGCCCCTTCTGAAAGAGCAAGTATACATCCCGCAAATTCATCTCTGACCTCGGCGATGAGGCAGAGATCCGGATTAATCCGTTTCTTAAGCTCTGAGAGTTCAAACTCAAGGGAGCGAGAGTCAAAGAACTTCAGGCTCGCGTCTCCCCGATGAAGCTCGGAGTAGACTTCATTCATTTTTTCGGATTCCTGAGCAATTTTTGAGAAATTCAAAGTACGAACCTGGACCCCGGTCTCTTCACGAAAACGGGTTGTCTGTCCCAAGACAAATTCAGTGCTTTGACGGGACAGAAGATCGATGGTGTAGGTGAAAAAATCTTTCTTCTTTGCCAGGTTCAGCTTGGCACAACCCTCATCAACTTTCCCATTCTCAACCGAGAGTCCAGGGCCGTGTTGAAAACCGACCGCAACGGGCCCTCTAATAACTTGAGCCCCCCGAAGTCTCGCCCACCTGATAAGGTCATCCATCAAGGGTTTGAGAATTTCGGGATGGCGATCCAGCGCCCCGTCGATGTCGGCCCAGAAAACAGGATTGACCTTATTGCGTCTAAAGTAGTCTTCATCAGTGAATGCTGCAAATCGCCCCAAGAACTTCCCCTCTTGAAAGGCCATCATAGGGAGCAGGTAGGCATGCGCAAAAAACGGGTTCAACTGGATATGATAGAGCCGTGAGCCCTCGCCCTTGCGAAAAAGTGCCAAATCTTCAGATTTATCGAGTCTACGAAGTTCAATCATGGTTGCTTGAAGGAGAACATATTTGGAACCTGACAGTCTGTAAAGAGGCGTTGTACATTTTGAAGTCCTGACTGCGACCCAACGGGCCGTTTTCAAGACGCGGTGAGTTCGCTGACATAACGAAGCCTTTTGCTACCTCTTCAGAATTATTCACGATTAGGCGGTCTCACACTAACTCCCTTTTTTCCAATTCTTGCAAGGGCAAGCCTTATGTCCAACTCTATTTTTGAGACTCCCAGGGAAACCCAATTACTTGTCATTAAAGCGTATCGAGAAATTGAAAAGATAAGCAAAGATTTCCGCATCTCTGTCGAATCAGGTCAGCTCAAAGCTGTCTCTCCTCATGCTTTAGACATTCACCTTGCGGAGAGGGCTGCAAAGTCAGCCTATTTTCGACCAAAGGCGGGGGAGACTACCGGGTACTTGTTGACCCTTTTTATCTGTACTCGTTTTAATCAGCTTGCCGACAGCGAGGCAATAGATCCAGGCAGGGATGCGGATAAAAGAATGGAGACTCTCGCAAGAAGATGCATCGATGTTTTAGTAAAAACATGGATCACGCAGCTTTCTTAGACATTGCTTCAGCTAATTGAATGAAGCTTTTCAGCAAGTCCTCCTCACTGCAGGGCACAACCTCATCAAATGTGTCGTAGAGATCCAAATATCCGTCTCCAGATTTCGGAAAAGTAACGCTCCAATTAAGCAATTTTGCCTGAAAGAATACATTAACTTTTGCGGAGTCCACCTCAACGCAAACAAAAGAGATGCCGCCCCTATAGTTGTCGAACATTTCATCCAAGGAACTCGAATTTTCAGCACTGCCAACTCGAATCCCCTCAGTAACAGTGGTGATCGGCATAATCGCAAAGGGACCCACACCATCAGAGAGTGAGGCATAGTCAGATTTCCTCACCTCTTGCAGTAAGTCCTCTTTGTTTTTGAATGTTCGATTTTCGAGAATCATATTCACTGTCTAGTATATCATTAATAGTAATTTTCGGAAGCTTCTCAGCCTCAAATAATTGTCACGAATTGCAGAAACAGCAATCAGCGCCGGCCCTTGATATTAAAGGAGTAAAAATATCATAAAAACCCCTCAAGTTTTCGTCAAACAAACCGATACGTAAGATGTATGGCCACATCCAGTTCTCAACCTTAGGTCAGGCTCGAAGGGCGCTCGAGTATGACCTAAGGTTGAGACTTTAACTGAATTCCTCGGCAGGAAGGCGGCGTTGTTCATGCTCCCTAAGATTAGCTCCGCGCTCGTGAGGTTCGTTGCCCCGCTGACTGCTCCTGAGCAAAGCACCACTCAAGATCGCGACCCGCACCCGCAAAAACAAAATTCTGATTCGCCCGATAATCCCGAAGCCCAGAACACAGGCGAGCACGCGCAATCCGCGCAAGTGATCCCCATTAATGATGCGGCAAAAGAGGCCCTTGAGGCCCAAGCTGATAGCGAAGAAGGCTCACCAGCAAGCAAACAGGCAGTGACACCTCCCCCTCAGAACGGCCCGAGCGTTGCTCATGCTTTTGTGCAACTGCTTAATTCCTTCAAAGCGCAGGGAACGGGTGGCGGCGTCCTAAAATGGTTTGGAACTCGAAGCTATCAAAAATCAAAGAGCAACCAAACCGGCGCCCGTAAATCAAAAAAAGGCGCGATGCTCGACGATGAAATCGAATAGCGAAATCGAATAGCCTCTAAGCAAACCGTCCGCGCAGCGTTTCGCCCCCCAAAACATGAAGATGTAAGTGAAACACGCTTTGCCCACCTTCATGATTCGTATTAATAACGGTTCTAAATCCGCCGGGAAGCAGCGCTTGTTTCCTCGCTATGGCGGTCACAGCCTTCATTAATTTCCCTAAAAGCTCTTCTTGCCCGACGCCTGCTGCGGGGAACGCCTCCTCAAGCGATGCCACATGGACCTTGGGAATCACGAGCAAGTGCACCTTCGCCTGCGGATGAAGGTCGCGGATGCAAATGCAGAAGTCATCCTCATAAACGCGCTCTGACGGAATTTCATTTTTGATGATCTTACAAAAAATACAATCGTGTCCCATGAGAGAGTCCCCTTATTTTACGCGTTCGATTTCGGCGCCCAGTTTCGAGAGCTTCGCTTCGATCCCTTCGTAGCCACGATCCAGGTGATAGATCCGATTTACAATTGTTTCACCCTCAGCCACAAGCCCGCCAATTAAAAGGCTCGCACTCGCGCGCAGATCGGTGGCCATCAAGGGGGCGCCCTTAAGCGTCGGCTGGCCTTGAATCACGGCAATATTGCCTCGAATTGTGATATTAGCCCCTAATCTTTGCAACTCAGGCACATGCATGAATCGATTTTCGAAAATCGTCTCCGTGATTACGGATGAACCCTCGGCCACGGCCATCACCGCCATGAACTGCGCTTGCATGTCAGTCGGAAACCCTGGGTAGGGCAGCGTCGTAATGTTTACGGCCTTGGGTCTTCCGTGTGAGGCCAACTCAATGAACTGCGGATCACGTTGTATTTTTGCCCCCGCCTCTTCAAATCGAACCAGGACCGACTCCAACACTTCTGACGAAATCCCCTCCACGCGCACCTGCCCCCCCGTCGCAAGCGCCGCCGATAAATAAGTGCCCGCCTCGATGCGATCTCCCATAACCTGATAACGACAGCCATGCAGTTTCGGTTTTCCTTGAATGCGAATGACCTCGGTCCCTTCGCCATAAATCTCAGCACCCATTGCCCTCAATACGCGCGCTAGATCCACATTTTCTGGCTCTTTTGCGCAATTTTCGAGAATCGTCTCTCCTTCAGCCAGCGTCGCCGCCATCATTAAATTTTGAGTGGCGCCCACGCTTGGAAATTCCAGCGCAATGCGCGCGCCCTTGAGCTTACTGGCGATTGCCCGGACATATCCGGCATCCAAATTGATCCGGGCGCCCATCTTCTCAAGGCCCGCCAAGTGATAATTAATGGGGCGAGCTCCAATGGCGCATCCCCCTGGCAAGCTCACCTTCGCTTCGCCGAAGCGTGCAAGCAGCGGCCCCAACACGACCACTGAGGCCCGCATGGTTCGCACCAGATCATAGGGCGCTTCAAAGCGATTGACCCCCTTAGCATTGAGCGTGACCTCATTATGATCCATCTTCGAATCGACATGCACCCCCATGAACTGCAGAAGCTTAAATGTTGTGCGAATATCCTGCAAATTAGGGACATTCTCAAATATGCACGGCTCATCCGTCAGAAGTGAGGCGATCAAGATCGGCAGTGCCGCATTCTTGGCTCCACTTACCTTCACGGTTCCTCGCAAAGAATTTCCGCCGATGATTCTCATTTTGTCCATAACTTTGCCTCCAAAACACGCTCATAGCCGTTAAGATCCCGATACACCATCACCTGCCACCCACGCTCGACAAAAAGCTGTGAAATCTCCTGCGCGCGCTCCGCCGCAAGCTCCAGAAACACCGAAGCTCCCGCCTTCAAAACCACAGTCGCGCAATCAAGGATCTGCTCATAAAAATACAACGGTTTGCCCTCTGGTGCAAAGAGTGCTTGAGGAGGCTCATACTCTCGAACCTGCCGTTCAATCTGATCGCCTTGAGTCAAATAAGGGGGATTGCTCACCAAAAAGTCGGCGCGCCGGCCCGCGAGGGCCTCCTTCAAACTTGTACTGACATCCAAAGCGTCTCTCGCTTGAACGATCTTGAGCCTTTTTTCCAGCGCATCAGCCCCAAGAATCTTCACCGCATTTTTTCCAGCTATCTTAATCGCGCCCGCCGTGAGTTCCGTTGCGATCATTTTGAGATCCGCGAACTTTGCCAGCAACTCAATAGAGATCGCGCCACTCCCCAAACCAATCTCACATCCAAGCCCTACATCCGGTAAACGCTCCAGCGCATTCATGACGGTAGAAACTAAAATTTCTGTCTCAGGCCGCGGAACCAATACCTCAGGCCCCACCTCATATTCATGATCCCAAAAGGTTTGAAAACCCAAGAGATGCTGAAGCGGTTTTCCCAGGATTCGCTGGCTCGCAATCTGTCTGGCCCACTCAAGCGCCTCGTGCGAAAGCGGAGAGCCCGCGGCAGAGAACAATTCCAAACGCGAGAGCGCGCGGCCATTAAACCGGCGAAACGCTTCTTGGAGAATTTGCTCAGATTCAGAAGAGTTTCGAAGTGCCTCTTGAATCTTCTCAAAAGCTTGAGAGAGCGAAACCGACATTTCGATCCCTCCTCTTGGGCCTTAGGCCATCCCTTGTTCTTTGAGTAACTCGGCTTGGAAAAAGGCTTGAAGGCCATCAAAAAGTTCTTCGACTTTACCTTCCATCACATCTGGAAGTTGATAAAGCGTCAACCCAATCCGATGATCCGTAACTCGCCCTTGGGGAAAATTATAGGTCCGAATGCGCTCACTGCGATCACCCGTCCCCACCATCAGTCGACGAGCATCCGAATGCGTTTTTGCAGCTCTTTCCTGCTCCTGAGCAAGCAATCGAGAACGCAAGATCTTCATCGCGCGACCTTTGTTCTTGTTTTGCGATCGCTCATCCTGGCAAACGACCACAAGGCCCGACGGAATATGTGTAATTCGAACGGCCGAATCCGTCGTATTCACGCTTTGTCCGCCAGCGCCGCCCGAGCGAAACACGTCAATCTTCAAATCGACAGGATTCAGGACCACATCGACTTCTTCAGCCTCTGGAAGAACGGCAACCGTCACGGTAGACGTGTGGATACGACCCTGAGCTTCGGTCTGGGGGACCCGCTGAACCCGATGCACGCCACCTTCATACTTCAGGCGACTATAAACACGCTGGCCCTGGATTTCGGCGACCACTTCTCTAAAGCCGCCGATGCCCGTGGGATTAGCGGAGAGCATTTCCATTTTCCAACCCTGTTTTTCGGAAAAGCGCTGATAAAGGCGAAAGAGTTCCGCCACAAAAAGAGCCGCTTCTTCTCCGCCCGCGCCCGCACGAATTTCGAGGACAATGTTTTTCTGATCATTGGGATCTTCAGGGAGCAGGTGAACTTGAAGGCTCTTTTTTGAAGCCTCAAGCTCCGCATCCAGCCGCTTGATCTCATCTGCGGCGATGGCAACGATCTCGCGATCCTTGTCGTTCATGAGTTCTTTGTTGGACTCAAGCTCCGCGCGGATTTTTTTGTAGATACGATATTCTTCGACCAGCTTCAGAAGGCTCGAATGTTCCTGGGATAGTTTTCTGAAGTCCCCTGGCCGATTGGCGAGGTCTGGATCTCCTAAACGGCTCTCGAGTTCTTCAAAGCGGCTCTCAACCGCTTCTAGTTTATCAAACATTCGCTAGGCCTCAGCGAACTCATCGACATTGGCATTTACGCGACCAAGCTCAGAGAGCTGGGCAATTTCGATTTCGGATTCTTCGACTTTGACGCCTTCGCCGGAAGGAGACTTTTCGAGATTGAGAACCTGGCGCAAAGAGGCCAGCGCCACTTCAAGCTGTTCGTCAGTGGGTTCACGCGTTGTCAAGTGCTGCAAAACCATCCCCGGCCATACGAGCGCGCGAAAAAAGGGATGACCCATGCGACTCGCGCAGGCTTTGATAAATTCATACGAAAGGCCCGCCACAGGAAACATCAAGACGATCTTAACCACGACCATGAGCAGGTGATTCACAAACGCAATCTTCGAAAACTGGGCAAGGCCAAGAAAGGGGAAAACCGCGCTAAAAACAAAAACACTGATCAAGACCAAGAAGAACAAGAAACTGGTTCCGCATCGTGGATGAAGGGAGCTATGCTTTCGAGCATTCTCTACTGTTAACTCTTCACCGGCCTCAAAGGCGTAAATCGATTTATGTTCTGCCCCGTGATATTGAAACACGCGATGAATATCCTTCATCATCGCGATCAAATAGACATAAGCAAGAAGAATCCCGATCTTGATGAACCCGTCCACCAGATGAAAAATCGGACTGTTAACGGTCGTGGGATTTGTGCCTCTCCCCGTTAGAAGTGCGGTCAAAAAATGAGGGAGCGCAACGAATAGACCCATGCCTAGTACGAACGCAGTTGCAATCGAGCCGACAATGGCCCAACTCGACAGCTCCTCCGTTTGGGCGCCTTCCGTAGTCTCAACCGCCGCAACATTTGCGGAGAAACTCAGAGCCTTCACCCCTTGCGCCATCGACTCGACGAGCATGATGACGCCACGAAGTATCGGTTTCTTTAGAAACGGAAACTTCTGCGCGATGCTCACGTAGGGAGTGTTACGAATGACAATTCGCTGATTTGATTTGCGGATCGCAACGGCAATAAAATGCGGCGAGCGCATCATCACGCCCTCAAGAACCGCTTGCCCACCAATGCTGGTAAACTGACCGGCTGGTTTCAAATGTTAGGCTGTTGCTTTTTTCTTGTATCGATTCAAGAAACGCTCAACGCGCCCTTCGGTGTCGAGCATTCGTTGTTTCCCCGTGAAAAACGGATGACAGATCGAACAGATTTCGAGCTTGATATTGTCTTTAGTGGCCCGTGTTTCGATTACGTTTCCGCAAGCGCAGGACACTGTCGTCTCTTTATATACTGGATGAATACCTTGTTTCATAAGACCCCATTGGCTATCAAAAACCTATCTCCGCGTCAAGTAGGTCCGCTCATTGCTTTCACAAACTCTTCATTTGTTTTGGTATGGGCGACTTTGCTGAGCAAAAACTCCATCGCATCGACCGTGTTCATTGGATGTAAGACTTTACGCAAGATCCAGAGGCGATTCAAGATATCCTTGGGAAGAAGCATTTCTTCCTTTCGTGTCGCGGACTTATTGATGTCCAGGCATGGGAAAATGCGCTTTTCCATGAGTTTGCGATCGAGATGGATTTCTGAATTCCCCGTTCCCTTGAACTCCTCGAAAATCACTTCGTCCATGCGGGAGCCGGTTTCAACGAGCGCTGTAGAAATAATTGTAAGCGATCCGCCCTCTTCAAGGTTGCGGGCCGCGCCAAAGAAGCGCTTTGGTTTGTGCAGAGCGTTGGAGTCCACGCCGCCTGACAAGATCTTGCCCGAGGGCGGGACGACCGAGTTATAAGCGCGCGCAAGGCGGGTGATCGAATCGAGCAGAATCACCACGTCGTATTTGTTTTCAACAAGACGCTTGGCCTTCTCAAGAACCATTTCGGCGACTTGAACGTGACGAGACGCTTGCTCATCGAAAGTTGAACTCACCACTTCGCCCTTCACGGAGCGTTGCATATCGGTGACTTCTTCAGGACGCTCGTCAATCAAAAGCACAATGAGTTTGATCGCAGGATGATTTGAAGTGATCGCATTTGCAATATCTTGCATCAATACCGTTTTACCCGCGCGAGGCGGAGCGACGATTAAACAACGCTGACCCATCCCCAGTGGCACCATCATATCGATGATACGAGTACTGTAGTTATTCGGCTGAAATTCAAGACTAATTTTGCGATTAGGATAAAGCGGGGTCAAGTTATCAAACAAGACCTTCTCGGCATTCATCTCAGGGGTCTGGAAATTGACGTTCTCCACTTTAAGCAGAGCAAAATAACGTTCGCCTTCTTTAGGCGCACGTACCGAGCCACTCACCGTATCGCCAGTTCTCAAACCAAAGCGGCGAATTTGCGAAGGTGACACATAAACATCATCCGGACCCGGAAGGTAATTGTAGTCCGGTGCACGAAGAAAACCGAAGCCATCAGGGAGACATTCCAAAACGCCGTCCGCATAAATGTGTTCGTCTTTTTCGGCCTTCTTTTGAAGCACCGAAAAAATCAACTCTTGTTTGCGCATTCCAGCGGCATTTTCGATACCAAGCTCGCGGCCCATCTCGACAAGATCAGTGATTTTCTTCTCTTTTAATTCACGAAGATGCATGGTTGTCCCTTCCCCTTAATAAACCTATAACCGCCTTGGATTGTTCGATTGTTTTTGCTGCAGTTGATTAATTAGGTTTGGTAATTGGGTTTGTTTATGTCACAGCAAGTCTTGCCGTCAGTTCCGGGTAACAAAGTCGGTCAATTCAGTAAAGTAAATAATAGCGAATTGTCCGAACCCTTTTTTTCACTTAGTATATCTTAATGCGCCTCCTTAAGCTTGGATTCATCGGTAGCTTCGTTCCCCTTATCTGCGGTGCGCTGCTTTATGGCATCGCAACCCTTCCCATGGATTCGAGCTCCACTGAGAAGAAGATTATCATCATCCAACGCGGCCAAAGCCCAATGGAGATCTCACGCCTCTTGGAAAACGAAAAAGTGATCTCCGATGCTCGCATTGTTTTCTGGGCAGGGCGAATCACCCATCAATGGAACAAGGTGAAGGCCGGGGAATATGAAGTCGCCCCTTCAATGTCGCCGCTAGCGGTTCTTGGCGTCATCGCCTCGGGAATCAGCATTCCTCATCCCGTGACCGTACGCGAGGGTGAAAATCTTTATGACATCGCTACCGATCTAGAGGCCAAGGGTCTTGCAAAAGCAGCGCACTTTTTGGAGCTAAGCAAGGATGCGGAATTTATTGGGACGCTAACCCCCACTCTCGGAAACGAGGTCGTTTCGGTAAGTTCACTTGAAGGCTATCTCTACCCGGACACCTATTATCTTAATCGAACGATGAGCGCGGAGGACATTATTCGAGCCATGGTTCGCCATTCGAATGAACGCTGGACGACAAAGGATGCTTCTCGCGCTAGAGAGCTTCATCTCTCGCGACACCAAGTGCTCACGCTTGCCTCCATTGTTGAGAAGGAAACGGGTGCCCCTGAAGAGCGACCTAGGATCGCGGCAGTTTTTTTCAATCGTCTTCGGAAAAAAATGCGGCTGCAAAGTGACCCAACGACGATTTACGGGATGTGGGAAACGTATCAAGCTCAGGGGCAAAAAATTCATCGCTCAGATTTGGCCGCGCACACTCCTTATAATACTTATGCAGTAAACGGGCTTCCTGTTGGGCCGATTGCTAATCCCGGCGCAGCGGCGGTTCAAGCAGTTTTGTATCCGATGGAAACTTCCGATCTCTATTTTGTCTCGCATAATGATGGCACCCACCAGTTTTCGGCGGACCTCGACGCCCACAATCGGGCTGTGCGGAAGTTTCAGTTGGATCGACGAGCGCGAGAAGGAAAAAGCTGGAGAGATTTGAAGAAGCGGGAAGCGACCGCGAATCAATAATCTGCACCGACCATGCGCCTGTCATCGCCCTCCGAACTGTTATCCAATTTTCGGAACTGATGGGAAAAGGAGCAATGTTTTCTTG
>CAIRTR010000272.1 GCA_903881565.1 Oligoflexia bacterium | reverse complement strand
CTGCATAGGCCCCTAGCTCCTGCCCTAAAGTCATGGGGAGCGCATCCTGAAGGTGAGTTCGTCCGGCCTTCGGAAGATCACGAAACTCCTGCGCCTTCGCCTCAAACGAGTTAGCGAGTAGCCCCAATTCATCAAGCAACTCGCGAGACGCTTCCAACAAAGCCAGCCGCATGGCCGTAGGGAAGACATCGTTTGTGGATTGAGAGCGATTAACATGATCGTTGGGATGGATGGGTGAATAGGTGCCCAGAGCGGGTCTTTCAACTTTGTTGGCAACTTTGTTGGCAACTTTGTTGGCAACTTTATTGGCCAAATTTGCGATCACTTCATTGACGTTCATGTTTTGCGAAGTTCCAGCGCCCGCTTGATAAGGATCAACGGGAAAAATCGCAGGCCAGGCCGATTCAGGCATTTGAAAAAGCTGCTCGATAGCCTGCAAAATCAGAGAGGCGTCGCGATCGTTTAAGACTTTGCAATGCCGATTCGCTTGAGCCGCAGCGCGCTTGATTCTAAGAAGCGCACGAACAAGCGCGGGATGCGCCGTCCTCCCGGAAATCGGAAAGTTTTGGATGGCGCGCACGGTTTGAGCACCATAAAGGGCTTCAAGGGGAACTTGGACTTCTCCCAATGCATCATGTTCAATTCGAAAAGCGGGTTTCACTCACTCTCGAGAAGCAATTCGAAGGCCACCCTTGCGGGTGAGTCCATAAAGACAGAATTCCTGCCGGTTGCTCGCTAGCTGGCGTGCACGCACGCGGGTCATGCCCATGGCGCGAAGGTGTTCACGCATTCCAGGAATTTCGTCGGCGAATTTCCAATTATTCAATTTAACGGTCAAAATCACGCCCAACAGGCAATCTTTCATGCGAGAGGCCAAGCGATCGACTACAAAAAGTGAAGCGCTCGGCGGCACGTTCATATCCAAAAGCAACCACTCAACCGATGGAGGCAGCTCTTCTCGGGGTACGAGATTCACTGATTTGGAGATATGTTGATACCCTTTCATGAGCATGACCATGGGATCCATTTTTCCAGGATCAATTCCTACGACCTTCAAGCCGTGCTTAAGAAGTGCGTAACAGGCCCCACCCGGAGCGCTGCCGATTTCCACCGCGGTGTCGCCTGCGATTATCGGCGCTTCGGACCAAAGCAGCGCCTCTTGAAGTTTCGTATAGGCGCGCGAGGGAGCTTCATTGGGATAAGGAATTTTTGGCCGCCCCCCCGGAAAAGGACTATGACCCCGGGTCTGTTCATGAAGGCCCAACCACCATTCATTTTGCTCGAGCACCACAACGTCGAATACGAGATCGCCGAGCTTCGCAGGAGTATTGATTTCAGCCTGAATGGATTGGGGCCGTGTTTCCGTCAGGGCTTTTTCCGCGCGCTCTGCCCAAGCTCCTTGCAAATATCCCATCGGCTCTTCAGAGGGAACATGCTGATCGCGTTCAAAAACATGGACTTTGATCTTTGTTTGCGCCCGAGCACTCAAATCAGGCGTCTCTTGCGAAATCCGCTCCCACACCGCCTGAGCCAGGGATTCCAACGGCTCTCCCTTTTTAGGTACGGCACCAAGAGACAGACCAAAAGCTCGCGCAAAAACAGAACGTAGCCCAAAATTCTGGGTTAGTTTTGATTCAGTATCTTTGAAGGTCACAAAACCAGGACGCGAATAAGCGAAACGAAGCGCAGGATAATCGCGAGCGAGTTCCTTTTTGAGCGCGGGCTCGGCGCCGACTTGGCAAACCGTATAGAGAAATTCTGAGGGTTTCATAGACTACTCATCGAGTAACACTTACCCACTTCCCATACAAGACCCCAGTAATACAGGCCGCAACGGGCATGCGCGAGACCACTCCGTAACTGAGACAGAATCTTTCCAGCCGTTCAGCTTCACAGGCTTTTTCAAACGGAAATTTGCACGGCAAGGCTCCCAACTCAAAAATCCTCTCCAGGGTCAAAGAGTGCGCCTGAACCCTTTGCTTTAGAAATTCGAGCCGCTCGCGAACGGCCATACGGCGGGCATGATACAGGTCTCCCGTTTCAAGAAGAGACGCCCGATGCGTATTGAGTGAGACAAAAAGATCGCCCCAAATCAAGCACTCGGCCTCTCCCATTTTGAATTCCTTTGACCTTTTTCGACAAAGACTTCGCGCGGACTCAATTGAACAGTCCATGACGTCTTGCCTACGGCGCGAGAAGCATTCAATCTCCCAACTCTCAAAAACCTGGTCGCGCAAGCTCCGAACACCAAGGGACGCGGCAGGTGCCGCGGCAGTAGCGCCCAGCATCTGCTGAATTTCGAGAGATACAGCCGAGGATGTGGGCATGCCAAAGCTGTCCTGGGAGAGCAGGCAAAGAGCCAAGGTTAAGGCCAAAAGCAAATTCCTCACAAAGCCCCCTTATGGGCGATATAGGCGACCCGAAACTGCTGAATCAGATCCTGCATCTTCTCGCGAAAGTTATAATAACTTGAATAGGGTTCTAAACGGACGGTGAGCGGGCCGTCAGAAAAGGGCGAGAAAAAGTTCAAGGCCCCCATGCGGGTCAACCCAAATCCGGGTCCTTCAAGAAGCGCAAGTGAGGCCGCGGCAATCTGAGGATCTTTCGGTGTTTCGTCATCCGAAGGTCGATAAATGAACGCCGGATCCAGGACTCGAGCAAAATCGTAAGCAAGACGCAAAACTCGGGCATTTCGGCGGCTGTTTTCAACATTCAAAAAATCTTGTGGAATATGCAAAATACCCAGCTCCAGCAGAGGGACATTCAAGACTTCCGACCAATTCAGCGCTTTGCGTTCCAGAAGAAGCGCACTCCCCACCGGAGCGCTCAAGACACAAACAAAGGTACTGGCCCGCGCAAATCTTTTTGGATCACAAAGGGGGGAAGGGCGTTTCTTGCACGCCTCTTTCGCAATTTGAAGATGGCGGTGCACTTGCGAGGTTTCAGAAGTTGTCGCAGGGTCTGAAAGCAAATCACGACAAATCAGAGGCGAAATCGCTGTCTGTAATTTAGGCCGAGAGGCTTTTATGATTCCGACCTCCGGAATGCTGGATCCAAAGAACTGATCCGAAAGTGTCTCAACCCAAGCCCCCACCGATTGATCAAGCTCCTTGCCCGCTACCAACCCCTGAGCTTCGAGGGCAAATTCAGAAAACTCTGCGGGAGTGAGGGCCAACGGCGCTGGAAAGTCCATCCAAACCGTGTGAAACCCTTTCTGAAAGGGCGACACCTGCTGATGGGCGAATGACTCTTCACGATCCAGCATCTTCCCCGAAATCCTTGCCTGCAACTCACCTAACCATCGGGAGGCAGCCCGAACCGTAAACTGGGAAAAGCCCTCGTCCATTCGGCTATGGTAATCATGCAACTTCTCGCGAACCTTACGGCTCTTATAGTGAAACCATGATTCACCCGCGTGCCTCAAATTGCATTCCGTGCCTTCTGTCTCAATGCGTGGCTTGAGAGCCTTGTCCGGGGAACTCTTCTGTTGAGCGTAGCGCACTTGCTGAGCCCACTCCTGAAACGGGGCCTGCCCCCTGCTCGTCGCGACCGGATTGCGTTTCACCGCATCACAAACCTCAAGTTGATCCTGTTTTTGGCGGACATAAAGGGTTTGGCGGAATTTATAGACACGCTCGCGACTCAAGAGAAGCGAGCCCATCCCAAGCAAGAGTGCGAGGATCAGGAGCCCAACCCCATAGTGTTGCGAGCCGAGTTTCATCTTCATTCGAGTTCTTCAAACTGTCCCAGAATTTCGAAGCGTCGATTTTTTCTTCGTTTCAGATCATTAGCGGCCCGAGCTTTCGGACCGTCGGTCTGAGGGCGAATCTGCTCTAGGGGGAAATTATCGGCATAGGAGCAAATTCCGACATTGGCCCCTAGATTCGGAATTTTCTTCTCAAGTTCTCGATAAACCGAAACCGCACGCTCAAAACCCAGCTCAAGATTTTCCAACTTATCACCACGATCATCGGTATGTCCGCTGATCAACACCACTCGTCGGCCGCCCGCCTTGAGATCAACGCCCAGTGATGGAAAATGCGTTTTTTGTCCAAAAAACAGACGTTGCAGCTGAGTCTGCGCCGTGGATTTGAGTTCTGACTTTCCCGAGTCAAAATAATCATCCGCCTCGAACTCTACCTTATTGAGGGTCACATCGCCGTGCTTGCCCTGATCTCGAATTTTATTTTTATCGATAATCCAAAGCGAGAGGAACAGAATCATGAGCATGGTGATCATGTCCATGTAGACGATTTTCCAGGTCGAATCCTCCCCGTCTGCGGAGTTGAAGTAGGTCTTCACGCTTCGTGTTCTCCGAGGAGAAACCTGATTTGAGAAACGACTTCATCAAAATGGTAATTCAAGGCCATAATCTGCTGTTTGAAACGCGAGGCGAGCACTTTGAAAAAGACGGAAAAAATGGCTCCGTAAAGCGTCGCATTCATCGCGATCCCCATCCCCCCCGAGACCATCGTGATATCCGATCCTTCACGCATGGCGGTTAGCACGGGGAGCATTCCATACAAAGTTCCCGCGATCCCAAACAAGGGTGTGAGGTTTCCCACTAAATCAAGGCAAGTGGCATTGTATTGATAATGTTCGTGAGCATCCGAATAGAAGTGGGTTCTTAAGTAATTTAGAAAGTCCTCAAGCTTTAAATCAGGCTTCTCACCTGAGAGGAAAATTTCGGTGCACTGAGTGAGCTCGTTTTTTTCTTTAAAGGGAAAAGTGTGAAAATCAAAGGTGGCCGTCCCAACTTTCTCATTTACGGCTCTCCTCAATTCGTCAGTGAAGCCAATAATCTGGTCACTCTTCTCATCGATATGGCGAGAAGAGAACATAAGCTTCAAGCTATCGGAGAGTACGATATTGAGCTGGGCCCCTGCCGTATAAAAAAGCAGCATGAGGGAGAGACTTGCCATCATGAGAAAGTGACTTTCCATCATCAAAAATAGAATGCCCAAGACCAAACTTAGAAAAGCCAGAAACGTCCCCAAAGGACCGGCCCCAGCGATGCTTCGATTCAGCTGGCTTCTGCGAATTTGCGGCCAAGGCCTTGGGCTACCAAGATTAGATGACATGAGCTTCATTCTCCCTTTGCTTTTCGACCCTGATCAAATGGAAACCCAGGGCAAAAGCCAGGATGCTGAAAATCAGCAAAGCCATGGCTTCGTTCCAGAGTCCGGTTTGTGAGCCGTTACGAATTTCGTTTTGAAACTTTTCATGAAGGACATCTGCTTGCGCACCTTCAACCGAAAATTCAAGATACAAATGCCCGCCGCCATCCACCCGATTAAGATTGCTGGCCACGACAGACAGTCCCGCCTGCTCGGCCTGCCGAACACCCATCAAAAGGGCTAAAATGCAGCTCTTGGGCAACACCGTCGGGTTTGCGCCAAGGATCTGTACCCAGGTGCGATTCGAGGGCGTGTTTTGGGAAACGAGAGACACCCAAACCTCGGCGCTTTGGCATTCTTGCGGCAATCCCCGAGACAGCAGCGTGAGCGATTGAGTCCCGGCTTGCGCGTCCGTGATTCGCTCCGTGAGAGAACTTTCTTGAGTCAGCAGCCTTTGAATCAGGGGAGGGAACGGTGTTTGCGAAGTCGAGACCGCGAAAGTGGGGGTTGATCCGGCTACAAGAAAAAGTGTGAAAAACAGTATCTGCGAGCTCATCAGCCTAACGCTCGATTCTTTAGCACAAGAATCAGAATGAAAAAAAGCGGAAGCCAGCGTGAATAAGGCGCGACTTCGAGATTTGATTTCCCTAGAATTCGACCTGCAAAACTCGCCAGACAAAGCCCAGTGCTGAATACCAACCAGTTGGTCATGACTCCGGCGTGGCGAAAAAATACGATATGCTGATCCAAGATTCGAAACGCAAGGCTCCAATCCCGCCCCTTAATAGTGATGTGAGTGAGGTTCATCACCTGAAGACAGCGAAACCCAACGAGAGTGCCCCAGCCGCAGAGAAACAATCCGAACTCATGGCGAAGCAGCGGGAGGGGAATTTCAATGAGTTTCCCGGGGACCACGCGGACGAGGCTCGCTGCGCTTTTAGTGTCATTCTTTTTCATGTTTTTTTCATGGAGGCTCGGCCCCTAAATTCTCACGAGGAGTCATGACAGGCAAGGCTCGGCGCATCAGACTTGATCGGATTTCGCTAAGGCGGCATACTTGGGCACATGAAAACTCAAATGCTCTGTGCCGCTCTGTTACTTGTCGCCCTGCTCTCCTTTCCGGCTGCCGAGGCGGCAGGGACTACCCAAAAACCCAAGTACGGCCCGATGGCCAGCCGCCTCCCTGAAGACAACAAGTACGTGCGCATGAATCCCGCGCCGGATTACTGGGCGATGAACTCTTATTATACGGCTCAACAATGGGGCGGGGCCTGTTCACTGGCAAGTCTCACCATGGTCGTCAATGGGGCGCGCGTTCATGACAAATTGGATTCTGAAACCGAGCTGGTCACGCAAGCGAAGCTTTTAGAAAAAGTGAAGGCTCCGCTGAGCAGCGGAAAGACATGGGCTCAAGCGGTGGGGGCTGAGCCCAGTTTTGGAAAAGGGGTGAGCCTTGATGAACTGGGCCCGCTTACGCGTCTCGCACTTGAGGCTTATGGAGTTAAAGTTCAAAGTGTCGAGATCGTTCATGTCGATAAGCTCGATGGGGCGACCACGGCGAAAATTCATGCGGCCTTGGTTGAAAATGAGAAATCCGATCGGGATTTCATCATCGCCAACTTCAACCAACAGGTTTACACCGGGGATTCAGAGGTGGGGCACATCGCGCCGGTGGGGGCGTATGATTCTGCGAAAAAGCGGGTCCTGATCTTTGATCCCGATCGAGAATGGTATGAGCCTTACTGGGTTTCAGAAGAGACCTTCGCAAAGGGCATGGCGACTAAGGATTCGGCGGGCAAGAATTTTAGGGGGTTCGTGTGGGTGAAGCTCAGTCGGAATCCCCAATAGTTTGTAAAAACTCATTCCAAGGGACGGCGATAACATTCTCACTTAACTTTCGCCGTTTGGGCACACGACACACAACAATGCCTTCTTTTGCCAAACGCGGATACTCTTCAATGAATGTCTCTAAGTGTTTTGCGTGGGAAGGGATCGGATGATCAGTCCATTTCACCTCGATTGGAATCCATTTACTCCCCTTCTTAAATAGCCAATCCACTTCGGGTCCATCAGGATCCCTCCAATACATGACCTTACAATCAGGACTGTGCCGAGCCATGCGCAGAAGCTCCAACCCAACCCACTGCTCGAACCATTCACCATATCGCTCTGGGGTCGGCTGAATCCCTTCACCCGCTGCGATACGTCGAACCCCTAAATCGAAAAACAGATATTTTGGGGACTTCATCAGTTTCTTTCGCGACGTACTCTGCGAAAAAGCTTCGATCTTTTCGGCAATGAGGCAATCCTCAAGAATCTGGTAATGAGACGCAATCGTGGTATGTGCTACCCCCAATTGCTGAGAAATCTGACTAAAACTGCTGATACGTCCTGAATCAATTGCCGCCAACTCTAAAAAGCGCGCGAAAATATCAATTTTTCGAACGAGTGCTTCTTTTCGAACTTCTTCTTCCAAGTAAGTTTCAACATAGGTGCGCAAGAGTTCTTCGCGGTCCAAGTTTTGCTCCGCCAAAAGAACGGCGGGCAACGAACCGTACGTAAGTAGGTCCTCAATCTTCGCGTCGTTATACTCGGTGAAACTCAACGGGTCTAATCGATAAAGAAGCACGCGCCCAGGAAGAAAATTGATCTCTTGGGCATGAAACTTAAGTTTTCGTGCAGAGGATCCGGTCAGGAAAAAAGTCGCCTTCTTCTTATCTGTCAAAAACTGAATCGGATCCAGGAGTCCCGGAACCTTCTGAATTTCGTCGATCAGAACCAGCGGTACTTTATGGCTCTTCTTTGAATAGGCCTCTACCTCATCAATGAGCGCTTCGGGGTCTTTTTCGTAGGAGAGTCGAACACGGGGTCGAAGAAGTTGAATTTCTAAATCGAATTCAAATCTTTCAAGTAACGAGGTTTTGCCCGTTTGCCGAGGTCCGAGCAGCAACACGCCATTTCTCTTCTTGATCGCATCCCGGATTTTAGGTTCCAGCGCTCTTTGAATCCATTGCTTTACCATGCACTCAATATTCGCCGAATTATGAGTGTGATGTCAATATCAATTGTACGCCCGATAAGCCTGCCCTTAATGCGTCTCCCGCACCAAATTGCGATTCCAACTCGGAACCTCGATCACGAGATCGCCTTTCCCACTCGGAATGCACTGACAAGCCAAGCGCGATTGAGGCGTAACCCCCACCGCATTATCCAGACGATCTTCTTCTTCTTCAGAACTCTCGGAGCACGACTCCAAACCTTCACGCACAATCACATGGCAAGTGGAGCAAGCGCACACACCGCCGCACGCGTGATCAATCTCGACTCCATGAGCAAGTGCGATATCCAAGATACTGCCCGTTTCGCCGGTCCCACTCAACTTGGGCTTCAGAGGATCAAATTCCACATCGAGTGCCTGAGGAGCGCCCCCGGGCGCGCCTGAGGGCACGTTTTGAGAAACGAACCGAATATTGAATTTCTGAATCGCCATATAAATTCCTCAAAAAGTTGATGACTAGGCCTTGTCATTTTCAACATTCCTAGCATAAGGTGTGATCAAACAAAGGAGAATCTCATATGCCAAAAACACTAAGTGGAAAACACCGCAAAATTCGTCGTAACAAAGCTTCCGCCTACAAGGCCGGTGAAGCCCCTGCAAAACACAAAATTGATGAAAAGCGCAGCAAAAAAGCGCGCAAAAAGAACGCAAACCGCGCTAAATAGAGGCCTATTTGTGATAAAAAGGAACGTCGTTGTTTACTTCGTCGCCGCCGCTTTACTGGCCTTTTCTGGCCTCCCGCTGGCTTTTGCCGAATCCGGTAAGGACTTCCAAATAGGCGCGACGGTGGCAGCAGGCGTTCCTCATCCTCTCACTTTTTCGCTCGATACAAAGATCAACTCCTCTTTTGCTGTGGATGCCACTCATGGCTACTTCGGACTGACGTTGAACAACGTTAAGGTCTCAACCTCAAACTTTGAGATCCGGGGGCGGTTTCACCCGTTTTATGGAAGCTTTTTCCTGGGTGCGGCACTAGGAAGACACAGCGTTACTGCGAGTTTGTCCCAAGATATCGTCTTAACCGACAGTGGTGTTAGCATTACGGTTCCCACCAAGGTGGGCGCCTCAATTGCAGCCCTATACGTCACTCCGCAAATTGGGTGGTTCATCACCTTTGGCCCGGGCTTCACTTTAGGCTGGGATCTTGGCGTCGTGCTCCCCGTAAGCCCGAGCACCACCATCAATGTTGAAACCGGAGACCCAGCCCTGAACACGCTTCTCCCACTTGTAAAACAAACGAGTGACTACACGAGCATGGAAGGCACCGTTCAAGACAAAGGCAATCAGCTCGCTAAAATCCCACTTCCCTACGTGACTGTTCTTCGACTCGGCTGGATGTTTTGACGCACTAGAGTGCGCCATAAATCCTAAACGGCGCGCTCCTTGCTCCATTGATCTGCATGGAGCACCTCCCCACGATTGTTCCCGTTTTACCCATCAGAAACACCGTACTTTTTCCCGCGATTTCGATCCCCCTTGTCGTGGGCAGACCTAGCAGCCTTCGGGCGATTGAAGCGGCCGACGCCGATGATAGCCTCATTGTTGTTATCGCTCAAAAACCAGGGTCGCTAGTGGATTTTCCTCAAGATCCCAACCCCAAAGACCTCTTCGAGGTCGGGACTCTTTGCAAAATTGAAAGTATGGCCGCCTCGGAAATTGGAAGTCGGCAAGTGGTGGTGACTGGCCTGTCTCGTTGCAAAGTCCAAGAGTTTATCGTTGCAGAAAAGGGTTACCTCGGGGCGAAAATTGACATTCTCAAAGAAACCGAAGGTCACGACACAATCCGCCGCGAAGCCCTTTTTAACAACCTAAAGGAACTCTCACGAGAAATCCTCGAGCTTCTGCCAGGCGAAACGGAGCCGCTCGTCAAGCTCGTGGATCGAATCGAGGATCCCACGTACCTCACCAGCGTCTGTGCCGCGTACCTCAATATGGGAGTACCTGAAAAGCAAAACCTTCTCGAAACGCTGGAGTTGGAAACAAGAATTGAATCGCTCTTAAGTCTAATGAAAAAAGAGCGCGAAGTCCTGACCCTGCAGCACGAAATGCGTGACAAGATGTCTCAACGCCTGGATAAGGCCCAGCGCGAAGCACTCCTGCGAGAACAACTCCGAACCATCCGCGCAGAACTGGGAGATGAAGCTGGCGAAGAGAATGTGGATGAAATTCAAGAAAAGGTGAAAAACACCGCCTTTTCGGAAGAGGCAGCCAAACAAGCGAATGAAGAATTACATCGCCTCAAGAATCTCCCCTCCAATTCTGCCGAATACCACGTCATTCGGACCTACTTAGAGTGGCTCGTTTCACTTCCTTGGGCCAAAAAAGAAGCGCTGCCCATTGATATTCTGAAAGCCCGAACCATCCTCGACGAAGATCACTACGGCTTGGAAAACGTCAAAAGAAGAATCATCCAGTTTCTTTCAGTCGCGAAGTTGAAGAACGATCTTCGCGGTCCAATCCTCTGCTTTGTCGGTCCTCCCGGTGTCGGCAAAACTTCACTGGGCACTTCTATCGCCCGCGCTCTGGGTCGCTCCTTTATCCGCACCTCACTTGGCGGAGTTAGAGATGAAGCCGAAATCCGCGGCCACCGTCGAACCTATGTCGGCGCTATGCCCGGCCGAATCATTCAGAGCATCAAAAGAGCGGGAACCAAGAACCCGCTCATGATGCTGGACGAGATCGACAAGCTGCACGCCGATTTTCACGGAGATCCCTCCGCTGCCCTGCTAGAAGTGCTTGATCCCGAGCAAAACAAGTCATTCGTTGATCACTACATTGATGTTGCGTTTGACCTTTCGGACGTCTTTTTTATCACCACGGCTAACATCACCGATACGATTCCATCCGCACTGCTTGATCGGATGGAAATCATCGAAATCAATGGCTACACCTCATTCGAAAAACTCAACATTGCCAAACGCTATCTCATTCCCAAGGCCCTAAGCGAGCACGGTATCCTACCATCCTGGGTCAATCTACCCGATGCAACGCTCGAGCATGTCATTTCCCACTACACACGAGAAGCCGGAGTGCGCGAACTTTCGCGCAAAATCGCGGCCCTTCTTCGCGGAGTCGCCGAAGACCTTGTCTCACAGCAAGCAGGGAACATTACCCCCACTTTTCAAATTCTCCCCGAACGCCTTGAATCCCTCTTGGGAGCGGAGCGATTTTTCCCTGAATCGGCTGCGACCCGTCTGCAGCCAGGCGTTGCAACGGGTCTTGCCTGGACTCCACACGGAGGCGACCTCTTGTTTATCGAAGCCGTCACGGTCAGTGGCGGAAAAGGCGGTCTCATTCTCACGGGTCAATTGGGCGATGTCATGAAGGAGTCTGCGCAAATCGCGATGACCCTCATCCGCAAGACAACGCGATTCGATTTTAGCGCCCATGATATTCACATTCATATTCCCGCTGGCGCCATCCCAAAAGACGGACCCTCAGCCGGAGCTGCGTTGCTTGCCGCCCTGGGCTCTCTGCTCATGGGAACTTCTATTGGGGCCGGCGTCGCAATCACCGGAGAAATTACCCTGCGCGGAGCGGTTCTCCCTGTCGGTGGAATCAAGGAAAAGGTTCTTGCCGCCAGTCGGGGCGGGCTGCACACGGTGATTCTACCCAAAAAAAATGAACACGATCTAAGAGATGTCCCGGCAGATGTAAAATCAAAAATCACGTTTCACTTCGTCGAAACAACGGATGAAGTTTTAAATTACGCCCTCGGTGAATGGCCACAAAAAAGGAGCCTCAAATTAAATGAAGCCACTGCATAACCCCCATCATCTCCAAGCCCTGAAAATAACCTCTGAACTCCTGAGCAACAAGTTCCCGGACCTCAAGGATCACGGCGCCTATGTCTGTGACCACTTGTACGATCTTCTCCTTGAGAGAGTTGAAGGCGAACGAAGCATCGGAATGCCAGACTTCATCTCTGCCGCCGCGTTTGCCGTCGGTTGCAAAACCTCCTCAACTGAGGTCCGCGCTGAGGATGTCGTCGACGCCTTCTTTTCCTGCTTCTTTTCGAGTCTTCCGCCCGAAGAAGTCGCTTTACTCCAAGCCGGGCTTCCGGCCGAAATTCATTATAAGGCGGCATAAGCTCGTTAAGAAAACGTACGACCTGTGGTATAAAAAGACTCAGGGCCGAATATGCCACAGACGCTATTGATCTTTTTCTTCATCATGACAGGGGGAGCTCTTTGGAATAACATTCCTCAGCTACCCCCAGGAACAAAAGTACGAGCGCTGATCAATCCGCTTGTCCTAAATCTCCTGCTCCCTCTCCTTGTCTATCGCGCATTTGTTCTCACACCACTTCATACCGAAATCTGGAAAATCCCAGTGGCTGCTGCGCTGGGTTGCATGATCACGCTTTTGATCACCGCGGGACTGTTGCATTTGATCGAGAAAAAATTTCGACGAAAAATCGACCGCCCTGCCAAAGGCGCCCTACTCCTCGCTGCCGCGTGGGGAAATGTGACCTACCTTGGCATTCCGCTGCTCACATCTTGGATCGGCGAAAAAGCCCAGATGCTTGCGGTACTTTATGATCTAGCCGCCTTAAGCCCGCTTTTGTTTGTCGTCGGAGCGGAAATCGGGCGTCGTCTCGGGGCCGATCAATCGCCTTCAAAAACATACGCCCCCCTGGGCGCTATCCTTCGACTTCCACCTCTTTGGGCTGCCTTGGCCGGAGTTGCCTCTCTAGAATCAGGGCTGAGTGCCTGGCTCCCCTCATGGATTCTTCAATTGTGCAAAGGGGCCGCCATGTGCGTAGGTCCCTTGATGATTTTTTCGGTGGGACTTGCGCTCCGAATCCCAAAAAGCAGGCGACTGCTCTTGATGGCTCCCGCTGTTTTTTCAAAACTCGTCGTTTCACCCCTAATCGTTTACGGATTAAGCCGCAGCTTCGCGCTATCGGGAGATTATCTCAGAGCCGAAACTCTTGAGGCAGCGATGCCCACGATGGTTCTCACCCTTGTTATCTCGGAGCGTTTCAAACTTGATACCGAATTACTCGCCCAATGTATTGCCGTCTCCACCTTGCTCGCCTTTATTCTTCTTCCTTTGGTGAATGCGCTGCTATAACGCCAACCTTGGGGCAGTAGCGAGACACACAGCACTCCTTGCAAAGCGGACGGCGTGCACTGCAGCTTTCGCGCCCGTGAAAAATAAGAAGATGCGAAAACTCACTCCATTTTGAGCGAGGAACGATTTTTTCCATTGCGGCTTCAACCTTCTCAGGATCTTGAAATTTGGTAAAACCCATCCGCCGACACAACCGACCCACATGAGTATCCACGACTAGGCCGGGTACACCAAACGCATTGCCCAAGACGACATTTGCAGTTTTCCGACCCACCCCAGGGAGCTTTACCAGCTCCTCAAGCGTCTTTGGGACACCCCCACCATGATCAGCGATAAGTTTTTTCGCGGCGCCGACAATCGCTTTTGCCTTATTCTTGTAAAATCCTGTCGACCGAATGATCCGCTCAACTTCCGAAATACGTGCAGCCGCCACCGCCTGAATCGTCTGAAACCGCGAAAAGAGCTCCGGCGTCACCTGATTAACCCTTTTGTCCGTGCACTGAGCTGACAAAATGGTCGCGACCAGGAGCTGAAAAGGGGTCTGATAATCCAAGCTACACTGCGCCTCAGGGTAGGTCTTCTCCAAGAGCACCAAAATCCGCCCCATTCTCTTTGTCTGGCTTAACTCAGCTGCATCGGCCTTGTTCATGACGCCTCTCCATAGTATACCCTTACAATGGCTGTATCTTCACTGCGAACAATAGAGGAACTTGAGATTACTGGAAAGCGCGTTTTCATGAGGCTCAACTTCGGTAGACTCGCGGAAACTCAGGACGATCTTTCCACCCTTCGATACGCCCTGAGCAAAGGGGCCAAGGTCATCATTGGCTCGCACCTGGGTCAACCCAAAGGGAAACGGAAACTCGAGTTTTCCCTCGAACCCATTGCGCATCAACTGGCAGAGCGCTTAGGGCAAGAAGTCACGATGACAGACGATTGCATCGGTGATGGGATTGAACTGATGGCCCAAGGACTGAAAAATGGCCAAGTCATGCTTTTGGAAAACCTCCGATTCCATTCCGGCGAAGAAACCAACGATCCTGCATTTGTCCATCGGCTTGCTCGCCTAGCCGAAATCTACGTTTCCGACGATTTTGCTTCAACCCAGAACAAACACGCGTCGTCCTACGGGCTTCCCATTCTCATGCCGCAAAAAGGGATTGGGACCCTCATTCAAAAAGAAGTGAACTTGTCTGAGCGCCTTTTAAAAAACCCTGAAAAACCCTTTTGTATGATTCTAGGCGGCAATAAAGTAGCTGAAAAAATTAGGACAATCGACACCTTACTCCCCAGCCTCAATCTTTTCCTTTTAGGGGGCGCCGTGAGCCACGCTTTCATGGCAGCACAAGACATTGCGCTACCTTCGGAAGCGCTCAAACCGAAAGCAGAAGATGTTGAAGCCGCTCGCTCCATCTTGAAAAATGCAAGAAAACGAGAGATTCCAATTCTTCTTCCCGTAGACTCCAACCAGGGACAGGACATCGGCCCCGAAACCGTTAAAAACTTTGTAGCGGTTCTTTCAACGGCTAAAACCATTTTTTGGAATGGCCCGCTGGGTTGCTGTGAAAAGCCTGATTTTTCTATTGGGACAGTTGAAATCGCAAGAGCCCTTGCGGCCAGTTCCGCCATCAAAGTTGTGGCCGGGGATGACACCGTTCATGCGGTGAAGGCCTCCGGAACCGGAGAGCACTTTGATCACCTCTCAACAGGTGGAAGTGTGCTATTGGATTTCATCGCAGGAACCGTTCTTCCAGGCCTTGAAGTAATCAAAGACTCGGGACGCCCCGTCTCTCAACCCCTTTAAGAATAGGAAATTATTTATGAACACCCACTCTCGAAAGAAACCCCGCGGTGTTTTGATCGCGGGAAACTGGAAAATGAATCATGGAGTGGCCGAAACCGAAGGCTTCTTCTCCGAATTTATAAAGGCGACCTCCAACCTCAATAAGAGCGACTCCTCTGAACTTGGAGTTTGCGTGATACCGCCGCTGCTGCGTCTTGAACAAGCTTCAGGACTTGCGAAAAAATCTCCTTTCCCAATTGCCGTTGCCGCTCAAAATGTTCATTGGGAAAAGAAGGGTGCCTTTACCGGCGAAATCTCGGGTCCCATGCTCAAGGAGCTTGGCGTAGACTGGGCTCTTGTGGGTCACTCAGAGCGAAGACAATTCTTTGGAGAGACCGATGAAACGGCTCGAAAAAGAACCGAGAGCCTTTTAGAACAGGGGTTTCGAGTCATCTTGTGCATCGGTGAAAGTCGCGCAGAACGCGAGGCAAATAAAACAACAGAAATTCTGACCCGCCAACTTCTAGGAGCACTTCCCGCAGCGGGGCAAGGCGCTGCCGGCTTTCTTGATGGCCGCTTGGTCCTGGCGTATGAGCCTGTATGGGCGATTGGAACCGGTCTCACAGCCTCTCCTGAACAAGCAGAAGAAGCCCACCAGGTGATTCGAAAGCTCCTTTGGGACCGGTTCGGCTTAGAGGCCGCAGCAAGAACTCAAATTCTCTACGGGGGAAGTGCGACGCCCGAAAACGCCGACGCTCTCCTTTCTTGCGCGAATGTCGATGGTCTTCTTGTGGGTGGCGCAAGTCTCAAAGCGGAAAGTTTTGCAAAACTCGTAGCCGCAGGCGCCAAGGTTATCGCACTATAAGGCTGAAAAATCGAAATCCGGTTTTGAACTCAGCATAAGTTCGGGCCTTAGGAAACAAAAGTGCCACTTCTGAGCGTCTCCGATTTTCCAGCGAAACAATCAGACTGAATCCCTGATTCACAATTTGGTAGATTCCGATCCCTGACCCGGGGCCCGACGTCGCTGTATACTCTTTGATTGTATAATCATACGAAAGAGCCTGAAAAATGGCCCTAGGATCAATTCGTCCAAAGTGATCTGAAACACTGATCCCGACAAACTCTTCGTCATCAACCACTTCAATATCCACGAATTCATTTTCAATCAACTCGAAGTCCGCCGACCTGTCAGAATTGGCTCGCAACTTCATCCCATTATCAAGAGTGGGGGCATTGAAAATGGCGTTCATCATGATGTCATCCGTCGCCTGTGCGGCCTGGCCAGCCAGCCGAGGCGCCACTTTATGTTTTAGCAAATGGTTATGAATCGCTTCAACTGCGGCCCTTTTCTGCCCCGAACGTTTCAAAGTTATTTTTTGAGTCTGAAAACCTTCGCCAAAAAACCGGCCAATTGCAAAGGGCTCTGGGGCAATCATCGAAGCAATCACTTTTGAATAAACGATGGGTGTTGGTTCCTGGTAACGCCGTATGAGGTGATGCCCCATTATTTGAGACTTGAAAAGCTCGGGATATTTGTTGGACGGCCGATCGGTAACAGCAATCACTCGAGCGGGAGAAACTTTTTGGTGAAGTAAGCTCGCGACTTTGGCAAACCTCTCCACGTTATCCGCCTCCCAAAATACAAAAATCCCTGGGAAATCTCGAATGAGCCCATTGATCTCTGAATTTGAAATCGCCCGATGCAACTCGATCTTATTTGCAAAACAAAAAAACTCCGCAAAGCGCAGATCCTCTTCACGATCGGAAATTAACATAAGATGGAATTGGGCTTCAGAGGACATGGGAAGAGTTTAGCCCCTCCTCCTGAAACAGGCAAAGGAGCATTTTAGAAACTAGAACCGATCTTGACTCCCAAAGTGTGTGACGCAACGGAACTATAACCGCCTTCCATCGTGATCCGAAAACCCATCAGCGGCATGCGAAGACTGATTCCCCCAAAGGCATTTACCTCATGAGAAAAGCCAGACCCTGAGATCGTGATAGCGGGATAGGGGTCTTCGGGCTTAATCGTGACTTTGATCGTCCCCAGGATATATTGATACCCTACGCCCATATAGGGTTCCGCAAAATCCAACTTCTTTGACACCAGAAGTTGAGGAGTCCAACTCGTTGTCGTCACAAATCCAAGCGCTGCACGAGTGTATCCCAATCGAGCCGCCCAAGTCGGCCCCTCTTCAGGTTGATATAAGACTAATTTTACGTCGCCCCCATAAACTTGATAGCCCTTATAGTACAAACCGGCCAGTCCCAGATCGATTCGCTCATGAACCCCCTTATGAATAATCAACATGGGAAAAGGCAGAGCCGGAAGTTGGGGAATCGACTGATCCAAACCCGCCTCCTTCAAAGCCGCGAAAAAATCAGAGGGCACTTTGACCAGGGTCACCACCAAACCAATTTCCACCCCCAAAGAAAATCCTAAAGGGGAGGCAGGTTCATAAGGACGTATCTCCGTCAATAATCCGACAGTCTTGACGACCGACTTCACAATGTTAGGCGAAATCAACGTGGAGGGATCTGGAAAAAGCGAAGGATCAAGCGGCAATCCAGTGATATTTGTCGCAAAAGAAATCTGACTTCCGCAAAACAGAAAAAAGCATGCAGCGAGTGGCCAGTACCCTCGGCTAAGTCTCCCCATGTTTTGAGTCTACACGAGTTTTTATGATCTGACTTTTAAGATACGAATCGGTCCTTCTTTTCGCTCTACTTCCAGCTGGGTGCCTGATCGTGAACGACTAAAGGTGAAGTCCACGGACCAGCCATCTCCCTCCAACCCCTTGATTCGAAGCCAGTTCACTTTGGATGTCAAAACAGGGGAATTCAAAACAAGGGTAGAGGGCGTCCCCGACTCGCCCGGCGGTGATGACTCATAAGAGAGTCCCAGCAGAGCTCGCAGCATCAAGAAAACACTCCCCGAAGCCCAGGCTTGAGGCTTACAAGCAACTTCGTAGGGCACAGGCGGGGCGTTTCCTCTGCGTCTAAAACCGCAAAAAAGCTCTGGAAACCTAAAGTCCTCGCTCAACTCCAAAACATCCATCAACCCGCCGCCAAGTTTCTCAAGCTCGTCTCGAAACCCATAGTTCCGGAGCCCCTCCATGATCAATGAATTATCGTGGGGCCAAACCGATCCATTATGGTAACTCAACGGATTATAGGCTGACTCGTTATCGGCAAGCGTGCGAATCCCAAAACCACTAAACATAGAATCAGAAAACAGGTGGCGCACGATACTCTGTGCCTGAGCGGGATTCACGATGTTAGCCCAGAGACAGTGCCCCATATTTGAAGACTTCACTTCGCAAGGTGCTTTATCCCGATCAAGCGCGAGGACAATATAACCATCATTCGAATTCCAAAACCGATCCAGGAACCTCGCCTTCAACTTCAGGGCCTGCATCCGCGTTCGACTCGACAATGCTTCATCCCCTAATCGCCTGGCCAGCTCCGAAACCCCCAGAAACGCGCGATAGGCATAGGCTTGAACCTCACACAGCCCAATCGGCGCTTGCGCAATTCGTCCATCCGAGTGCATCACCGAATCGTGGGAATCTTTCCAACCCTGATTCACAAGTCCTGTCGCAGATTGCTTTTCGTACTCCAGAAATCCATCACGGTCCGGATCCCCCCACTTTTCGATCCAGCCCAAGGCCATTAAAATCTGGGGCCACCATTTTCTCAAGTTTTCAAAATCCTGAGTCCAACGAAAATACTCGGCAACAAGAATCAACGCCAACGGTGTCGAGTCCACCGATCCATAATAGGGGATAAAAGGCACCTCGCGCGCGCGCGCCATTTCCCCAAATCTCACTTCATGAAAAACCTTTCCAGGCTGTTCATCCGTAAAGGAGTCAATGGTTTTACCCAGCATCGAAAAAACATAATCCAAAACTCCTCGAGCCACCTTTGGATACCATGGCAACATCTGATACGCCGTAATCAATCCGTCGCGACCAAACGGAGCGGAAAACCAGGGGATGCCCGCATAAGGATAAAAAACACCCGGCAATTCCTCGGTCATGAGCATCGATACATCGCGAACCGCGTTTGCGACCGCCCGGTTGAACATCGAATGATCCGAAATGATCTCAATTTTACTTGCCAGACTCATCGACGCATTCTGGGCCAGCAATTCCATTGCCTCGTAAACGCTCACTTTCTCAAAGGGAATATTGAAAAACTGGCACCCGCTGGGCTTTGAAAACGAAACGACAGTCTTGAGATGGACACTCTGCTTTTCTCCAATTTCGAGTTGCGTGAAGTACCCCGCCAAATTCGGGGATAACCTGATCTTTTCCGAGGAAAACATTCGGTAAACATAGGTCTTCATCAGACTGCCATCCACCCCCTCATACCGAAACACGGTGGCTTGCGATCGATCATCAGACTGTTCATCTGGCGAGAGGAGTCGCCCTCGATGGGGACGAGCATAACCTCGAACTTCAAAGACATCATCAAAGCGGCCGCCCGTCCACTGCTCGACTTGTAAACAGAACTTCTGCCGGCTGAAATTCTTGATTTCAACGGTTTCAAAAAAAGTATCCTCGTGAAACGCCAAGACCCGCCGAATCAAGAATGTATCGCGCGGGATCCGAGGCCCCATTGACGAAGCTTCAATGTCTCGATTCGTCATCGAAAAGACGAGCGTATTTCCCCCAAACCGCAACTCATTGGCAAGAGGAACGGGCGAAGACCCATTAAAGGTCATCTCCCAGACTCCAAGATAGCGTGTATCTCGATAATAGAGACCCAGCTGCGAACCCTGCGCGAGCAGACGCGGACTCTCCCCCTTTGAATCGACTACGGCAAACGCGCGATTATCTTTGATACTGAGCTTAGGAATTCCGGTCAGGACGGCACTCGAAGGGATATACGAGATCCCGTCGACGACGATCTGACCTTCCGATTCTGGATTTGAACTCAGAGAGGAAGCGATAGACATTCAAGTAATCCTCCGTCATTCTCCGTAGAGAAAATCTTTTCTCCGCCTGAGCACGACATGCAGAGCGACTGATTTTGGAGATTTCCAAAACCCTATCTGCAAGTTGTTCGATATTTAAATCCAAAAATCCAGTCACCCCATCTTCAATCAACTCGGGCACGGAACCCACGGGTCTGGCCAAAACCGGAGTGCCGCAAGCGAGCGATTCAATCACAACCAGACCAAAGGGCTCGGGCCAGTCGATTGGAAACACGAGCGCTCGAGCTTTTCCCAAGAAGTCCGACTTTTGAGATTCAGAAATTTCGCCGACAAACTCGATGAATTTTCCATCAACATGTGGTTTAACGAATGTGTCGTAATACTCCTGCCCCTCGCCTTTTTCTATTTTAGCGGCAATTTTTAGGGGGATGCCGGATTTTTTTGCGATTTCAATTGCCCACTCAGGGCGCTTTTCTCGGCAAATACGCCCAAGAAACGCCAGGTATTCACCTGGCTCAGGATGGTACTCAAAGCGATTTACGTCGATTCCATGATAAATGGTATTCACCCAACGAAGTTGGGGCTGTGGCGTTCGCTGCGAGTCACTGATTGAGACAAAAGAGTGTTCAGGATACGCATCAAAAACCGTCTTTAGGTCAGGGAGATCGAGTCGCCCGTGGAGTGTAGTCAGGACCGGGGTCGAAGTAAGCTTTGAGAGGGGAAACATCCAATAATCGTGATGATTGTGAATGACGTCAAACTCCTCAGCCCGCTTTGCAACTTCGGCCAGAATCTTCATGTGATGGGGACCGATATCCGTGACGGGGGGCTCCCGCAGTCTCAGGGCTTGATCCACCATGGGGATCAGCTCGCCTGACACTTCTGAATCCGCCGAAGCAAAGACGCTGACTTCGACGCCACTTTTCACTAATCCGTCGCAGAGATTTGCGACGACTCGCTCGGTACCACCATAGAGCTTCGGAGGAACACTTTCGAACAGCGGGGAAACAAGTGCGATTCTCATAGAAGGGAGATAGCACTTGGCTTGAAGCGGCCACAAGGGTCGGCGCGTGCTAAAAAACGAACTTATTTATTTGGCGCAGATTGGCAGCAATCAGATCCTTTGATGGCAGGTCCTCATTTTCTTGGATATTCCTGAGGCGCCGAACAAATTCTCCGGAGGTTTCGGAATTCATCGTGCTCTCTGCAACGCCCACTTTTCTTTGAGCAACCTCGAGTCATCTTCCTAATCCTCTAACTTTTCTCCGCCTCTTACTTCTTCTACCAGAGCATGGTGCACTAAAATTAAATCATTATTTGCCTTGCCAAGCCTTCGATGAATTGTGCGAGCGAGCTGCAATAAGACGGGATAGGCCCAATGAGGAAATTGTTTCGAGAATGCCTCAAAAACGGGGCGATCCAAGACAAGACACCGACAATCGCTCTCAGCCCGAACGCTGGCAGAGCGAGTTTCCGTATCCAATAGTCCGCCTTCACCAAAAAAAACGTGATCCTGGGCGCGCAAAATGGCGACCTTATATTCTTCAGCATCAATCGTGGATTTAATGACCGAAGCGACACCCTCTATCAAAATAAAGAACTCCGAGCCCTGCGCTCCTTCTTTTAGAATTGCAGCTCCCGCAGCATACTGCCGAAAAGTCATCATCTTCAGAAGATGTTCAAGAGCTTTATCCTCTTCCTTCAAAACTTTGAAAAGCGCGACCTGCTTTAGATGCGCCAAGAGATCAACTGAATTGAAGTGACTCTGTGTTTCCACTCTCATTACCTCGCTCTGTTTCATCCGGGGTAGTTTCGATCACGATAGCCATGGAGTCCGGTGTCATTAGATAACCCATATCGGGATTGAAAACGGGATGATTGAATTTGATCTGTTTAACCAAACGCAGATTTGCCACAAGCTTTCCGACATCGGGAGTCTTCTGGGCTTCGCGGAGTGCATGTTCCTTGATGCGATGACTGTTTCCGGTATTTTCGAGAACGCCAATCACGGCGGAACGCGGCTGCCGCTTCTCGTAGTTCTCTCGAAAAACCTGGTACGATTTGCCTGCCCACTCTCCAGGAACGGGAACTGTTCGGAACTGTGAGCTCGTCTTGGGATTGAGCAGGTCAAAAACGACATTGGCAATCCCAGTTCCAGCGGAGGCACTTCCTAATAAAAGGCGACTGTATTCACGAGTGTAAATCACTTCATTTACGTTAGCTAAGCGTAAGTAATGATCCATTTTTGAATCCAGCACCTCGGCCGCAACGAGCGTACCGCGCGCAATATGCGAGAGCGTCATCGCCGTCATAATCGTCCGAGCGTCGGCCTCCATCTCGGTTGGAATTTGGCCAGCGGCATTGGGTTTTTGATCTGCCAAGATCAAGATCTTCTTGGCCTTCTCTGGAACGGCTTTGCGCAAGTGATTTTCGTGGTAATACTCCCCCATCACCACCTGAAGTCCTTTGAGTTTGGGGTTTGAGCGCAAATCCTGAATCTGATTCGCTTCGATGCTGGCCACTAAGACGATCTGATCCGAAGCAAGGCCAGGGTTACAGTCCAAAATATGGAGCAAGAGACTGTCCATTTCATCTTTCCAACCACAAACAATAAAATGTCCTTTGAGCCTATGTGTGTCCACAAAACGCTTCCCTTCCATCAATGTTTTTTCCAAAAAATAAGAAGAAATTCTTGCCGTCACAATCCCTACCGCTGCCACGCCTGAGAACATCAGACCTCCGGCCCAGAGTCTCCCCAGACCGGTGAGTGGGACTTTGTCGCCGTAACCCACGGTTAAAAAAGTTACGATTCCCCACCAAAGAGCATCTGCCATATTCGTGATCTGAGAATCACTCCCGTTTTTTTCGGCAAGCAACACGAGCGTGGAAAACCCGACCCAGAT
>CAIRTR010000271.1 GCA_903881565.1 Oligoflexia bacterium | reverse complement strand
GCGATGACCTAAAGCGCCGATTTCACGTCTTGGGCCAGCGCCTCAAGCAGCGTGCTTGAAAATGGTCCTGAGGTCTTCACTTCGCCAATAGCGCCTTCCATCGGCGCAAAAGCATGGCCCAGGCCCTCGAAAAATCTTAAGTTGGTTTTACCGGCAAAAGATTGCTGAGACGAAACAGCCCAGCTCCAATTAACTTGGGCGTCTTCCATCCCTTGATACATGTAGACAGGTGCCGTGATGCGAGAAGCGAAAGTCGAAAAAGCAGGGAGATCACGAAACGAAGTATACCAGCCAGCGAACGAGGGGCTTCGAATCACGCTCATCGCAGTCCCTAAGAACTTCGCGTAGGTCGGAGCAATCTCTGCGTCAAACGAAAGACTGCAGCTTTGATTCACGTCTAAGTTTTCCCATTTCGCAGCATCGGCACCCCAGAGAAGTCCGAGCAAGGGGAGTTGATGGCTTGGATCGAGGGTCGCAAGTTCTGAAGCATTGAGTTCCCCGTCGCCATTGGCATCTAACTTGCGCCTGAGAAGGTCCACGGGCCATTGCAAAAACTGATAAGCGAGCATGTCATCCATGGAGCGAGAAGGGGGCGCGAGGAGGAACAGAAAATCCACGGGTTCTTCGGCTGCCACCATCGTCGCAACCAGGGCTCCTTCACTAAATCCGACGAAGCCGACAGGAATTCCTGGAAAACGCTGCTTGAGCGCCTGCAAAGCCACGTGCGCATCAGCGACTAGGTAAGGCGCCGTTTGATGGGCAAGCTCCGCCACATTTTCAACACCGCGTTTTGCGTATCGCAAACTTGCAGAGCCTGTCTCGGCCAGAGTGGCCGAGAGTTGGTCACTGAGTTTTGCGGGTTGACCTTTATATCCGAAGCCCACAAATGGACTGCTCACGTCTCCGTCCGTTCCTA
Organism: Oligoflexia bacterium; assembly: GCA_903881565.1. Taxonomy (GTDB): domain Bacteria; phylum Bdellovibrionota; class UBA1018; order UBA1018; family UBA1018; genus CAIRTR01. The sequence continues at coordinate 53,220 of CAIRTR010000271.1, read as the reverse complement.
CGTTGCCGCTGCCGGGGAGAATAACGAAGGCCGCGCGAGGCGCCGTGGTGGGGAGTTGAATCTTGGCCGAAAGTGCGACCCCTTCAGCGACGTTTAGCACCAGATTTTCTTCGGGGCCGGGCCTTTGGCTGGCCGATGCGGGGAGAGTGATACACAAAGCAAGAATCGCAACAACGAGTGATGTGTTTTGCATATTGAGAGGGCTTATAACGGGCGACTTGATCGTTTTCAAGCTTTCGTGACTGAATTAGTCAAAAAAAACTAGCCTAAACCGATCTGGTTGAATAGAACTAGTTATGGCGATCGGCTTTCCGACTTTTGGTGTTTTTTATGGGGTGATCTACGGAGGAATTCTCACCTTTGCTTACCTCTTTGTTCGTATGCACGGCCACGATGGGGGGCTTGCGCTTTTTGCCGCAGCCGCCGCGTGCGGTTGGTTTTTGCATCTGCTTATTTGGCCTAAACACACGTTGCAAGGTCTTTTGCAGCCCAAGATGTTGTTGCGCGGCCTGCTCTTTGGCCTCACCCAGGTTTTTATTTTCAAGGTTCAAAAAGCGGGACTCACGAGCGCCGCTTTGGTCTCGTCCACAATGGGCAGTGTTTTTGGCGTGCTGCTCGGGCGAATTTACCTCAAAGAGAAGTTGAAGGGGCTGAGTTTCGGGGCCTTGGGCTTTTCGCTTGCGGCGGTTTTTATAAACCCGGCTTTGATTTTGAGTTCCTATCTTGGAGTGATTGGCGGCTTTATTCAAGGCACGGGCTTTGTACTGGCGCGCTCCCTGATGCTTGAGGCGCAGAGTGTGCGGCAGTCGATTGCAACGGGTTTTTTTGTGTCCGTGTTGGTTGCGGGCGTGGCACTTTTGGCAAGCGGCGAGGCGGTTCAAGTGCTCAGCGTGTTGCCCCACGATTTGTTCGTCACCTTGCTTTTGGTTCTCACCATTCAATACGCTTTTTTCTACCTGTTTCGTGTGCTGGATGCGCCTCGCGCGTCGATGTTGACGTTGTCCAGAATCCCTTGGGCCGTCTGCTTAGAATGGGCGATTCTAGGCGTTTTGGCCAAACCCACGCAATGGGCAGCGGCCGGCTTAGTCGGCGCCAGCTCGGTCCTGTTGATTCTGGAGTCCCGCAAAGGGGCGTTAGCTGCGGCGGCGGTGGCATGTCGGAAAGGCGGCAACCCGTCATAATTATGTGTTAAGTGAAATTGACTTATGTTATTATATGTTACTGAGACATACTAACCTACGAGAGAATCTTTATGACGGTAAAGAACCCCAAGAAACTAGTTAAAAAAATTGAAACCATTCGCGAAAGCGACATCCAGGCGGTTTTAGGCGAAACGATTAAGAAGATCCGCAAGAGCGCGGGCGTTTCCCAAACAGACCTAGGCCAGCTTCTGGACATCCATCAGACTGCTGTGTGCCGTGTGGAAAATGGAACGCAGAGTTTGCTGCCGTATCAGCTCCAGCGCGCTTCGGAGTATTTTGGCGTCAACGTCGATTCAATGCTTATGGGGCGGGTGAACTATTGGAAGATCGCGGAGCGGTTCAAGCGCTTGCCTGAGGTGCCTGAGCGCTATCGTAATTTTCATTTCTCAAGAGTGCGCGAAGTGTTCCCGCTGCTTCAATTCTTGAACGAAGAAGAAGGCCATTCGTACACCCAAAAAGCGCTAGCCAGATTTGATTTGGAGAGTCTGCTTTTCGTGAATCCCGATCAAAGCATCAGCACGCATTGTCAGTTGGATCTCATGAGGCACGCGATCACCGATGGCGCGCTGACTGAGAAGAACTTCGCGGCGCTCATTAAGCAAACGCGTTCCGAAGATTTTAACGGCGTCATGCACCCGGTGTATGAGACGCAAGAATCGTCCGTGAAACTGATTCAGACCCTGCTTTTGAATATGCATCACTACGAATCCAACTTTGAATATCAGATTGAAGAAGTGCAGCGTACGGGGCTCGTGGTCTCGATTAATCCTCGCGAACACATGCGTGAAGTCGAGTATCGCGATGAGATTCTGGGCGATTGCCTGTGTCGTTATAAGAAGGGACTCATCTCGGAATTTCCTCACTACATCGGCGCGAAGTCCTTTAACTTGACCGAAAAAGAGTGCCACTATCATGGGGCCGCTGAGCGGTGCGTGTATAAGATTCAAGTCGCGGCTTAGGCCAGCTGAGGTGATAGGTACAGCATCGGTCGCCCAGATACATGCAACTTGACTCGCGAATTGTCGCGGGTTTCATTCCGATATGTCCTAAAAAAGATGCCGTGACCCCTTGTTTGTAGAGGCAGGTCTCTCTTGTGCCTACGACTCTTTGCTTGAGTGCGTCGTGAATATCTTTTTGGGGTGAAACTTCCGCGATTACGTCATCCTTGGTGAAATGGTGAAAACGGTAATGATAGAGACGGTCATAATGAAGGCCTATGACCTGCTCAATGAGCGTCTCGTAAACTTTTCTGGGGGTTTTACAGGCAGCAAGGACATTGTCAACGCCTGTGCCACGGTTGATGGCGAGTGCTTGACTCCCCATCGCAAGCATGTGGTTTGAGTGGATCCCTGATTCGACGCATGTTTTCAGAAGATCGGTGATGATAAAAGGGTGGATTAGGCGTTCAGGTTTTGAGAAGTCCTCTCGTCTGAGCTGGAGTTTTCGAAGAAGAGTAGTCGAAAAGTTTCGGCCAAATTGTTCGTCAGTAAATTTTATGATGTTCAGTACTGTGCGAGCTCTGCAGACGAGTTCAGAACTATTTGAATACCTTTCGGGGAGCGCTGCCGCGCCAATGGGGTTGTGTCTTTTGCGGATAGAGGATGGATCCACTTTTCCGAGGAGCAGGTTTTCGACGCTAAAATCTAAAGATTCCGCGAGTCGCACTAAGGTGATAATGGAAAAGTCTTTTTTTCCGGTAATCTGCAGTTGCCAGTCAGATGCACACAGCTCCAGGGCGTCCAACAATTCTTCTTCAGAAAATGCGGATGCTGTGACAATTTCTGAGACAGAGCGTGAAAGGTTTAGTGATTGTTGAGCCAAGCTTAGCCTAAATAACGCATTTGCCCAGAAATGTCCAAAAAGCCGGAAATCTACTCAATGACTTCGGTTGACGCTCTTTGACCTGACTTGTCATTCGGAGGTTAATGCGATACACGTTTTGCTGTGGCTATGGAAAGTGAAACTGCATCATTTGAAATTCAACTTCGCCTGACCTTGGGGCGAATTCGGGATGCCATAGGGTGTTCTAAAGATCAATTCAGAGAATATTTGCAGCTTTCATTCAATGAATTTGATGAGATTGATCAAGGGCGCAAATCATTTGATGTGCAATCTCTTCAGTCGATTTGTAACCAGACAGGATTAAGTCTTTCATCTTTATTTTCTGGAAAAATTGACTATTTGGCCCTCGCAAAACAGCATTCGGGAGACCGGTATTTTCTTCCGGAGCGGTACCTCCCTCCGGAGCACCAACTGGGGCGGGCGCGCTCTATCTTGGGAATACTGAAATACGTCGAGTCCCTTCATGGATTTCCGTATTCGCGGAATTTACTTTCGCGGCTGCAGATTTCGCGAGCCTGCTTGCTTGACCATGAAGCCTTCATCAGTCCGCTTGTAGGCGTTGATCTTCTGAATCTTCTTTGTCAGGAAGGCTTCGATGCGGGACACCTGTCAGAGATGGGAAGGATGATGTACCATGTTTCAAACAATACACCGATTTCAAAAATTCTCGGACGTGCAAGTTCTCCAAGTGAATTGTATCGAACGTTGCATGAAGAAATTCCAGGACATTTTGATCAAGCTTTTCACTATCGTCTTACAAAGCTCACTTCGGATTCATGTACAACCACGGCCGTTCCAACCGAGGAGACGCAGGAGCTTTTTCGAAGTAATCGATTTGGGACTAAATCCATGTGTCGCTTTAAGCAAGGGGTCCTTTCTGCTTTCCTGGGATATTTAACTAACCGTTTCGCTACGGTGGTTGAGTCCGAATGCATGTACGAAGGCGGCGCTAAATGCGTCTACCATTTGAGTTGGGATGAGAATCTATTCTACTGTAAAGCCCATTAGTTAATCTCAAACCTCAAAAAAAACCTCAAAAAAAGTCCCTCAAGTAGCGATGCGCAAATTCCGATTTGTTACCCGTGATAAATGCATATGTTGGTGGCGCATTCCAGGGACGACGATTTAGAGTTATAACAATTGACAACTTCTATAGCTGCGTCGACGACGCGGTGGCGAGGGAATATTTTGGTCAAATGGTTCGTTTGCGAGCTCATGCCTATGGTCCGAAATATCCTATCGGTTTTTTGCCGGTCGACACTCCTGACTATTTTGTTTGGCATCACCTTCTTTGTGTCGAAGATGGAGATGCTTGGCTGCCTGTTGCAGGCTTTAGACAAGTGCCCCTCAGTCGTTGTGATTTGTCGAATGCTACTATACCGCTACTAAGGACAGCCCAAGACGCCAACGCTGAGAGGCATGTTCGAAATCTCTCAGAGACCTTTGCTCGACATCGATCGCAGGGGACTGAGGTGACCTATAGTGCAGGCCTTGCTATCGCTTATGAACACCGCGGAAACAAGGAACTCTCTGAGTTTGTCAGAGAGTTCGTGGCGGCGTTTCATGTTTTAGATCAGCGGGAACACAGTATTCGGGAAACTGTTTGTGCGTCGATTTTAAGATTTAAAACTAACACCTGGTTTACGCAACTTGGTTACCAGCCATTGAGTGACGAACAAGGTGAGCTTCCTGCGATTAAGAAGGTCTCTGCGGGTGGTGAGCCGATGCTGTTTATGTCTCTGAAGGAGCTTTCGCCATGGTGTTTTGAATGCTTCGAAAAACTCGAGTCCTTGGTGAATGGCCGATTACTCATTCGCACCCAGCCTGTACAGGAAGAAAAAATGGCCGCATAACGAGTTGCCTACACTAAAGGAGAGATTATGAGCTACGTCCTCGAGGCCGAGAATGAATTTGATCGCCTGGAGAAACAGTCGACTTATCAGAAGTATGATTACAGAAAAGAGTTGGAACTTGGAGGTTTCAGCCCGAAAGACGGCGCACGAATTCTTGATGCGGGTTGTGGATCTGGGGTGGTGAGTCGTCACATTGCAACAGTCTTTCCGCGCGTCTCGGTAGTGGGTTGCGATGCTTGCGAAACACGATTGGCTCAGGCCAAACGAGCGGGGGCATCGTTTGGAAACCTAAGTTTCAAAATGCAGGATCTTTCAAAGCTTGAATTTTCTAACAACTACTTTGATTGGGCGATCGTACGCTATGTACTTCAGCATGTTGCGGCAAACATGCGAATCGTAGCTCTTCAAGAGATTTTTCGGTGTCTCAGGCCAAACGGGAAGTTGTGTATCATAGACTTTGATGGTCCCTTCTATAACATCTATCCACGCACGCCACTCGTTGATGAAGTCCTTAACAAAATGGAGGCACAAAGTCCTGTGGATCTCAGAATTGGGCGCAAACTCCCATCCCTTCTTTTAAAGGCGGGGTTCTCAGAGGTTGAGTGGTGCATTGATACCATTCAGTGTCATGGGGCCGCACTAAATGATGAAAAAATCTTGATCCCGGAAAAACTAGAGAATGCGACGCCGTTCTTATCTGAGTTTCTTGGGAGCAAAAGCAAAGTAGAGGCTTTCAAGTCTGAATATCGAGAGCTTTTGGATAAGCCCGGCGTGGTGCTGTTTTACAATAAATTCATTGTGACTGGGAGTCGTCCAGGCAAACTCAACCTGGTGAAGTAAGTAAGGTAAGCTCACCAGCTCAAATGATAGGTGCAGGCAGAGTCGCCTTTGTACATGCAGCTTGATTCGCGCAAGGCGGGGTACTTGTTTTGAGAACTCGCAAGAAAAGATTTAATTACACCTTGCTTAAAGCAGCACAGATCGCGACTTCCCGGTGCTTTTGCCTTAAAGGCTTCTTGAGTCTCTACTTTTGGGGTGGCGGTAATAGTGCAGCGGATGTCTGAAAGCTGAGTGATGCGATAATGATAAGCCTGATCGTAGTGAGGCAAAATCTCGTTGTACAAAGAACCGTAAACTTCTTTTGCGGTTTGTTTTTCTTTCAGGTTTATTCCGAGGTTTTCAGAATTGACCTCAACACTAAACCGCCCAATTCGTGAGAAGGCCCCCTCACTGACCCCGTCTTTCTTAAGTTCTTCGAGCAAATCGAGGCCCACGAGCGAACTGACATAGGTATCCGGATTTGTGAAAAGCGTTGGTTTTAGCTGAAGACGACCAAAAATCGATCGCGAATACTCTGTGCCAAAAACTTTACTTAAATAGTGGTCAATGACTTGAATGCCTCTAGCACGAGAAAGCTGGTGATGAGTTTCCAGATACCGCGCGGGCAACCGATCCGTTCGGCCATGATAATGTTCAAAGAGGGTTTCAAAATTGATCTGTCCGCTAAGCAACATAGAGAGGTTGAGTTCCAGGGCATCGGACATGCTTCGTAGGTGAGTGAGAGTGGGCGTGTTACGGCTTAGTTTGATATTTTTGTATTGTTCCTCGGATGCGCTGAGGAGGCTTGCCATATCTTGGGGTGAGAGCCCAAGGACTGACTCGATTTTTTCAAGTGTCTTAAGCAAATTAAGATTGAATTCATGATCCCCCTGATTTTGATTTTGTTGTAAATCCATTCTCGGTTCCCCCGGGGACAATCGAATATCTAATCGAGTTTGCCAAGAAAATCAACACAACTTGAAGCGTGACGTCAAAAAATCGATCAATCTACTTGGTTTAACCCCGCGCCAACGGAACGATCTTTGACCCTAAGATTTTCTTGTCTCGTGTCAGTAGCTTTATGTTGTGAGTGAGCGATGTCGCTGCGATTATTTCGTCTGCGGGGTCGCTCTTGAAGTCAAGTTTGCGCGTATTGATGCACACGTCGAGCGTGATTGGAAAGATCGTGATCTTTTGAAGGACCTGCTTCACATCAAAATCTGAAAGATCCAGCTCGATTCTTTTGAGGGAATTCAACTTTTCAATTTCCCAAAGAACGATCGCTGAGATCCCCCACGGAGATTTGCTCAAAATCCTGCGCTCCGAAGGTGTTATCTTGTCGGCCAGGGCGTGGATTAAAATGTGGGTATCAAGATTCAGCATCCCAACGGACTCCTGTAGAAAGTAGATCGTCTTTCAAAATACGGATCTTGCCCTTGAGTGAACCAATCAAGGAGGAGGGGTCCGAAGAGATGGGGGTCAGCTTGGCAACGGGCACGCCGTGCTTCGTAACGATGAGTCCATCGGCTTCGACGTGATCTAGAATCGACAAACACTGTTCTTTGAATTTGGCGGCATTGATGGTTTTCATGGGCTTGGCTCCCTCTATAGGCTAGATTGTACCATAGGTCATACTTTATGACCAGTCACAAATTATGACTACAATATCAAGAAGTTCGTAAGGGTAGAGTCAAATCGCACTTCCGGCGCAATAATCGCAAGACTTCGGTCGGGTATCATTGGAGCCGACGGAGCCGACTAACTCAAAAAACTCGACTTCACCGCATATTCAAAACACTTCTCAATCTCGCCCTCGCTCATCCCAAGCATCAATCTACAAACCTCAATCTCCTGCGGCAGCGTTTTTCCAAAAATCCCGGGATCGTCTGTATTAATACACACCGGAACGCCCGCACGAAGCAATGCCGGCAGGGGATGCGCCTCAAGCGTTGGCACGCACTTCGTAAGCCAATTGCTCGTGGGACAAACTTCGAGGCAAATCGAGCGCTCCCGCAAATGCGCCATGAGCTTCGGATCTTGGATGGCCGCAATCCCATGCCCAATGCGAGAGGCGCCCAAAAGTTCAATGGCCTCCCAGATGTTTTCAGGCCCCACGGCTTCACCTGCGTGAATAGTGATCTTGGCGCCTGCCGCGCGCACGCCTTTAAAAGAATTCTCAAAAAGTCGGCACGGGAAGTTCTGTTCGTTCCCCGCTAAATCGCAACCCACAAACCGCGCTTGGTTTTGTAGAAAAAATTCCATCGTCTCATCCACCGACTCCACGCCATAATCGCGCGTGGCAATGCAGATCAAACCCCACTGCATGTCAGGATAAGAGCGAACCCCACGCTCAAGCCCGCGCTCAAAAGACGACAAAATCTCATCCCAACTGAGCCCACTGAACTCGCCACAAAATGAAGGCGAAAAGCGAAACTCCACTCGGCGTGTGCCCTCACGGTAGCAATCCTCTAACGCCTCAAAGGCCACGCGCTCCAGGATCGCGGGCGTGGCTAAAACTTTTTGAAAAAGCGTGAACATCGCAAGCACCGCAGTTAGGCTCTCAAGCGGTTTGCGGATATAGAGCTGCTCTTCGAAACTCGCGAGCGATGTGCTTTGCGCGAGAAGGCCGCGCGCGATTGCGACTTCGAGGATTGTCGAAGACCTGAGCGAAACGTCAAGATGCCGGTGAAGTTCCGTTTGAAGCATTACGTACCTAAAATACTTGCGCCACTATCGATATAAAGTGTGGAACCCGTAATGTGTCGTCCACCCGGGCCACACAAAAATGCTGCCATCGCGCCCACGTCCTCTGCTGCAATATTCTCTCGAAGCGGAGTCTTCTCTCCGGCATCGGAAAGCAGTGAGCGAAACCCCCGAATCCCGGCTGCCGAAAGCGTCTTAACGGGCCCCGCCGAAATCGCATTCACCCGAATCTTCTTAGGCCCCAAATCCACTGCGAGATATTTTACGCACGCCTCAAGCGCCGCCTTGGCCACTCCCATGACGTTGTAGTTGGGGACTGCTTTGTGTGCCCCGTAATAGCTCAAGGTCAGGATTGTTCCGCCTCCTACGATATCCATCAAGGCTTCGGCCCGCGCCGCTGTGGCGACAAGGCTGTAGGCACTCACGTCCATTGCAACGCGAAACCCCTCGCGAGAGGTGTCCACAAATCGCCCCTCTAAGTCTTCGCGGTTCGCAAAAGCGACACTATGAATGAGGATGTCCAGCTTGCCCCATTTTTCGCGCACCTTTTGGAAAAGGGCATCCAGTTGCGCGTCGTCTGTCACGTTACAGGGTTCAATAAACGTGGCGCCGATGCTTTCGGCTAACGGGCGCACTCGGCGTTCCAGGGATTCGCCTAAAAAATTCACGCCGATCTCGGCGCCCTCATCATGAAGCGCCTGGGCGATGGCCCAAGCCAGGCTTCTCTCGTTTGCGATTCCAAGTATCAATGCTTTTTTTCCAGTGAGACTCATTGCAGTTAGCCCTCTCTTAGAATGTAAATGCCCCTAAACCGATTTGCACAAAAACCTCGTCTTTTCCCCCAATCGTGGGGCGAAACCCTTTTTGGTAATCCACTCTCAAGACAAGAGGCACGTGATAGAAAATCAGGCTGGAGAGTTTGATCCCTGCGCCCGCGGACGGCAGAACAGGCGGAACGCGCCGGGCCCCGGGGAGCACGGTGGCTTCGGCAAAGCCGGACCCCGTAAGCGTGGTGAGGTAAAAGGGGATCGTGCCGATGCCACGGTAGATGTTCCAAAGTGGGAAGGCATAATCCAAGGAGGGCACCACGGCCGAGCGCGCGGCAATGGCGATCCCGGGATAACCCCGAATGTTGAGCTGATCCAGTGAATCGCCCGAAAAGGGGTTAAGAACGCGTGAGGCTCGTCCCTCGAGTTTCACGGCCGCTGATTGATAATCCGTCCTACGTGAAACCATGGACGCTTTGAGGTTTGGCAAAAGCACATGGTGCTGGCCTAAGCTTACGGGCTTCACAACCTGAAACAGACCCTTCCACGTTTGAACGCCCGAATCTGAGTAAAGGCGAGTGGCGGCTGTTGTCGCAATGCCGCGCTCTGAAACAATGCCAAGAGTCGAGCCTTCAAGGTTCGAAAAACTAAGTGCCCCATCCACGCTTGGAACATAGCGACTTTTATAAATGACGTCGCCCGTGTCGGGGGAGACGCCGGGCGCGACGGTTAAGGTGCGTTCGGTGTTGAGGGAAAAAGAAGGAGTGAGCGAGGAGTAGGTCGTTGAAAATGGGTAGGAGGCGGTGAAGGAGAATTCCCGCTTTCGATCATACATGAATACGGTATCGCCTAAAGAAAACGTGTTTTTGGTTTCTTCTGAAGCCGAGAACTCCAGCGTGGCCCCCAGCGAACGATTGGCGTATTGGCCAATCCAATCCGCTGCCTTGACCTGGGTATCGTAGGCCGCAAAGCCCAAGTAGCGATGCACATCCAGAGCGTCAAAGCCCAAGATCTGCGCCCCAAGATAAGAACTGTGATTGCCTAAGACAAGAATCGGAGCCCATTCGCGCGGCAAAATGCTGGGCCAAAGAGAGTAGTCTTTAGCGGGGTAACTCTCCTTTGGGGTGCTCTCCCCCAGCTCCTTGGGATCGTTTGAAACCGCGCGAAGCTCCACACTCCGTGTGTCGCTATAAGGTTTTGTGGGCCACCCAAGTTCCGCCAGTCTCCAGCCCGATGCTTCGCCAGACGCTTCAAAGACGCTGGCAAACAATCGCCCCTGGGGTGCTGTTGAAGTCGAGCGCGAGAGACTTGGAAACGAAACGCCGGTGGTGACGTTCGTGATTCGCTCCGGCTTTGCGCTCAGAGTATTTAAGCGGTAAATGTTATCCACCCCTGTTTTATCCGAGACAAAATACAGCGCTTGGCCTGAGAAAATCGGAAAGCGATTAAAGTACCCATCCGAAACCAAGGGCGTTGTTTTTCGGGTCGCAAGATCCAAAAGCTCCAGCTCTTCGCTGGCTTGTCCGTTTTTGTGTAAAGAATAGGCAATCGACTTCCCATCAGATGAAAACTGGGGAGTCGAAATCCGATCGTACGCGTTTGGAAAATAAAGGGTTTCAACGGGGCCTAGTTCCTGTCGTCCATTTTTATCAAGGAGCGTCGCCTGCGCAAGTCCTGTCGTAGGGCCGCGAGTGAGAGTGAAAACCAAGCTCTTCCCATCAGGCGAGAGGCTGGGGTCGCGCGCGCGCAGGCCGTAAGAGAGGCGATGCGCGCAATGTTTATCAAGACTATATGCCGAGAGATCGCTGAATAAATCGTAGGCGCCTGAGCGCTCGATGGCGCTATAGAAGAGCTGCTTTGAGTCTGACGAAAACGACAGGGTTGAGCCCAGGAGTTTATCGGTGACCCGTTGCGCTTGCTTGGTTTCGAGATTGTACAAAACCAAACCCATGCGGCGATCCAGCGAATTTTGGGTGGTGGCGATCCACTTGCCATCAGGGGAAACCGCGGAACCCATGACTTCGTAGGTGTTTTCGGCAATTTTCTGAATCGGAGTTAGCGGCTCTGCTTTTATTTTTTCAAGTTCAGCATTCGCCTGTACGCGCGCTCGGATCACCCATTCGCGCCAAAGGTCACTCCAGGATTTACCGACGAGGTTTTCGACGTTCCCATTGATGAAAAACGGAATCCGCCGGCTCGAGCGCTGCGATTCAAGGCCTAGGTATTCTTCGGAGTTTTCGATATTCGTTTCACGGTCAAAAGTGAGGTGGTCCTTGACCGGCTGCTCGGCTAACTGCTGCGTGAGTTGATAGCCATAGAGATAGGCAGTTTCACCGCCGGGAAAATAGGGGTAACCGCTATTAACACGATCCAAGGTGACTCCGTTAGGAGCATCGAGTTCGTTTTTCTCGACTTGGGCGCGCACGATCATCGAATAAAAAGGACTGCGGCCGCGTCCGGATTTGGTGAAGCGTGTTTCATAATAAACGGCCAAGCCCTCAAGCATCCATGGCGCCCACAACGAGTTCGGAAGCAGGACGTCTCCGAAAATAAAACGAAGGGGAATATAAAATTCTGACGTCGCATCCATATTCAGATGGTGCGTGTACTCGTGAAACACGAGTAGCCTTAGCCAGTCGTCATAATAAGCCGTGCTGAAAAAATTCTCAGGCGGGGTGATCATCAAGATCATTCCGATGCGGCCAATCGGCGTCGTCAGGCCATTGGCCATGTCCGTGTTGTCGGTGAGTACGACCTGAACACGAAACCGAGACTCCCAATGCAATTGAGGTGAAAGGAGCTGGTGCGCCTCTTCATAATATTGCGCCGTTTTCTGGGCGACTGCGTTCATCTCTTCGGGGTAGGTGATTCGAAAATGCGGGGTTTCCAGGGTTTTCCAGCGCAAAAACGGCGAAATTCCTGCAGACTCCCCAATGCCGCCCAGGGCGAACGCAGGGGTGGGCACAAAGGCGATGAGGCAGAGAAGAGGTGCGAGGAGGTTAATCGAGTTTAGAAATTTCAATGATCGTTCCTGTCTGAATTTGGGTGCCTATTTTGGCTTGAACGCGGCCCACAAGCGCAAGCGCTATAAAACCGGTAGGGGTGCTCACGGCGCTCGTGATCCCTTCGCCCGAAGGTGCAACTCCAGGTCCTTCGATTTTGCAGAGTCTTCGTGGGGGATTGCCTTGCGTGAGAATTCGCTCAATCACTTCTTGCCCTGGATAGCAGCCTTTTTGATCCGAGAGCGCATGCCTGAGGCCCACTTCAAGGGGGTTTGTCTCGCTTGTGATCTCTGCTCCGACGCGAGGCTGCAGATGCTGTATGCGCAAGGCTTCGAGCTGCTCGAAACTGATCTGGGGCTGGGGGTTTTGCTCGCGGCCTCCCCAAACACTGTAAAGTGATTCACCAAACTCGCGTGAGCCATGGTGGCAAATCCAGTGGTTTTCATTGATAAGCAGGATGGATCCGGGACCCATGGGAGGGGCTTCAGGAGATTCCCCTAAAATCCACAGAGGCTCTACGGTGGAGACCTTGAGTTCCATTTGCTCGCTAAAATGGTGGTGCTCGATGAAATCCATGAGCGACTTTTTCCAAGAACCTTCAGGCACTTCTGGGCCCGCATCAAATTCAAACGCAAAACGGTTAGGCTCCAGGCACCAAAGCCAGAAGTAGGCCTGAATGCGACCCTTGGCGTCCAAGAAGCACGAAGTGCATCCTTGGCCAGGATTGAGCCCCTTGAGTTGCGCCGTACTCATGCGCTGTAAAAAGTCCCGGGCATCGGGACCGCTGAGTTCAATCCAGCTCCACTGGATGGGAGCATTTGGCCCTTTTTGGGGGGTGAAAAACTTCGGCATATTAATGGGTTTAGGCTAAAAAGGGGGAGCAGGCAAGCCTTCGTTAAGCTCCAGCCTGCAACTCTTGCTTGAAGTTCATGGGTGTTCAGGCTAGGACTGCAAGCGAATATGGAAAAAACCCAATACGTTAAAGATCTCAAAGATAAAGACGCTGTCCATTCCCCCTTTTTGGTGAAATTCAGCGCCATCGCCACCGGGAAAAACGGGCGGCCCTATATGAATCTCGTGCTGTGCGACAAAACGGGTGAAGTCGAAGCCCGAATTTGGGAAGACGTCAATCAATACGCCGGTCAAGTCGTGCGCGATGCGCTCGTGCTGGTCGAAGGCAAATGCCAGAGTTACCAAGGCCGCAAGCAAGTCGTCGTGGGGCGCATTCAAGTCTTGCGCGAAGACACGCTTAATTTGAAGGACTACATCCCTGAGTCCAGTGTGGATCCTGAAGATCTCTACCGAAAACTTTTGGGACGTATCGAGGAGATGCAAGATCCCTATTATCGCGCTTTGGCTGAATCCGTTTTGCGCGATGATCAAGAGATCATTGATGGCTTCAAAAAGGCGCCGGCCGCAAAATCCCTGCATCACGCCTATCGCGGTGGCCTCCTGGAGCACGTGGTATCGGTGACTCGGTTGTTGGATCTCGTGAGCGCGCACTATGGCAAGTGGTTGGATCGCGATTTGATGTTCTTAGGCGGAATTTTTCACGACATCGGCAAGATCTGGGAACTCTCCTATGATCGCGTGACCGAGTACACGACCGAAGGTAAACTCGTCGGCCACCTCGTGATGGGCGTGGAGCTGGTGACGGAGAAGATCAGGGAGTTGGAATCTGTGGCGGGCCGCTTGCCGGGTCCTTTTCCCCAGGACAAAGCTTTGTTGATCAAACACGTGATTTTGGCTCACCACGGGCAACTTGAGTACGGTTCTCCCAAGCGGCCAAAATGCCTCGAAGCTTGGGTGGTCCACATGATGGATGACATGGATTCGAAGGTGAATTCGATTGCGATGTTCATGGAGCAGGATCAGACGCAAGGTCGTTGGACGGCGCTGAATCGCCAACATGAGCGGTTCTTTTATAAGTCAGACTGGGTTGGGGAAGCTGCGGCGGCAGCAGCGGCTGCTCAGGCTTCGGGCGGAGCCACCAGCGGACATTAGGCATTTTTCGGGTTTGTTCGGGTTTCGGGAGGGCTAGATTTATTTCTCAATAAACTGGCCGCGAGCGCGATCCTTTGTGACCTTCGACCAGAGAAAATAGCGGCCATTCATCGCGATGTACACTCCGTGTGGAAGGCTTTGCACAAACGCCAGCGCACTTCCTAAATTAAATAACCCATCGGAGCTTCCGAATTTGTAAGGGACCATCGCGCCCGTAAGCACAATGGTTTTGTCTTGAATCGCAGCACCCAGAACGCGCGCCGTCTCCTCCATCGTATCGGTGCCGTGAGTGATCACGATTTTATCGGTTGGGGAAGCTTTGCATTTCTGGAGAATGACGTTTCGATTCTCATCCGTCATCTCGAGACTGTCGATCATCATCAAGGTATGAAGTTCAACATCGAGGCCACAGCGCCCAAGTGCGAGCATCTCGGGGAGGTGGGTGTCTTTGAAGAAGAGCCGGCCATTGATTTCATCGTACTCCTTATCAAAGGTTCCGCCGGTAACGATGAGGTCAATCTTCATGGTGGGGTGTCGCTCCAAGGATTTCGTCTTGTTCAAGTTTCAAAGCCGCGCCTGCTAGCTGAAGCGAGGTGAGGGTAAAAAGAGAAGTGCCAATCAAGAAAAGTACCGCAAGCGTAAATGTGGTCAGCGGCAAAGTAGGTGAAGAGGCAAAGGTCTCCAGCGTCAACGACAGCAGGGAGGTGAGGACGAAAGCCAACAAGGCGGCATAATCACAGACAAGTGCGCGGGTGAGCATTTTGTGGCGTTTGCCCAGGATTTTGACTTCAATTTTGATGATGCTTCGACGGGCCTTCGTGTTGTCATGCCTGCGAAATTCATGGGCGAGATCCCGAAGTCTCATCGACATTCGGGAAACCTGGTTGTCCAATCCAAGGGCGATCAGCGCACAGGTGGAAACCATGACCGCCGGCGTGACGGCGACAGTAATCTGGGTAAAAGCATTTGCGGCCATGCCTTAGGAGTACCTCATTATTGGCGGCTCTGATACCAGTTTTCCATGATTTTCTGGGCGGTTTCGGGTGTGGATTCACAATCGACCCCAAGCGGGGGAATGCCGGTTTACAGTCGAGCAAAGTGGTCTAATATAGTGAAATATGAGAAAGACTTTGATTAGGTTTTGACGTAAACACGTTTTGTCATGCTGTTAAAGGTAAGAAATGCCTCATCATTCTGAACAAGCTCTTAGAGAGAGTGAATCACGCTACCGTAAGCTGTTTCAGAATATGACGAGCGGTTTTGCCTATTGTAAAATGATCTTTAACGAAGAATCCCAACCCGTGGATTTCATATATGTCGAGGTCAATTCTGCGTTTGAGCGTTCGACGGGTCTTAAAGATGTCGTTGGCAAGAAAGTTTCGGAACTCATTCCTGGCTTAAACGAGTCGAATCCTGAGTTGTTAGAAATCTATGGAAGAGTTGCCCTTACGGGAAAGCCCGAGACGTTCGAGACTGAAGTTTCAGCACTCGGCCTCCATTTTTCAGTGTCGGCTTATAGTCTAAAAGACGGATATTTCGGAGCGGTTTTTGATGATATTACCGCACGAAAACGTGCTGAGGCTGCAGTAGAGCAATACAAACAGCGTTTGGAAAAACTAGTGGATGAGCGAACTGAAGCGCTTCGCAACTCCAATCGGTTTCTTGATTCGGTAATTGAGAATATCCCGAACATGATTTTTGTGAAAGACGCGAAGGATTTGCGATTTGCACGGTTTAACAAAGCGGGCGAAGAATTGCTTGGTTTCTCAAGAAGCGAACTCATCGGCAAAAACGATTATGATTTTTTTCCAAAAACCGAGGCGGATTTTTTTACTTCGAAAGATCGGGCGGTCTTAGCGGGTGGGCAAATTCTAGATATCCCTGAAGAGCAGATTCGAACGCGGCTTAAAGGTGAGCGAATATTGCATACGAAGAAGATACCCATCTTGGGTAAGTCAAATGAGCCTGAGTATTTGCTTGGGATTTCTGAAGATATTACTGATAAATTGCAGCTAGAAGAGAATCGCAGACAGCTCGTTCAAGCGCAACTTGCTCAAGAAGAAGCGCAAAAAGGGATTGTTGTTCGCGATGAATTCTTATCAATTGCCTCCCATGAGCTTAAGACGCCATTGACGTCGCTCTATATGCAGCTCCAACTGGTCGCGCGATTCTTTAAGGACCCTCAAAAAGTAGACCGAGAAAAAGCTGGATTCTTGCTCGGAAAATCTCTTAAGGCGTGTGAACAGCTTAACTTGATGCTTAATGAATTGCTGGATATGACGCGAATTCGGGCAGGAAAACTTGTCTTAAATAGGCGAGAGACGGATTTTCGAGTTGCGTTGACCGAGACTGTTTTACAAATCTCAGAGGAGATTGCTAAGTCAGGGAGCTCAGTTGAGGTGATTGCTGAAGAGCCTGTTATGGGTCAATGGGATCCGAATCGAATACTTCAAGTCGTCTCTAACCTCCTCTCCAATGCGCTTAAGTATGGCGAGGGGAAGCCGATTGTTGTTTCGCTAAAAAGAGATAGTGCTGCAAACAGCGTCAGACTGCAGGTCAAAGATCACGGGATTGGAATTGCGCCGGATGTGCAGAAAATTATTTTTGAGCGCTTTGAGCGGGGCGTTTCCGTGGATAAAATTTCGGGTCTTGGATTGGGTCTCTATATTGTTAGAATGATCGTCGAAGCGCATAGTGGCAGGGTTTGGGTTGAGAGTGACGCCGAAGTCGGGGGGGCCTTATTTACGGTTGAGCTGCCTCTAAGTGGGAATCATTGAGTCAATGCCTTATCGTATATTGGTAGTCGAAGATAACGATGATATTCGCGCTACACTTATTATGTCCCTTGAGTTGGAGGGATATGAGTGCCTCGAAGCGGTGGATGGAATTGATGCCTTGGCTGTCTTAGAACGACTGCCTGTTCCTGACCTTATCATGCTCGATATGCTGATGCCTCGGATGAATGGTTGGGAATTTGTTGAAACAATTCACAAGGACCCTCGGGCTCATCTTGCTAAGATTCCGATCGTTGCAGTAACGGCGACTTCGGAGAAGGTTCAAAAAGCTCCTGGAGAGATTCAGGCTGTTATTCGAAAACCAGTTGATCTCGATGAGCTTTATAGGACGCTGTCTGGGATTTTGGCTGCGAACCGGGGTTGAGGGCGGGGAGAGTTTGGTCCGCGCGGCGTTTCCGATCAATTCCGATATTTGGCTAATGAAATTTGAGGACGATCGAGAGCTTGCGTGCGAATCCCGAGCAAAATAGTTGCCTGCGCTGTAATAAGCGCAAGACTTTGGTCAAGTTTTGACCGCAGTCGCGCTATCCAACCCAAAACACGTCACCGTGTTTCTTCGTAAAGCCTCAAAAACCTCATCCACCGGCAGCCCTTTGATCTCGGCCAATCTTCGCGCAGTCGACACCACCATCGAAGGCTCACATTTTCTCCCGCGAAACGGAACCGGCGCAAGATAAGGCGAATCCGTTTCCACAAGCAAGCGATCCAAGGGAAACGCGCGCGCGGCCTCGCGCAGACTCTCGGCAGTTTTAAAAGTCAAAATACCCGAAAACGAAATATAGAATCCCAGATCCAAACACGCTTTGCCAAACTCCAAAGACCCCGTAAAACAATGAATCACGCCCGGCACCGCGT
Organism: Oligoflexia bacterium; assembly: GCA_903881565.1. Lineage (GTDB taxonomy): Bacteria > Bdellovibrionota > UBA1018 > UBA1018 > UBA1018 > CAIRTR01. The sequence continues at coordinate 35,378 of CAIRTR010000271.1, read as the reverse complement.
CCGCCGAAAGGCCATGGCAATACGTCTGAAGCTGCGAAAGCATCTGCTTTTCCGCATCTCGGCAATGAATCACAACGGGGAGCTTCACCTCGCGCGCAAGATCAAGCAGCTGCCCAAAGCGCTGAATCTGAATCTCCTGCGAAGAGAGGTTGTAGTAAAAATCCAACCCGATCTCGCCTACGGCTTTGCACTTGGGATGCTGGGTAAAGCCCAAAAGCTCCACGAGATGCTCGTCAGTTGCCGCCGCAGCCTCGTGAGGGTGAATTCCTGCCGTGTGAAACACGTTTGGGAAGGCCTCCGAAATCGCGACCACCTCAGGTAACGTTGGCACATCGGTGGCAATCGCTATGAGGGTGTCGACCCCGGCAAGCCCCGCTTCACGTACAAGATCAGCCGCCGTTTTTCCTTCGTACTCGTAATTAAGATGGCAGTGGCTATCGATTAAGGCCATTGACTAAGGCCATTGGCAATAAGGTGCAGCCGGAGTGGAATTCGTGCGCAGCAAATGCTCAACGATTCGAACCCAGACCTCAAGCGGTAATGCCCCCTCAACCTTGTGTCCATTAATCAAGTAAGTGGGCGTTGAGCGAAGTCCCAGAGTGTTGGCTTCTTCAATATCTTTTTGAATGGCCGTTTCAGTTTCTTGAGACGCAATGCACGTTGCCAGAGCCTGCGTATCGACTCCGGCACGTGCCGCAAGTTCGGTAGGTTTGCCGGGAGCTAAGTGCTCTTGATTATCAAAAAGGAGTTCATAGACCTGCTCAAACTTCCCTTGTTTTCGTGCGCAAACCGCTACTCGGGCCGCTTCACAGGCCGCAGAATGCATGGTGTGCTGAACGGAGCGGTTACAGGTCGGATCCAAAGGATAGTTTCTAAAAACGACGCGAACTTTATCCGGGAATCGGCTCAAGAGCGTATGAAGAGTGTGCGCGCCCAGTTTACAAGAAGGACATTGAAAATCCGCAAATTTTACAATCGTGATGGGTGCGTTTGGGAGCCCCATTGAAGCAAAATCCGGACAGGCATTCACTGCTAAAACCGGTGAATTAATCGCGGATTGAAAATACTCATCCACGTCCGAGGCCTTGAGGGTCATCGTGTCCATGGACTTCAAGAAAACTGTGGGAACTAAAAAACAGCCTAAACCGACAAAGCAAAACGTCTTCCATTTTGAAAATTCTAAAGCGTGCTTCTTCGTGGATTCGGGTTTCAAACTTAAGACCACGCCAAGTGAAGTGAGAACCGTCGCGTCCACTCCAAGGCAAAACAGGCAAAAGGTGTGGAGAACCTGTGACATGACGAAGAGGTAACTCAAGCAGAGGAGCGCGCCACCGGCGGTCATGACGAATAGCCCGCGAATTGCTTCTCGCCTCCAATTGTCGCTGAGTCCAAATAAGCTTAAAGCAAAAAGCAGCGCAAAAAAACCTGCCGCAAAAATGGCGAGAGGGAACCCGGGGATCAGCTCCGCGTAAGAACTTGCAGCAACGACGTCGCAATTCATCTGGGTGCTCATATTACAGAAGGATCTAAACCCGCCGGTGCCGCCTCGGACTTCAAAAAAATGTTGGGTCAACGAAACCGAAAGGCCTATGCCCACAAGTCCCAAAAGTGCCAGGAGGTAAAACCGTCGAGGTGTCTTCGGGGGAGTGGTTTCTTTTGTATGTGCCATGATCTAGAGGCCTCCTAGGGTTCCGGCTTTAAAAATCAAATATTCTGCAAAACCTAATAAGATAATTCCGCTGATTATTTTTACCATTCTGAGCCATTGGCCCGAGCGTGGCAAGACTCGAATTGCGCCGGCAAACACGGCGACAATGAGAAGCAGGGTGCCCAGGCCCGCCGAAAAAGCGACCATCAGAGTCAGCCCCACTCCTACGGATTGCGTTTTTGCGATGTAGGCCAAGATGGAGGTCAAAACTGGCGTCGTACACGGCGCCGCTATGAAGCCAGAAGTGGCGCCTAGGGTGAAGGCGCCCAGGGCGGTCATTTCACGCTCCCCTGCCGGAGTGGAGTGAGGATGGGTATGGGGCGGATTTTTATGTTTCACGAGCTTCTGGTATTTGCGCTTGAGCTGCTCCCACCAGACGTTGGGCTCAAAGGGGATAATCTCAAGCATGATCAGCGACGCAAGGGTCATGATCAGTCCTAAATTGAGATACCAAGTGGACGTGTTGGTAAAAGAACCAAAAACACGCCCTGAGATCCCTGCCAGCACACCTAAAAAGGAGTAGGTGGTCGCCATTCCCGCAACATAGGAAATCCCTCGGATCCAGATTTCCTTCCAAGACCTGCGATTGGGACCTAAGCCCCCCACGACACTGACCGTGATGGGGATCATGGGGTAGACGCAAGGGGTGAGGCTTGAGAGCACGCCGCCCAGGTACGCAATGCCGACTGCGGCCGCGATCTGCATAAAGGTTAGGTTTCCACCATCCGTTGTCAAAAGGGTGGATAAGAAATTCGTGATTGAGTCCATATCTTAATGGGTTAGCATAAGCTTGAGGTTGAAACAATGATCACGCTACGGAGCCAAGTTTTGTCGAATGTTCCCGGGGTCGAGTACGGTTTCGGTCGAAGGGGGGAGGAGATTCCTCATGCTTTTGAAGAATCCTGGAAAGCCCATGCCCCGGTCTGGAACCAGGTGGCTGGAGTGGATCTGGCCCATATAAAGGAAGCCCGGCAAGCGTGTGGAAATGTCGACGCGATGTGGACGACGGAAAAAGGGCTACCCATCGGGATTCGAGCTGCTGATTGTGTTCCGATCCTGCTGGCTTTGAGAGACGGGAGTGCAGTGGCAGCCGTCCATTCGGGGTGGCGGGGGACGAAATCCAGGATCATCGAGCAAGTTTTCGCACGTTTGGGCGACCCCTCAAAATGGGTGGCGGTGGTCGGGCCTGCGATCGGGGCATGCTGCTACGAAGTGAGTGAGGAGATCTCGCAAGAATTCGCGCGCGAATTCAACTGGATGGGGGCAAATCAGGCGGTACCAAAGCACAGGCACTTGGATTTGCACGCCATCAATGCAGCGATGCTCAAGCGTCTGGGGATCGGTGAGTTGGAGGTGATGCCGTATTGCACTCATTGTTCGCGGGATGCTGAAGGGGGAAACGGCTTTGCGTTTGAAAGCTATCGACGGGATCGGCTCAAGGCGCGTCAGTTTTCAGTTATTATGAAGCGGTAGATCAAGAGGTGCACAGGCTATTGGAGATCCATGGCAGCCTTGAGTCCACTTTCAACTTCAGCTAGGTTGCTGGCGGGAAGCATCCCGATTCGCTCTTTGAACTTGGAGCGATCTAACGTTGTGACCTGATGGCAAAGGGCAACGCTGCTGTGTTTGAGGCCAGCCGTTCCCTTTTGAAGAAAAACTGCGGATGGGCCGCGCTGCGACTGCTTCTCAGACGTAGAGACAGGAACCGTAATGATTGAATGCCATTGTGGACTTTCATTAAATACGTCGTGTGAAATAATGATAACTGGCCTTCTGCCAAGCTGTTCGGATCCCGACCGGGGAATCAGGTCCGCCCAATAGATTTCTCCTCGTTTCATCCGGCCTCTTTTTCTGGGTCTGACAGATGTTCAATCCCGGCAGCTTCTAGCTCGGGATCCATGTCATAGCGGCTTCCTGCATTGACGGATACATAAGCGGTAAGCTGCTGGCGTAAAGCTTCTTTTTTCCTTTGTTTCAGCCAAGTCTGAATTACATCACGTGCAATCTGAGTCGCCGGCTGATTGAGATCGTGGGCTACTTCCCGGAGTTCGAAATAAGTTTCGTCCGGCAGTGGAACATGAAAGTTTTTGGTCCTGGCGGCAGATTTCATGCTTTCAGTATATGGCAAAACGTATGCCATGTCAATTTGCCATTGTGACGCGTGCCATGAATCCATGCCATAGTTATTTTAGTTATTATTATCATGGCGTTGTTTCGGCGCTTCAGCTGACTTCAGCTCAAATAACGCTCAAGCGCTCTCTGAAGATCCAGAAAAGCCTTTGGCGGCGGGGCTTCTAAAAGTAGTGCCTCTCCCGTAATCGGGTGCTCAAACCCCAAGGTTTGCGCGTGCAGGGCTTGACCGGGAAGGGCCGAAACGAGAGCTTTGATTTCAGCAGGCAGGTTAACCCATTTTGATTGTTTTTCAGTCGGCGTTCCATAAGTTGGATCGCCTAAGATCGAGAATCCTTCAGCCGTAAAATGAACTCTGATTTGATGGGTGCGTCCCGTTTCAAGCGTGACTTCATATTCGCTTGCAAACGGAGGGGCGTTCGGGAGTCCGTAGGTTTGAAGTCTGCGGTAATGGGTGATCGCGACTTTGCCGTTTTTGACGTTTGGAGCCATCTTTTTGCGATCCCGGGGATTGCGTCCCAGCGTCGTTTCAATCGTTCCCGTCTGGGCACGAGATGACCCGTAGCAAAAGCAGCGGTACGTCCTTTGAATTTCGTGTGCCGCAAAAACCGAAACCAGTTTTTGGTGCGCTTCTTCAGACTTCGCAACGACGAAAGCGCCCGAGGTGTCTTTATCAATGCGGTGGACGATACCGGGGCGAAGGGCGCCACCGATTCCTTTAAGGTCTTTAATATGAAAAAGCAGGGCATTGACCAGCGTTCCTTCAGTTTGAGTCGTGCAAGGGTGAACGGTGAGGCCTGCGGGCTTGTTCACGACAATAAGATGCTCATCTTCAAACAAGACCTCAAGGGGGATGTCTTGCGCCTCGGTTTCGATCTTCTTAGGTGCAGGAATATGAACGACGACCACGTCGCCTGGGTTTAACTTCGTTCCGCCTCGCAGGCCGCCTCGCAGGCCACCTCCCACGGGCGGGCCTAGTACGCCATTTTGCTGAACGGTGATTTGTCCCTCTTCCATGAGTTTTTGGATTTGGCTGCGCGAAAGGGGTTGTCCGTCTCTTTCGAGGGCTTCTTGAATCGCTTTGTCGGCGCGAAGGGCAGGGTCTTCGACAGTCCAGTTCCAGGTTGTTCCCATGAGTGGCGGCACTACTTCTTTTCTTTGGTCGCCTGGTAGAAGCGGCCCATGTAACCTGCGGCCACTTTATCAGCGGGAAGCTTTAGAATTTTCGCAAATTGGGTGACGAATCCCCGCAGATAAACGGGTGCAGGAAGACGCGTGTAATTTTCTTCTTCAATGGCGATCAGGTAAGATTTTGTGATCTTGGTAATGGCCGAAATTTCTTCTAGAGAAATCCGTCTGGCTTTTCTGACTTTTTGAATAAAAACCCCACGCCATTCAATTTCCTGGGCGATTTCGTCATTGAGGCTGTCTTTTGCCTGCGCGGCCTGAGCGGCTTGGGCCACGTCGGCCGGGGAATCCAGCGAGAGAGGGGGTGAGGAATGAGTTTTTGGAGAAGGTTCAGAAGATTGAAACGGGCTGTCCTGAAAGTCCGTCGTGGGGGATACCAAAATAGATTCAGACGCCGAATGAGCCGCACTCGATTCCATCGGGGGGACCCGATCAATGGACACGATTTTCTTGTGCGTCGAGGGCCGGGTTTGCGCGATCATTTCATCTTCGCTGGAAAGCAGACCATGGTAGCGGTCGTATTCTTTGCGCTTCTCGGGAGAAGACAGGATTTCGTAAGCTTCTTCAATCTTTTGCAGCATGCTCTCGCGCTCATCTTGCGAAATCAGAGTATAGAGCGCGGGACTATCTTTATGATAGGCGGACTTCGTTTTAAGATATCCTTCTCGGATTTCTTGAGGGGACGCATCGCTGGGAAGATCTAGGACGTCATAATAGGTATTGTGATCAGTGAGGCTCATGTCTGAACCCATCATAGTGCGAGAATGCCTTTAGTGCGAGTCAGAAAATGTCGTTTCGGTAATGTCCGTAGCGTTTCAACAGATAATTGACAATTCGATCGACGCTAGAGACCAGTCGGGAGTTCGGAAACTCAAGCATGAGTGGCCTTTTCCGGCGAACGGCTTGCCAGACGGCGCTATCGTAGTCCAGGTAGCCGACATAGTCCATATCGAGGCCAAAGTACTTCTTGCAGACGGTTTTGACGGAAAATCCGATATCAACGTCCGTTTGGGTTCGGGCCTGATTGACGATGAGTTTTGGCTTAAATTTCTCAATCTCCTGTTTGAGACGCATGCCGGCTTCTGGGCTGACACGGTTGACTTCCCGAAAGAGGTCAGACGGAGAGGTGATCCCTTTGGCGTTTTTGGAATCCATTGCCAAATCGACCAGCGGTCTGATTTCGCGAAGGTATTTTGAGTGTTTGAGCCGGCGGTAGTACGCGCTTTTGATAAAGCGATACGCATTCTCGATGGAGGTCGGCTCAGGGAGCAGGGTGACCAGAGGCACGTCGGCGTATAAAAAGAAGTCCAGCGTGTTATAGCCAGTGCCCGCGCCTAAATCAAAAATGAGATAGTCGGCATCCAGTTCGCGAAGCTTTTGCAGCAATCGAACTTTTTGCGAGGTCTTCAAATTCGCCACACCCACGGCATCTTGCGCGCCACTGATGACTTGGAGATTGGCGATTCCGGTGGGGGTGAGGCATTGATCAAGACTTGAAACGCGATTGTTGAAAAAATCACTCAGCGTTTGTTTTGGGAGATCGACGCCTAAAGTGGTGTGAAGGTTCGCGCCTCCAAGGTCCATGTCGACTGCGACGACTCGGTTTCCAAGACGCGAGAGTCCAATGGCGAGACTCGAGGCGATCAGGCTTTTGCCGACGCCGCCTTTACCGCCACCGATGGCCCAAACCTGCTTAACTCTACTCGTGCTCGGAATCGAAATATGATCGAAGGGGCTTTCGTTTTCGCCTTCGTCTATTCGTGAGGAAGTCTCTGTTTGCGCAGGAAATGATGAAATATTAGATAGCCCCGCAGAAGTCTCTGAAGACTCATTGATAAAAGGAGCAAGATTTAATTTGACGCTTCCATCCATGGATCGTCACCCTGTCTCTTTCTTAAGGTACCGTATTAGTACCCTATATCTATAAGGATTTGCTTATCCCAGAAGAGAGTCAAGATAAAAAAAGGTGCGTACTGGTTTTCGCACTTGGCTGGCTGAGTCGCGAAAACTAATTCCCAAATAGAAGACTGAAGGTTTTTTGTCGGGTTAGGCAAATTGAAATGCTGGGGGAAAGTCAGCTATAAAGCCATGGAATCACATGGCTTTTAATTAATCAGAATAATTGCATTTTGCCGCGTTTCTTCAGCCTCTTGGCATTTCCATTGCTACTGTATCATTTATGAAACACTGAAGGCTCAGCACGGAAGATGAGCGGCCAGAAAGTAACTTATAGAGGAAGCAACGCTCATGTTAAAACGAACCGCTGAAATCAAACTAAGCCAACTTTTTCCAGCCGTCTTCGGAAGTCTCGGAGGCATCGCAGGTTTTCCCATCCGCTTGCACGTTCGCACAGATCTCCACTTGGCCCGCAAGCTTTGGCATGCCTCAATGGGGACTTTAATTGCCAGCGTTTATGCTTTTTCGGGAATGTCTGCTTCTCTCACCGTAACCATTATGGCCTGCTTTTTAGGCGCAGATTTGCTGATTGAAACGGCTCGTTTACGAATTCCCGCTTTAAATGAAAAGATCATGAAAAATATGGGCCTCTTTATGCGGGCGCACGAAGTGGATCGCATGAGCACGGTGGCTCATTTTATTGCGGCCTCGATGCTTGCTGTCGCCATCTTCCCAAAACCGGTGGCTTTGCTCAGCATTTTGTTCTTAGCCTATGGAGATCCCATGGCTTCATTGTTCGGAATTCTCTATGGCAAGTACAGCAAGCGTTTCGCCAGCGGAAAATCGCTTATTGGAACTCTTGCCGGGATCGGGACCTGTTTCTTAATCACGTTTGTTTATCTCAAATCTCAGGGTCAACCTGATTCGACGGTTTTCGTCTTGTCCTTGCTTGGAGGCCTTGCCGGTGGAATGGCGGAGCTGGCTCCTTTTGATGTCGATGATAACTTCACCATCCCCGTCGTGTCGGGATTTGTGATGTGGCTCGCATTCATGTTCTTTGGTGTCTAAAACGCCACACGCCGGCACACCGCCAGATCATTGCTTAGCCTGTTAACAGCTGATCATCTTATTGACACCTCTCTGCCATAATTGACGCTCTCTAGTTCTCTATCTTACGGACTTGCTTGATCTTTTTGAATCTGTAAGATGGTATAGGGGTTGCTTACTCCTAAGGGTAGAGAGGCGCTTAACATGACTGGCATTGGCTCATCAAAACAGAGTTTACAGGGGTTGCGGAGTCGGCGCGGCGCCGTTGCTCTGCCTGTTTTTCTGGGCTTTATGCTGCAGCTTTTCACCATGCTTTTTGCGCCCACTCTGGGATTTTCGCGAAGCCCCATGCCGGTAGACGTCGAAGCCCGCTCTCAAGGTGTGGAGTTTCGCCCTGCGTGGATGGAATCCGGAAAGCCCATCAATAACGCAAATTGTTCTTATTTTTCTGACCGAGCCGTACAGGAATGGAACAGCTCGTCTGCCGAGAACTGGATTCAGGAAACGGTGATGAATCCAGGAATGGCTCGCGGTCTTCGAGCGGATTATGAAAATCGTTATTCGACTTATGAACTCCGGACTTTTCAAGGGCTGCAGAGTCATGAAACGGACCGGGCTTTTTTTGAAGGAACTTCAAAATTTTCAACTGAAGCCTTGGATAAAATCAAGACCTACAACCGTGAGCAGGGCTTGGCTCGCGCGCGGGATATGGTCACAACGGACTCGCGGGTTAAATCAATTTTTCGAAAAATCAAACCTTACATGGGACCGTTGGCCATTGTGGGTGCGGTTTGGAGTTTTTATTTCGGCACGCCTGCCGAGTGGCAAGTTGCTGAGTCAACGAAGGTGAGTGCACGCTGGTGTGGCAAGACCCCGGAGATGAGCGCGATCCCTTTTCTACCTAACTGTGTGAGCCAGAGCGGCTCATTTTCGATCCTGTCTCCCGTAGTCAATAGTAGTTTTGAAGTGACGTCCCAGGCCCCTGTGACGTCTGATCCCTTTTCACAATATGAACATATGAAATTTTCGGTTTCGCGTGAGCTGCCCTGGAATATGAGCACCGGCTTGACCTACGGTCAGACCTCGGGTTCTGTGAGCGCTTCACTGAGTAAGCAAGTTACGGAACATATCACGGCCGTGGTGGATTCAAGGCATCCCATCAGCGCTGAAGTCGCAGCGATCCGCCCGACTGAAGAAACCGTAAAAGTCCTTTACGCAATCAGGTTTTAATCTAAATCAAATTCGACCAGCGTGGCGCCCGTGCCGCCCTGACCGGCCCCCGCGTCTCGAAACGTCTTGATATAGGGGAGTTCTCCAAGAAGTTTGCGAGTCCCTTCGCGAAGAGATCCCGTGCCCAGACCATGGATGATGATCACTTCTTTTAGGGCCGAACTTCGAAAGGCCTGGTCCAGATAGCTCTCGAGCTTGCTCATGGCCTCCTCAAAGCGCTCTCCTCTGAGATCAATTTGAGAGGGTGGGACGGCCACATCCGAGACCTGGGATCTTTTTCTCTCAGCGGCCTTGAGGGCTTTGGCTTCAGGGGCGGACGCGGCTAACGGATCGATATCTTCAATCGGGAGAATAACTTGAATGGATCCCAGTGCGACTTTTACTTTTCCGGGCGCAATGAGTTCGAGGACTTTTCCGATGCTTTTCCATTTGGGTACGCGGACATTGGTGCCTGCTTTAAGCTCGGGTTTCTCGGGCGCGGCGGGAGTGTTTAACAGCGGCGCAGGGGCGATCTCTTTGAGGGTCTTTGCAAGCTCGGGCGCTTCTTCGCCTAAGGCTTTTTCAGCAAGCGATGAGGCCGCTTGAAAGGTCGCGCGGAAAGTGTCATTGACGCTGGCCCTGACCTGGTCAATATCCTTGCGGGATTTGAGTTCATTTTTTCGCTCTTCTAAAACCCGAAGGGCAGTGCGAACTTCATCTTGCGCCTGCTCTTGAATCCTTTTGAGTTTTTGACGGGTTTTTTCCATCATTTCTGAAACATTGACCGAGGTTTTCTCCAACCACTCTTTTCGAAGCCGGTCGGCCTCATCGCGAAGTGCAAAGGCCTCTTTTCGGGCTTTTTCGGCACCATGGAGATCCGATTCGAATCGCGCAAGCAGTCCTTCAAATTGGTTATGCTCTTTGGAAAGATAACTTTTTGCCAGATCCACCACCGCTTGTGGGAGCCCCAATCTTTGCGCGGTTTCTAGCGCGCGCGATCGCCCCGGAATCCCCAAGATGAGCTTGAAAGTCGGGGTGCGAGATGCCTCGTCAAAAGCCATGCTGGCGCACACGATCTGGGATTTAGTGGATTGAATCTTGAGCTTGGGATCGTGGGTGGTGGCCACAATCAGCGCGCCTCGCGCCATCACCGTTTCCAAGAATGCTCGGCTCAGGGCGGAGCCTTCTTCGGGGTCGGTTGAAGAGCTGAGTTCATCCATCAAGACTAAACTCCTTGATGTGACATTTTCGAGAATCTCGCGGAATCTTAAGATATGCCCCGAAAAAGTGGAGAGATGCTGCTCGATGGATTGTGAGTCCCCAAGATCCGCAAAAAAAGAATCGAAAAAAGGAACCTCGGCTGGCTCAGAAGCCGGGAAAAGAAAACCGGTCCGGGCACAAATTCCCGCAAGCCCCAAGGTTTTCAATAATACGGTTTTTCCACCTGTATTGGGCCCCGTGAGCAAGAGGGTTTGCGTGGGCTCCGCCATTTCCAGGTCATTGCGCACAATGGTGTCCGGGGGCAGCGCCCACCAGAGCAGCGGATGTGCCGTCGCGTGAAGTTCAAACTTGCGATCCTCGGTGACCCGAATGGGTTTACCGGAGTAGCGCCGGCCCAGTCTTGCGCGCGCTTGCACCGCGTCCCAGTGCGCGAGAATCTGAGCATTCATGGAGAGTTCAGGGCCATAGGGAAAAAGTTTTTTTGCCGTTTCTTGAAGAACGACGTAGATCTCCTGGGCAAGCTCATTTTGCCGCTGGTGCAAGCGATTATTAAAAGGGGCAACTTCTTTGGGTTCGATAAAGACGGTTTGCTTGCTTGCCGAGCCGCCGTAAACCACTCCTTCGACATCATGCTGATTTGAACTTTTAACCGGGAGCACGAAGCGCCCGTCATGGACGTCGCTGTAGTTTGATTGAAGGACATTTTTCAGGGTAAGGTCTTTAAGAACACGATCGAGCGTGGCTTCGATTTCACGCTTTAACCCACGAATTTCGGAAAACAGTGAATAGAGCTTGGGGCTTGCGTTCTCCGCAAGTTCTCCCTGGGGTGTAATGATGCGCTCAATGATTCGCAAAGGTTCATGAGGATCACTCAGATTCGAGATCGCCTTGCGCAGGAGTTCGCCTCGAACTTCATCCCGCGGCAGTTGCGCCCAGGAGTCCATGGCGTACATCCAGCGACGGAGTAAAACGAGCGCAGGAATTTCAAGGACGGCCCCCTTTGCAAGTTGCTCAAGCACATCACTTGGATCGCCTAATTCTTGGAGCGGGCCCCAAAGCGCGTCTTTATCCAGAAGCGGGAGAAGTTCCAGAGTTTCTTGTTGAAGATGTTTGGCGGCCGCAAGGTCGGGCGCCCATCGTTCGGGCCAGTTTAGTTTTTCGGTCTCTGCTTTTGCCAGTTCGGATTTGGCTTCAAGTTTACACAGCTCAACGAGCCTGCCCCATTCTAGAACTGCCGCTGCGCTGTGTGGCTTTGACATTACCAGCAGGCGCTCCCGGGGAGTAGGCAGGGAAACTTCAGGATTCGTTTTCCATCTACTGTCACGCGCGAGTTTTCGCTTTGTTTGACATCCAAGGCAATCTCGCCTTGAACGTGATTAAGCATGAGGTTGGCCACGGTTGTAAACTGAGCTTCAAAACGGCCGCCCAGCGGTGTTCGGGTGTCGATAGCGTCGCCGATGAAACTGGCCTCACCGCCGCCGCCTGAGAGGTGGATAGCGGTGGTGACATTAAAGACTCGGGTGGTGCCTTTGGCAGGTAGAACCAGTAAGAGCTCTTTGGGTGTAATGTCTTGTATAATGGCGTCGCCCAACCATTCTAAATGAAGCGCCGAAAAATACTCGGGTGGAACGAGAAGAGTAAAAGCACGAATGCAGGTTCCCTTAAACGAAGTGAGGTGTCCGTTGGTATCGTAGACCTCGTTGCAATCGGGAGTGGGAAAGCGAATCCAGGGCGCGTTGCCATCAAGGCGAGACAGCGAAGCGGTTTGGGTTTGAAAGTCCTGGATCAATTGCTCTGAATTCTCTTTTTGAAGATCGATGTTTGCGACGAGCTTAAGCGTGGATCCCTTTTCACCAGCTGCGGCGGAAAATCCTTTTGGAAAAGTGATGCTGAGACTCTCCAGTCGCTGGGCATCAGCGGGCGACCATCGAAGTTCAAGGGTATGTGAATGATAGGGTTTTTCGGGCGGTGCCTGAACCGTATGGTGTAACGAGGGGCAGCCTGTGAGTGTCATTATCCCCAAGATCATCCCCAGAATCCCCAGGGCCCCTAGAAAACCTGCGTGCCTTTTTTCCATTCGATTCTTCCCCTCCAGAAGGGTATATCATGGACCTAGGAGTTCTTCGAAATGCAAAAGCCGTCTTTGTCAGAACTTTTCTGTAAAATCAACGGGCTTCATTTTGATGGCTTTTTGGAAGAACCCGTCTTGGAATGGAACTCAAGGTTGCGCGTGAGCGCCGGGAGATTTATTCCAGGAAGTCGTAAGTTTTTTCGGGAAAGGCCTGGGACGATTGAGGTCGCGTCTTATCTCATCGAAGAAGAGCAGGCGCTGAAATTCGTTGAAGACACGATCGCGCACGAAATGATCCATTATTGGCTCTGGGTTTTGCGAAGACCCTATGGGCATTCGGACCAGTTTTTGACCAAGATGAAGGAGATGGGCGCCACGCGCTATAATCCGGTGCCCCGCCGCCGCAAGTTTCTCTACCTTTATCGATGTCCTAGCTGTCTAAAAGATTACCCGGCTCGTCGTAAACTGGGAGATCTTGCTTGCTTAGGCTGTTGTAAACTCCATGCCGAAGGTCGTTTCGATCGGCGTTTTCGGCTTTTTCTACAGGGCAAATATTCAGGGAGTGCGGCTGAAGCTCTCGAGGCCCTGAATCAAAGCCTTTGAGTCTTGCGCAAATTTTAAATTAAAATAAGTAAGCGCGTTGATCGTCAGGGTGTGCGTGATTTGCCCATCGCGGATGGCGTTGGGCAGGTCTTCGATGGGGAGTTCCACGACCTCAATCATTTCGCCAGGGTCAAGATTCTGATTTTCGGATTTGATGACCGGTCCTACTACGAAAAAATGGGCCCGGTTATTTAAAATAGCGGGATTGGGATGACAGCTCCCCAGGTTATAACTGCGAGCGCCGGGCGCGGGAGTGTATCCCGTTTCTTCGGTCAGTTCTCGTAGGGCGGATTCGAGCACATGGTTGTCTTTTGCGTCGGTGATTCCACCGGGAATTTCAAGCGTGTGGGCTTCGATTCCGACTCGGTATTGTTTCACCAAGACGATTTTGCCCTCCGTCGTGATCGGAATGATGTTGCACCAATCTCTTGAGGTGAGGACGTAGAAGGGATGAGGGCGACCATCTTCGCTGGAGCGACAGTCGCGCTGCACGAGGTCCATGATCGGCGTGTGGAAAATGGTTTTTTCATTTTCGGTGATCCAGGTGAATTTCGCGGGCGATTTATTCATTTCAGCTTTTCCATTTCTAGAACCTTTTCAAATTCTTCGCGCGTGGCTTGAAAATCGATTTGGCGATCGGTGAGATCAGGGAGGTCTTTTTCTTCAACGCGGGCCCCTTTTGCTCTGCGAAGGGCAATCCGTAACACGTTGCGAAGCTCTCTGATGTTTCCTGGCCAGGGGTGGGCTCGCAAAACCAGCCAGGCTTTGGGTGAGAGACTTCTCAGATGCTCGCGGTGGAGCTCGCGGGTGATTTCGTGAACAAGGGTCAGAGTGATGTCTTCAAATTCTTCTAAGCGCTCACAGAGCTCGGGCATCTTTATCGCCAGAGGCTTTAATTTCTCCAGAAGCTCTTTATCAAAAAGTCCTGCGGTCGTTCGCGTTGCAAGGTTATGGCTTGTGGTCGCGATGATTCGAGTATGAAAGAGATGATCGAGATTTTGGGTCTGGGGCGACTTGAGGCTATGGCTTTTCAGAAAATGCAAAAGGGTCTGTTGTTCTTCATTAGAAAGCTCACTGATCTGAGACACGATGAGACTGCCTCCTTGCGCCTGGGTGATTTGCTCAGTGAGTTGCGCGCCCTTTTGTGTTTCAAGCAGCGGTAGGGCCGCGCGCGCACTATGGGTGTGAATCCAGCGTGCAATTCCACCTTTTCCAGAACCACTGGAACCTTCGATGAGGACGGGGAGCGTGTCGCTCTGCGCAGCCAGCAGAGTAAGGCGGCGCTGATTGGGGGGGACAAAATGAACGACGTTTGCAGGGGTCTGACTCACAGCACGAGAGTAAAATCCTTGTACTCTGTTTGTCAATGATTGAGAATGGTTGGCAATTGGAGCATCCGATGAAAAAACTTTTTTTGAACGGCGTTGGCTGGGTGAGTCTGTTTGCTTGGGTGTGTGGGGGCGCGCTCGCTCAAGAGTACAAGGTGGGTCTCATCCTGGACAAAGGGGGCAAAGACGACAAGTCTTTTAACTCGGCCGCTTTTCGAGGGGCGACGCAAGCCAAGAGCGATCTCAAGATTTTTCTCAAATATGTTGAAGCAACCGATGACAATGCTTTTGAAACCTTGACGCGATCATTCGCGCAAAAGGATTTTGATCTGATCATTGGGATTGGGGTTTCCCAAGCCGAAGCGATCAAAAAGGTATCGGCACAGTTTCCTTCGAAAAAATTTGTCATCGTTGATGCGGAAGTCAAGGCTCCGAATGTTCGCGCGTTACTTTTCGAGGAGCACGAGGGTTCGTTTTTGGTGGGCGCGATCGCCGCGATGATGTCGCAGAGCGGGACTTTGGGGTTCATCGGGGGCATGGATATTCCTTTGATTCGCCGTTTCGAGATGGGTTACGTGGCCGGGGCCAAGAAGATTAATCCCAAGGTCAAAGTGATTTCAAATTATGTGGGGATCTCCGGAGACGCCTGGAATAATCCAGCTAAAGGTAAAGAACTTGCGGTTTCTCAATATGGCGCGGGCGCGGATATTATTTTCGCACCGGCAGGGGCCTCAAATCTTGGGGTTTTTGATGCCGCCGAGGAAAAAAAGAAATTCGCCATCGGGGTGGACTCCAATCAAAACTGGATCAAACCGGGCTATATTCTTACGAGTATGCTCAAGCGCGTGGATCACGCCGTTTTTGCTGCGATCGAAGATGGCGTGAAGGGCAAATTTACGTCGGGCACTCAGCGTTTTGGGCTGGCCAATCAGGGAATCGACTACGCCGTTGATCAATATAATGAAAAATTACTGACACCCAAGGTGAGGGCTGACGCTGAAAAGATCAAAGCCGAGATTGTCGCCGGCAAGATTAAGGTTCCTGACTTTTACCTTAAGAAATAACCGGGTGGAAAGAATCGCGTGATCGAGCTCAAAGCACTTCGCAAAGTATTTGGGGCTGTTGTAGCGAATGCCGATGTCTCGCTTAAAATCGAGCGGGGCAGTATCCATGCCATTATCGGCGAAAATGGCGCTGGAAAATCAACGGCCATGAAAATGCTTTATGGCATTTATCCGCCGGATTCAGGCGAAATTTTCGTTGAAGGCCGTCTCTGTCATTGGCGATCTCCCCGCGATGCCATCGCTGCCGGAATCGGCATGGTTCATCAGCACTTTATGTTGGCTGCGCCCTACTCGGTTTTTGAGAATATCGTTTTAGGAGTGGAGCCGCTGTGGCCAGCCCAGCGTCAAGCCATGCGCGAGAAGATCAAGGCGCTGTCTGCTCAGTATGGGCTGGCGGTTGATTTGGATGCCAAGATCGAGGATTTGCCGGTTGGAATTCAACAGCGCGTGGAGATCTTAAAGCTTCTTTATCAAAACGCCCGCATTCTTATTTTCGATGAACCCACTGCCGTGTTGACGCCGCAAGAAGCGCGAAACCTGTTTGCCAATCTCAAAAAGCTCAAAAGTGAGGGTAAGACCTGTATTTTGATCACCCATAAGCTCAAAGAGGTCATGGAAGCTTCGGATCAAGTGACGATTTTTCGGGCGGGGGCGGTGGTCGGTGAGGTCAAGACCTCCGAAACATCCGTGGATGAGTTGGCAAGTTTAATGGTGGGGAGGAAAGTGAGTCTGCGTGCGGAGCGCGGGGCTTTTGAGGCGAAGAATGTGGCGGGGGGGGGTTCGAAGGAGACAGGGCCTGTTCTTCGGGTGAAAAACCTGAGTTTAAAGTCCTCGCTTCGCGATTTGTCTTTTGAGATTGCCCCAGGCGAGATCGTCGGCATCGCAGGCATTGAGGGCAATGGTCAATCTGAACTTTTACAAGTCCTGTTGCACCCTAAGGAGTATCATAAGAAAATGTCCGGCGAGGTTTCCTGGTTGGGAGTGCCCAGCCTAAGTGGATCCAAGACACTTTCAAATTCGGAGATCAGGGCGCTGGGAGTCGGCTGCGTGCCTGAGGATCGGCATCAAGAAGCGGTGTTGCTCAAGCGTCCCGCCTTGGAGTCTTTTTTATTGGGTTTTCAAAGACGCTCGCGGTTTAAAAAAAGTGTCTTTATTGATTCAAGTCGATTGGCTCAAGCGGCGGCTGAGGCGTTTGAGTCTTTTGATATACGCCCCAGGGATCCTGCGCTTGAAATGTCCAAATTTTCAGGAGGCAATCAACAGAAACTGGTGATTGCCCGGGAGTTTGAATTCTCGCCCCGGGCGCTGATTGCGGCCCATCCCACGCGCGGTGTGGATGTCGGGGCGATTGAATTTATTCATGCGCAGATTTTAAAAGCTCGTGCCAAGGGGCTGGGGGTTCTTTTAGTGTCCTCAGAGCTTGATGAGATTTTGGCGCTTTCGGATCGGGTCTTGGTCATTTATGAAGGACGAATCGTGGGTGAATTCAAACACGAGGAATTCTCTACAGGGCAAGTTACGGAGATGGATTTGGGTCGCTGCATGACGGGGGTGGCGAAGTGAGGGACAGCGTTTGGAAAATCCTTAGATTTCTGCGGCCATTGATAGCGGTTTCAGCCGGCTTGGCTGCGGGGTTACTCGTGACGGCACTAGCGGGCGAGAACCCTTTGCACGTTTTGGCGATTTTGGGACGAAGTGCTTTTGGTTCACGCTATGATTTTGGGATGACGCTTTTTTATGCCACTCCTTTGATATTCACCGGGCTCTCGGTTGCGCTCGCATTTCATGCGGGGCTTTTCAATATCGGCGCCGAAGGGCAGCTCACTTTGGGTGCACTGGCTGCAGCAACGGTAGGAATTTGTTTTCCGGGCGTTCCCGCAGTGATTGCGCCTTTTTTGGCGGGGCTTGCAGCCTTTGCGGCAGGGGCACTTTGGGGTGCGATCCCCGGTTGGCTCAGAGCCCGTCGTGGCAGTCATGAAGTGATCAATACGATCATGATGAACTTTATTGCGGTGGGGCTTTCGAGTTGGGTGACTTTATATTTGCTTAAGAACCCTGATTCACAAAATCCGGAAACTCAAGCCGTGGCGCCCTCGTATTTGATCAAGCATCTGGATTTTTTTGGGGATGCGCCACTCAGTATTGCGCTTTTTGTCGCGTTGGCCGCGGTCGTGGCGATTTGGATCTTTTTATCAAAATCGACTCGAGGTTTTGAACTGCGCTCGGTCGGGCAGAGCGAGGGCGCCGCGAGAGCTGCTGGAATTTCGGTGGGTCGCATGCAGATTCTGGCGATGGCATTGGCGGGGGGGCTTGCGGGGCTGGTCGGGGTTTCTGAGGTTCTCGGAAACGCCACGCGCTTTAAAGTCGGCTTTTCTCCTGAGTATGGCTTCATGGGAATTGCCGTGGCTTTGTTGGGTCGAAGTCGCCCGCTGGGAGTATTGGGCGCCGCCCTTCTTTTTGGAGCGCTTCACAAAGGGACCGCGGATCTGGATATGGAGACCGAAAACATCACCCGTGATTTGTCCCTTATTCTTCAGGGGCTGGTCATTCTTTCGGTGGCGGCAGATGGGTTGTGGGCCTGGCTGGATCGCAGGAGGTCCCCATGAGCGAGAATCTTGATACGATTTTGCAGATCGCCGGATCCACGCTGCGGCTTGCGACGCCTCTTCTTTTTGCGGCCTTAGGGGGACTTATCAGTGAGCGCGCAGGGGTGGTGAATATTGCACTCGAAGGTCTAATGTTAGTTGGTGCTTTTGTCGCCGCCGCCGTCGCTTATGCCACGCACTCGCCCGTGGCGGGGGCAGGGGCAGCGATGCTGGCGGGCGGTCTTTTTGCCTCCTTTTATGCACTTTTTGTGGTCAAGCTTCGCGCCGACCAGATTGTCGCAGGAACCGCAATCAATATGTTGGCTGCGGGGGTGACTCCGTTTCTATGTAAGATCTTTTTTCAGTCCACCAGTTCGTCTGCGGCACTTCCCATGGATTCTCGTTTTGTGAGTGCGCCTCTTTATGGGGCTTGGATTTTTGTCATCGCGGTGGCTTTTGGTCTTGGCTTTACGCCTTGGGGGGCTTGGGTGCGTTTTGCAGGCGAACACCCGGAGGCTTTGGATTCGGCAGGCGTTCGTGTGAATCGAGTGCGCTGGATGGCTGTCATCTTAAGTGGGTTTTTGGCTGGATTGGGTGGCGCGACGCTTTCGATTTTTCTGTCCTCTTCTTTTTCGCGAAACATGACGAGCGGTCGCGGGTTTATGGCATTGGCGGCTTTGATTTTTGGAAAATGGCGCCCTTGGCCCACTGCTTTTGCCTGTTTACTATTTGGTTTGGCGGATGCTTTTCAGATTCGACTTCAGGGCGTGGTGCTTTGGGGCTCAGATCCCGTGCCGGTACAATTTATTCAGATTTTGCCTTATTTTGTGACAATATTGGTTCTAGCTGGAGTCATGGGAGGTTCCCGAGCGCCTAAAGCTTTGGGACAGCCGTTTTTGAAGCACTAAGGGGGTTAAAGTGAAGCACCGATTTGGAATTTGTTTTTCCGTTTTGCTCCTAGGGATTGGACTGGCGGGCTGTGAGCCTTTAACTTCAGTTCCGGCGCCGTTGAGTTTTCTAAAACCCTGGCTTCAGAAGCAGGGGTTGATGAAGGTTACCGCACGAGTTCCGGTTTCATCGGATGTGGCGGCACTAGAGCTGGTGACCGAGATGGTTCGCGTGGTGCTAGAGAAGAATCCGGCCGAGTTTTCTGATCCCCGCGAAAAAGAGGCTTTTGTCGGGTCCGTTCAATCCATGATGCAAGGGGCATCCCTTGAGGGATTGTATAACGGATTCATTCATTCGTCGAGCTATCGAAGATTGGAAGTTGCTTACCCTGGGGCGACTCCTGAAGCTTTGGATGTTTTTGCCGAAGAGTTAGCTTATCTGGAATTAGAGTTTCCAGAGCCAACGGTGTTTGGTGAAGCGGCGGCAAAGCCATTGATCGTTTTGAGCGCGGGGGAGCTTGAGTCAAGTGGCGCCCCTGAAAAGGGTCACGTCATTCCGCCTTCGGAGTCCCGTAAAAACCTCGAGGGTCTTAAATCGGAGTACAAAAAAGTTTTCGCGCAAGCGTCGGTTTTTACGCTGAAGCGCGTTTTAGGGGATGAGGCGTTGCGGGTGATTGGAGAAAAGAGACGAGTGCCGGGGGGGCTGGTTTCTTGGTATCCGAGGTGGGCCGCGCGCCTGGCGCTTCAGAAGGTGGATTTTGGGATCCCCTCAAGAAACGAAGTGATTGAGGAGTTTCATCATCAGTGGGTCACTCACGTCACGGATGATCAGTTGAGTTGGGAAGTCCTAAATCGATTACATCGTTTAATTGGGGCTGCGCAAAAGAAGTTACAAAAAGCTTAGTATTGGAGGACGACATGGCAAAATATTTTTCAGGTTCTGATCCGGTCATCATCACCTGTGCGATTACGGGTGCAGAGGCTTCTCGTGATAAACAACCCGCGCTTCCCATTACGCCTAAGGAGCAGGCCGATGCGGCTCTAGCTGCGGTGAAGGCCGGGGCCTCGGTGATACATCTTCATGTCAGAGAAGACGACGGCAAACCCTCCCAGCGCCTCGAGCGTTTTCAAGAGGCGATTGAATTGATCCGTAAAAAGGCACCGGGCGTGATTATTCAGATTTCGACGGGTGGCGCGGTGGGGGAGTCCATTGAGAATCGAGCAAAGCCTTTAGAGCTTAAGCCCGAGATGGCTTCGCTCAATTTGGGGACGATGAACTTTGGGGATGATGTGTTTTACAATCATCCGCGCGATATCGTGGCCTTGGCTGCGAAGATGAAAGAGCATGGTGTCGTGCCCGAGCTTGAAGTGTATGAGGCAGGGCACCTGGAGAGTGGGTTTCGGCTGTTGAAGCAAGGGGTCTTGCGCGGGCCCATCAATGTACAGTTTGTACTTGGAGTTCCGGGCGGAATGTCAGGCGAGCCTGCGAATTTGTTTCATTTACTTGGGGTTTTAGAGGCCTTTTCGGGGTCCGGTGGCGGGAGTTTTCATTGGGGTGTCGCCGGCGTGGGACGCTATCAGCTCCCCTTGGCAACTCAGGCTCTTCTCCTTGGCGGGCACATTCGCGTAGGATTTGAAGACAATATCTTCTATCGCAAAGGTGAGCTTGCCACTTCAAATGCCCAGCTCGTTGAGCGCGTGGCGCGGCTTGCGCGAGAACTTGATCGGGAAGTGGCGACACCTGAAGTGGCGCGAAAATTACTTTGTCTCTAAGAGAAACGACTCAAAGCTCTTACTTTCGCAAAAAGATGAATCAAAGTGTGACTGGCAAATAATCTCAAGTTCATGTTTTGGAAAAACCTTAGTAAACCAGAGAAACTCAGAAGCATTTGCCTTTCCTGATTTTACTTCGATGAAACGGGGCTTTTTATTTTCGAAAACCACGAAATCGATTTCATGTTCGTCGTTTCTCCAGAAGTACTGCTGCTCAGGGGTGTCTTCGCCTGCGATCGCAGCCCTGCGCCACAACTCCTGTGCCACCAACCATTCCATGCGTTTCCCTTTTTCTTCGCCAGGGAGTTGCATGAGTTCTGCGACAGTTCTAATTTGACTTGAATGTAAAGCGGTGACCGCTAAAGAGTTCGTAAAATGGTATTTTGAGCTTTTTCTTGGCACCGGCCGTAGGTGATTGGCGTCAAGCGGGATGGCAGAACTCAAGCATCCCAGATCTTTCAAAAGTCCAATGTAGCCCTGAGCGACCGTATTATTGGCAATGCCTGCTTTTTCGGCGACTGTATGCAAACTCATCGGGAGCCCGCCCAGCGTAAATAAGCAGTCCAAAATCCACTTTAGAGTTTCAATTTGACGGCCCTGCAAAGTCGTTTCGCCAAATATCCAATCGCGAGTAAGTTCGATCACATATTCTGGGATGTGACCGCGCATGATTAATTCATTGATGGCAATCGGGGATCCCCCCGTCAATACATAAGCCCAGATTCTTTTCTCCATGTCTGGAAAATGAGTTTTAGTTTTGGCGCAAAACTCCGAATAAGAAACAGGGGTGAATCGATAATTGGTGCGATCGAGTTTGCCTTTTCTTCCGGGAAGCCGCTCGGTGGCTCTTCTTAAGTCGATCACTTGAGAGCCGGTTGTGATGAGGAGGGTGTCACGGGTGATTCCTTGATCAGCCAATCGCTTGATTGCCTTCTCCCAATGTTTTATAGCGGTGATTTCATCGATGAAAATTCTTTTCACTTTGGCACGGCGGGGGAAGAGGTTTACCAATTCTTGAATTGCTTCAAAGAGCGCGTCTTGATCGAGCAAATGATCCCCATTTAAAAAGAAGGCACTTCCAGGGCCATTTTCCTTGAGGGTGTCAAAGAGGGCTCGTTCCATCCAAGTTGATTTACCGAGTTGCCGACTTCCTCGAATCAAGATCAAGCCAGGCTCTCGAGGGAGCTTGGTCAGTCCAAAGTCGGCATCCAAAATAACGGTCGCGTTCTTTAGGTCTTGGAGCTTAGGAAAAAGCTTAGTAAAATTATGGGGCTGATCAAAGGTTCCTTCGATGAAGCATTGGTTGATCTCATGAACGTTCATAACGTTTACAGTATGAACGTTATGAACGTTCAATGCAAGCTTTTATTGGGGAGCGTTACTTCGTCCCGACCTCAAACGCCTGCCCCAAGAGCTCAAGCGAAATCTGGTAAACTTGATCCAGCAGCTCGCGGTTGCCTAAAGAACTTCCAGGCATCTGAGAATCCGTGCAAAGAGCCTCAGGAAACAAAGCGTCCGCCAACTGTCTAGGGCTAGTCGCGATACAGGCCCAATTCGAATCCAGACAGGTGTCGTTCACCACGGTGATCGTGTTACGACTCAAGAGCTTGTAGGCGATTTCGCGAAAACCGTTGGCTTGGGTTTTGAGCTGAATCTTTTTCCAGAGAATTTGCTTGATTCGTGAGTCTTTCAGGCCCACTTTTTCAGCATCGACCGATGCGAGCTCTTCTAATAGAAGCAGCGTCGCCCCGGTAGGCGTACCCGAGATTGCGGCTTCAGGAAGCAGGCTTTGAATTCCAAAGAGAGGATTGAACGCGATTCGCATTTCCTGAGCTTCGGACGTCATATCAGCCGTGGTGGGCAGA
This sequence comes from Oligoflexia bacterium, assembly GCA_903881565.1. Lineage (GTDB taxonomy): Bacteria > Bdellovibrionota > UBA1018 > UBA1018 > UBA1018 > CAIRTR01. The sequence continues at coordinate 12,803 of CAIRTR010000271.1, read as the reverse complement.
GGGTCAAGTTCACTTTTTTGGAAAGCTTTGGCTTTAGTCTCAATCGTGAGTGCCTTGGATGAAAGTTCGACGGCAAACTCAGCCTTGAGCGTCGCGATGATTTCGTCAGGCGCGCTCTTGCGGAGATCATTGATCTTGGTTTTTGCAGCCAGTTCTTCTTCGGGCGTCATTTGCCTGGTGCCATCGCCGAAGATCACTTTGGTGGCTTCGTCTGCTTTAAGAGCCAGGAGGGCTTCAAAGCGTTTTTTGACATCAGCGGCTTTTGCGCCGGTAATGGAGATTTCACGCACCTTGGCTTCCATGCGAGGAATTTCGATGGAGTCTTGGGCAGACTTCACGCCGTAAGTTGTTTGATACATTTTTTCGAATTCGCCGGGTAGCGCTCTGAATTGAAGATCAATTCCAAGAGGAGATTCCGCAAGCAGCGTCTGCCAGAGGGTTCCGCGTCGGAGACTTGTGTTCACGGATTCGAGTTTTAGACGAATCTGTTCGCGAAAATCCTCGGCTTTTTCGGGGACGCCGGCAAAGCGAATGAGGGGGTTGTTTTCGGTTTTCACGAATTTTGGCCAGTTGAAGGCGGTTTCTGAACTCAGTGCCTGCAGGGATTCATCCATTCCGCCGTCTTGATAAGTCCAGTCAAAATAAAAGCTCACTGTTTTATTGGAAACCAATTCACGCAACCAGGTGTAGAGTTGGTCATTTGAATACTTCTTCATGTCCTCATCGGCCGTGGTTCGGGTGAGGGGGGTGCCCTTGGCGTCGGTCAAGGGAGCGCCAAATGCATCGGTAACCGGGGTTTTCTTGGTTGCTACCTTTTTTTGATCAATTGCGTTTCGGATCAAAAGGGAGCGTACAACGTAGTCCACCCTTTTGTTGGAAACGTGAGCCGGAAGTTTGCGTTTGAGACCTTCGTGATCAAGGGCGCGAGACAAAGTCAGGGCGCCCATGGATTGTTGAATCTGAGCGTTGCGGTACTCGTCGTAGAGTTCGCCCAGTTTTTGGCCGGGATCCATTTTGCGATCTTTTAGTGCTTGTTCGAATTCAGCTCTGGATAAAGGCAAGGGCATTTTTAAAAGATCTTTTCCAGTGATCTGCTCCGCTCCTTCGATTATCACGCTGTCGATATCATTCTTGCTGATGACGGGTTCGTCTGAATCGGGTGTTTCAACTTTGGCGGGTTTTGTTTTGTCACGGAAATCGCCGCGAGGATCAAATTTTAGAGTGGCTAGCAAGCCGTCTTTCCACAAAGGTTTGTCCAGCGTGGTGACGGGCAGAGGATCAAAAATAGAAGAGCCGGTGGGGCTCCCACCGCGAAGAATAATCGAGGACAAAGGAGATGCCGAAGGCGCAGGTGCAGGGGTGTTGTCTTCAGCAAAGACGACCGCTGTAGTGCCTAAGATGGCAAACATTCCGGAGAGGGCGGTCCATTTTGTGATTTTTTCTAGTTTTCGCATTTTCAAAGTTCCTCGATGTTAGGTGGCCAGCTTTGGCAGCTGAGGGCGGTTGTACCCTAAGTTGACACATTGTGTCAAGTATGAAGGTGGGGTGAGTTCATGTTAAGGGCCTGTCGCGCGACAGGAGCGGTTGCATCATCAGTATGTTATCGAAATTATGGACTTTTTTTAATCATGAGGAATGTGAGTACGGATTCTTGACGTCCGCAATCTGCTCGCACTCTCTTCTATAGAAAAGCTTCTCTGAGACACTATCCAGTTTTCGGAATTGATCGGATTTGGTTCCTACTTCGCCGGAACAGGTATGATACTTTTACCTCGCTTTCATTTTTCCAGGAATTTTGAAATAGGCCTACAATTTCGCCCTCTGGCCCACCCCTTGCTACCTTTTTAGGGAAAAGCCTAATCGCATAATTACGCATAATTATAAGACGAGCCAAAGCGAAACTTCTGGAGGAATTTCATGAATCCGTTTTTTAACTATCGAATTAAGCCACTCATCGCGCTTTGTATCGCCGCAACAGCTCTCGGCTGCGCGAGCGGACAAGTCAAAGTAAGCACGGATCCTAATAAAGAAATCGCAAGCCTGGATGTCGAGCAGGAGCGCGGCAAAAGCGAACAGTTTTATCTCCTAGCACCTAAGTCTTGGACTGATTTTAGTGACGCATTGGGGGAAGCAAAATCGCGCCGAAGCAATGGTAAGGATGCAGCGAGCATCCTAGAAAAGACGAAAGACGCTCGAAGTGCTTTTGCGCAGGCAGAGAGCAAGTCCAAGATCGCTAAAGTCACGCTCAATGGAGTGCTCGCCGCTCGTAACGACGCGATCACAGCCGGCGCGGATAAATTTGCGAATGCGGACTTTATGCAAACCGATCGAGATTTACTCAAAGCGACTAAAGATATCGAGCGAGGGCAGACCGGGCCTGCCGAAAAACAAAAGGGAGAATTCAGCGCTCGTTATCACGCCCTTGAGATTCGCGGCATCCGACATGCGAATCTTGATCCTTCACAAACAATTCTGGATGATGCCAGAAAAGAGGGAGCAGAAAAATGGGCCCCCAAAACGTTTACGGATGCTCATTCTAAGCTCAAGGCGACCGAAGACCTGATTGTCCAAAATCCAAAAGATACGGCTGCGATCCAACGCGCATCTGATGAAGCATTGCAGGCTTCTAATCGTGCGTTGCAAGTCACGCGGCAAAGTAAAGTGACGAGTGCGCAACACCCTGAAGAGATGGTTTTGAAGCTTGAAGAACAGCAGAAAACAGTCGCGGCACTCAGCTCCGAAAAACAGGCAACTGAGCAAGCTTTGAGTGAGAAAGAAAAAGTCGTCTCCTCTCTTGAAACTGAAAAGCAGTTCAATGACCGCTTCACAAAAATTCGCGCGCGCTTTAGCGAAGGCGAAGCAGACGTTCTCCGTGATGGCAATAATCTGGTCATTCGCATGAAGGGTCTGCATTTTCCAACCGCCCAGTCGACGATACCTTCTTCAGACTTCGCCCTTCTCGCAAAGCTTGATGAAGTGATTAAAGAGTTCGGTCCTACGAATGTGAAGGTTGAAGGTCACACAGATGCTCTAGGATCAGAAAAGAAAAACCGAGATCTCTCTGCCGCACGGGCTGAGTCGGTCAAAGAATTCCTGACTTCGAAGGGGACCTTGCCTCAAGACAAGGTCAATGTTGTGGGGATGGGTTCTGAAAAGCCGATTGCCACCAATAAGACCGCGGCCGGTCGGGCTGAGAATCGCCGGGTGGATGTGATTTTAGAGACGGAAAGAGGTTAGGACTTAATGGAGTTTGCGAAATCAAAAAAAGGAGGGGGCAAACGTCGATTTGCCCCCTCTACTTGCGTTTAATTACTTCAAAGCTTCAATCTTGGCTTCTTCAACAATCGTTGCGTACTTGTAGCCATAGCCAAAGTCCTTATCCAGGTGAACCACTCCTTCAATTCGGACCTTGTCTCCGACTGCGGCCAATCCGTTGGAGGTGACGGTCATGTCGTCATCCTTAAGTTCAGCTTTGCCGCTGCCATCACGAACGTGAATCCAGTTCGTCTTCATGATATTGGGATTTACTTTTACGACCACGCCATTGATGACGACCTTTTTGTCTTTGAGGGCCACGCGCTGAGCGTAGACTTCTGAAACGGTGTGGCCGCCAGAGGCTTTAGGGACTGAGATTTTTGAGAAATCAATGGTAGGCTTCGCCGCCGCCCCTGGGGCGCCGGGCATCCCAGCTGCGTGACCATCGGGCGTGCCGCCGGGCATTGCGCCTGCTCCGGTGGGAGTGAGATTGAGTCCAGCATGAGGATCAGCATTTCCTGGTGCCCCTTGAGCTCCCGGCATTCCTGCTGGCGGAGTTCCGTCCGAAGTCATTCCAGCGGCTGGGGTGTTGGGAGTGAGAACTTTTGCTGCAGGGGGCCGGTCAAAGCATCCTGCGGCAAAAAGGCTTAAAATCGCCAAAAAAAATGTCATGGATAACGCGGATTTTTCGAAACGAAGGGTTTTCATAGGTGCTCCTCTTGCAAGTTTAGTCAGTTACCTGTTGAATATCAGCTCCCAAAATCACCGGCTAGTAAAAAAATTTTAATACGGGTGCAGACAGCCGATTATTTTGTGGGCTAGAATCAACTTACTCAACCCATGGAAAGGGGATCTAAAATGAATTTTGATGATGCAATCAATGCCCATGTAAATTGGAAAATGAAACTCAGAAGCTATATCGATGGGACCTCCAAAGATAAGCTTGATCCGGCAACCGTCTGCAAAGACAATGTCTGTCCGTTAGGCCAGTGGATTTATGCGGATGGGGCCAAATTCAAGGCCGAGCCTGAGTATGAGCCGATGCGCACCTCTCACGCCTCTTTTCATGTTTGCGCGGCAGACGTGATCAAGAAGTCTGATGCGGGCGATAAGGCCGGTGCAGGCTCGATGTTGGATTCGGGTACTCCCTACGCCAAGGCTTCTAATGACGTGGTCATGCACTTGCGTACGATTCGTAAAAAAGTCGAGGGTAAGTAGCCCTTATTGGCAAGGCGCCTGGCTCGACTCTGCGAAGGATTCTCTTCTTGGGATTGGGCGTACATCTTTTGTGTGTCCCCTTCCTGCTTCAATGGTTTCACCCTGACGAACGCCAAGTCCTAGAGTTCGCACATTTTTGGGCCCACGGTAGGCTTCATCCGTTTCTGGAGGTTTCTCTCCAACTCCGGAACCAGAGCGTGCCGTGGGCTTTTTCTTGGGTACTGCGGCTTTGTGACGCCGTTTCGCTTGCGCATCCTTGGGCCTATCTCGTTGCCATTCAATCTCTGATCGCGCTGTGGAGCGGGGCGGGGTTTTGGGCGCTGCTTGTATTTTTCCGTGAGTTTTGCCAAGAATTTTATCGTAAAAGCCGCTTAGAAATTTCTGAGAGCGTTTTCAATAAAGCGTTTCATGCGCTCGCTTGGATTTTTGCCCTGTTTTGGGGATTTTCAACGCTCTACTCTCGACCCCTGTTAGAGGTGCTGTCGTTTCCCTCTACGGCATTATTGCTGCTTTTTGTCTGGCGGGGTTGGGCGTTTCGAGCGGGACTCATGGGTGGCTTAACTGCCGTGATTCGCTATCCGAGCGCGCTTTGGATCATGGGCGCGTTGTTCTTATGGCTGTATCGGCACAAGAGAATTAAGCCTCTGTTTGCCGCGGTCGTGGGTGTGGGCTTGGTCGTTATATTGGGAGGTTTTGCGGACTGGGCCCTGTATGGAAAATTCTTGGGGAGCGCCCAGGCTTACTGGGCATTTAATCAGCCGCATGGCCCGGTTGAAGGTCTTTTTGGAAACGATTCTTTGGCCGTGTACTGGCATTGGTTTGAGTTTTTATTTACTCCGTGGCTTGCGCTGGTGTTGGTGCCTCTTTTTGCTTTTGCACTTTTGAAGAACCCTGCTTTGCTGCTTTTTTCGGCCCCCTATATTGTGGGGCATGTTTGGACGCCTCATCGGGAGCCGCGGTTTATGATTCCGCTAAGTCCGATTTTGGTTGTGGCTGTTTTTTCACTGATCGCAACCCGCTTTGGATCGCTTTCAAAGTGGACGGCTCGGGTGCCCCGGTTGAAACCGGTTTTGAAAAGCTTATTGTTGCTTCACATTCTCATCAATTTTATTTGGCTGCCCCTTTACCTTTATGGGCAATGGAATAGCGCCCAAGGAGTGACGTTAAGATCTTACGATCTGATGAAAGGACCTTTGAATGGCCTCACGCGTCTGGTGACGCGGATTGATCCTTTGATTGATGTCTTTGTTCCCGAGGCTGTGACCTGGGGTGATCAGAGCTGCGTGTGGCACAGGCCCATGCCAAGCCTTGCGGCCAATGCGCAGGGAAGTGTGCTGGTGCTTGATCGCGACAATCCTGCAAATTGTGAGTGGATTTCTCAGGTTTCTGATTTGGGTTTTTGGAGTCTCCCTGATTCAGCCGCGCGCGCCTTGGAGCGGATTTTTAGATTTAGGGCAGGCAGGCTTTGGCGTTGCGATGAAGCGGTGCTAAAACAGTTTTGCCCCGGCGGATTTGAATATAGGGGAAAAGGCATCGACGGTTTACCAGAGCCATTTATAGTTAAAATGATGGGTGAAAATCTGTGGCGAAAGTAGCTGAAATTCTAAAAAATCCGCGAATTTTCGCAGGCCTCTTGGTCCTCATTGTTTGCGGACTGCTGTTCGTACGCTATCCTTTGAAGGCCTTTTCGCCTCAGAGTGCCGGGGCGCCCGGAGATTTTACTGTTTATCTCAGGGCCTCGGATCGGTTGGCGCAGGGGGTTTCTCCCTACGTGTCTTCGGATTCTTCTCCTTATAAATATTCTCCGGCCTTAGCCGGAATGACTTCGTGTATCCCGCATGAGCAGGCTTGGTTTTTGTTTTCCGCGCTGAGTATTTTGGGCTTTGGGGCGGCCTTGTTTTTTGGAGGGGCTTATCGGAGTTTCAAATCGGTCGCCTTACTTGCGGTGGGCTACAGCCTCGCGTGGAAGGGCGTTTTAGAAACGTTGGATTATGGTCAGATCGATTTTGTCCTTTTTATTCTAGGCGTGTTTGCCGCTCGTTGGGTAATTGAGAAACCTTTTTGGGCAGGTTTTGTGGTGGGATGTCTGCCCGCGATCAAATTGCCGTGGCTTTTAATGATCGCGCCGTTTCAAGTGGAGTCTCTTACGGATGCGGGCGAAAATCCGAAACGCGTTTTGCTCAAGAGGCGCAGGATTTTTCTCTCGGGTGTTGCGCTGGCATTGTTGACCTGGCTTGTGGTTTTGCCGTTGCTCTTTTGGGGGCCGATGCGAGCCTGGGATTTGACCTATGATTGGATTTTGCTTCTGGCTAAAGGACAGCCCAGTTCGCTTTTCTTATCCGACATCAATCAGAGTATTGGTCTTTTGGTCTGGAGACTCACGGGGCATGAGCTGAGTGTGAGCTTGTCTGCGGTGATGGGGGGCGGGGTTGCGTTGTTTTTGGGATTCTGGATTTTGCACATGCGAAAGCTAAATCCTGTGAGTCCCCGCAAGTTTCCTTTGGCGTGGCTTGCGCCCTGGCTTTTGCTCATTCAGCTGGTGAGTCCACTTTCGTGGCGCTGGGCGAGTCTTTTTGCTGCGGCGATTCCTTTGGCGATTGTGCGGGGTGAGCCCAAAACCGAATGGTTCAAGCGTTGGGCCGCACTATGGGTTTCAGTCCTTATCTTGTGGATCTTGCAATTAAACCCGGTGGCACGCGCCTTGGGCTTTGAGGCTTGGACGGATTTTCATGGCTGGGGTTTGATCACCGTGTATTGGATTGCCCTTGTTTTGATCAGTGTTTCTGAATAACTTCTCTCGCATGCAAGCCTATCTCGAATTGATGCGCAAAGTTTTGGACAAAGGGGCCTTAAAAACGGACCGGACAGGCACGGGCACTAAGAGCCTATTTGGCTATCAGATGCGCTATGATCTGAATGATGGTTTTCCCTTGGTTACGACGAAAAAAGTGCATCTCAAATCCATCATTCACGAAATGATCTGGTTTTTGAAGGGCGAAACCAACATCAAATATCTCCGCGATCATGGTGTTAAAATCTGGGACCAGTGGGCTGACGGAAATGGGGATCTGGGTCCAGTTTACGGGGCTCAGTGGCGGGCTTGGAAAACTGCTGATGGCAAGGTGATTGATCAAATTTCTCAGGTCATTAGCGATATCAAAACCAATCCCGATTCTCGCAGGCTTCTCGTCAGCGCCTGGAACGTGGGTGAGATCAGCAAAATGGCATTGGCCCCCTGTCATGCGTTTTTTCAATTCTACGTCGCAGACGGGCGCCTCTCCTGTCAGCTCTATCAGCGAAGCGCCGACATTTTTCTAGGCGTGCCTTTTAATATTGCAGGCTACTCACTTTTGACGATGATGATGGCCCAGGTGACGGGCCTAAAGCCTGGGGAATTTGTGCATACCTTGGGCGACGCGCACCTTTATCTCAATCATTTGGAGCAGGCCCAGCTTCAGCTGAGTCGCGCGCCTAAGCCGTTACCGCGCATGCGACTAAACCCCGAGGTAAAATCGGTTTTCGATTTCAAGTTTGAGGATTTTACTCTTGAAGCTTATGACCCGCATCCAGGCATTTCGGCGCCGGTTGCGATATGAGGATTTCTCTCATCGCCGCGATGGCAGATAATCGCTGCATCGGGAGAGCGGGGAAAATTCCTTGGCGGTTTTCCGGCGACTTAAAGCGTTTCAAAAGAATTACAATCGGACATCCCGTGATCATGGGGCGCAAGACGTTTGACTCTTTGGGTAAACCGCTACCGGGTCGAAAAAACATCGTGATGAGTCGCCTGCATAGGCCTGAGGGGCTGGTGGCGGAGGTGATCTGGGTGGGTACGCTGGCGGACGCGTTGGATGAAGCCAGCGCTTCATCAAGCACTTCTGGCGCGAGCGAGGTTTTTGTTTTGGGCGGTGCGGAGATTTATACGTTGGCCTTGCCTCACGCTCAAAGGATTTACCTGACTCAATTGCATACCACGATTGAAGGCGACGCTTTTTTCCCTGAATTTTCGTTAGATCATTGGCGAAAAGTTCAAGACGAGCCAGCGCAAACCGAAGACGGAGTCGCGGCGGCTTTTAGAATTTATGAACGAGCGATTTGAATTAATTAACTCTTAGTTATCAAAGAGTTGCATCGCAGAGCGCACAAACTTCTTGCGCACGTCGACCGTGGCGGATTGATAACGCTTCAGGATTTCGCACAAGTGGGCGTCCTTGGCAGCAAGGGCTGCCGTGGCGACGGCTGAAGCCGTTCCGTTAAAGGAGGTGGGCTTGCGAGTCCGAGTCAGCGCGCGAGACTTCTTCGTGCTTGAGGAGGTTGTGCCCCCAACGAAGCTTCGAAAATCTGATCGCACCGAAAGATTGGCGGCTTGAATATCTTCGAGCGAGATTTTGAGTACGGTCGCTAATTGGGAAACTTTTTCCCAAGGTAGAGGTGCGCGTCCGTGTTCGATGTTCGATACAAACTGAACAGAGCACTCACAAGCCTTGGCTACATCCGAGAGGCCGAGCCCGAGAAGTATTCTGTTTTTTCGGATGAGATCACCAAGAGGTCCAAAAGAGCGATTGTCGCAAGAGCGAGCTTTAGGGCGTCCACGTTTCATATGTCGTCTTTCCTAGCTCGCCTGTTTGGTTTTGCCAATAGCTTTTTGCAATCTTCTTATTTACACTCTTCAACTAAGGAGAATTAAAATGAATTTGAAATTAATTTCTACGGTTGTTGGGTTTGCTTTTTTTCTGTTGATTTCGTCGCCTGTTTCAGCGGGTGCTGCAGAGGCCGCCAAGGCTGCTCCAGAAGTTGCCAAAGTAGAGGCTGTGAAAGCTCCTGCTGCGGAAAAGGCTGATGATGCCAAAGCGGATTGTCCCTGCAAAAAAGGTAAAGAAGGCAAAAAACATTGCAAGGATTGTAAGAAGAAGGACAAAGACTGTAAGGGTAAATGCCCTCACAAAGGCCACAAAGAACACAAAGGCCATGAAGGCCATGAAAACCATGAAAACCATGAAGGCGCAGAAAAAGCCGCTGAGCCAGCTGCAAAATAACTTCACATGAAAGTTAAAGTTTGGGGGGCGCGGGGTTCAATCCCTGCGCCCATCACTCCTGATCATCTAAGGGCGCAGATTCGAGAAGTCCTGATTGACTTTTCTCGCCGTCCGCACGCGGATGGCAATGACCCTGAAGGGTTCATGGCTTCACAGCCTGGCTTGGGTGGCTTTGGGGGAAACACGCTTTGTGTTGAAGTGAGCGCGGGCCCTCGGCGTATAATCATTGATGGTGGGAGCGGGCTGAGACTCTTGGGCTATGAGCTGATGGCGGGACCTTGTGGCAAGGGCCAAGGTGAAGTTCATTTGCTGATGACCCATTTTCACTGGGATCATTTGATCGGGCTGCCGTTTTTCATTCCGATTTTTGTGCCGGGTAACGTGATTCACGTCTATGCGGTTCAACCTGACCTCGAGAACGTTTTCAAAACTTTATTTCAGAAGCCTTTTTTCCCGGTTCCTCTTGAGAAGCTGGGCGCCGAGATCGTTTATCATACGCTCGAACCGCGGAAAGCAATCGAGATTCAGGGTTTTTCTGTGGTTCCTTATCAGCTGGATCATCCGGATCCCTGCTGGGGTTATCGCATCCACGATAGGAACCCCGATAGCAAAGAGCCAGGTAAGGTTTACTCCCATTGTGTGGATACCGAATGCACCCGCGTCTCTCGAACGGAGTTAGGCGAGGATTTGCCGCTTTATCAAGGCGTGGATCTCATGCTTTTTGATGCTCAATACACTCTGACTGAAACGATTGAAAAAGTGGATTGGGGACATGCAGCGGCCTCTCTCGGTTTGGATATCGCCATTCGAGAAGGGATCAAGCGCGTTTGGTTTGTTCACCATGACCCGGCCTCGAATGATCAAAAGATATTCTCAGCCGAATCTCAAGCTCGTCGCTACTATGATTCTCAGGTCAAGTCTGCACGACGCAGCGGAATTACGATCCCCACCGTTGAGTGGTCCTTTGCGTGTGAAGGCGAGACCCTAGAATTATAGAGCGAACTTTAGGCGCTACTTAGGCTTTGTGTCCTCGCGAAGCGGCACCTCCTTTGCGTCCGATCTTGGCCATGTGCTCTCGGTTTTGAGAAATGCTCTGGCCGCCTTTTCTTCCAATGTCAGCCATGTGTTGCCGGTTCTTGGAAACCGCAATTCCACCTTTGCGAGCGACTTCCTTTCGTGTTGCAGGATCCATCGCCGCCGTTCCTCTTGCCCGACGTTGCGCTCCTATTTTTTCACGCTCTACCGGGCGACCTTCTTGTGATCCGGTTGGCGAGGCTACCGGAGGGGTTGTGGTAAGCCCAGGAGTCTCAGAGGGGGTGGATGAAGCTAAGGCAGAAGCCGAAGCAGGGAGGCCTGTTTTTACGGGGCTAACTTCGTCATGAGATTCGTGGGATATGTGGGATTCGTGGGATCTTTGGGGCTGAGATGACATCGTCCCTCACTTTCTTGGTTTCACCGCAGTGCAGGTTCTCTACGGTCATGAGGTTCACGAATAGTGGCTGCAAAGCACGTTCCGCGTGTGTTATGCGATGAGTAGATGGCCACGAAACCCTTTTACGAATTAGACGCAGTCCATGTCGATCCCGCGCGGCTTAAGCAAGAGCGCGAGAAGGCGCGCAAAATGAGACAATCGCCTTGGGGGAGAGAGCAGCTCAAGCGAGGTGTGTGTCATTATTGTGACGGTAAATTCAAGCCCACTGAACTCACGATGGATCACGTCGTGCCGCTGGCGCGTGGCGGGACGAGCACGAAGACGAATTTGGTTCCCTGTTGCGCCAAATGCAATCAAGAAAAAAAACTCGATACGCCGGTGGATCAGATTTTGGAGCAGCTTCGTGCTGAGCGCGCGGCACGCGCTTCGCGCGAGAACAAAAGTTGACGGATACGCCGGGCTCACTTATTGTAGCTAAGTGACAGTTAAGCGTTTTATTTGGGCGAAGACATTTCGCACTTTCATCATCGTCCCGCTTTTTTTACAGGTCAGCTTTCAAGCTCAAGGCGCAGCCCCGGATTTTATTCCCGAGTCGCCCGAGTCAAAGCTCACTTCTGAATACGTGCAGCTTACGGAAGATGGCGGGCGTTACGGCGTCGCTCCCGACCTCGGGTTTTGTTCAGAGTGGAACCCCGAATTTTCTTATAACGGCTATCATTGCTGTAAGAAGTTTGCGCGCACGCGCAAGGCTCGCGCCAAGAGCTGTTTTCGGCAGCGGGCAAAAGCAAGTTTTTGTGACGAGCGAACGGCAGAGCAACAGCGCTATGTTGAATCGGTGTCTTCAGGTAAAGTTTCTGACGTGCTGAGTTTCTTGGATAATGAAATTCGTCGATCATCGGAGCAAGCATTTTGCACGGTCAATAATGGGTTCTTGGCCCAAGGTCGACCGATTTTGGCCACGGCCTCGAATCGGCTCCTTATTCGCAATGCAGGGCGCTGTGTTGCTTTTGGCACCGACCGGATGGCCGCTTTGACTGAGTGGTTAGGGCGGCAGGTCGTCCAAAAGTACGCAGAAGCAGAATACTCCAATGTCAAACTTCTTGTGGGCGATGTGTCCGCTCCCCGCGGGGGGTGCCTCCTCGGACTTAGTGGCCGCAAGGGGCATGCTTCACATACTTCAGGGCAAGATGTCGATTTGGGATTCTTGTGGGCGCGAAAAAATGCGCAGACGCCAAATGAGTTTTATCGCACCTTTGATCCGAAGACGAATTTCTGGTTGGTTCAAAATATTCTGCAAAATCCCTATGCGTGCGTGCGGGTTATTTTTCTGGATCGTAAGCATATTCGATCGTTGAATAAAGAAATCAATAAACACGGATCGCAAGAGGATCGGCAGTTCTGGGCTAAAATGGCGCGTTTCGTGAGACATGCCCCGGGTCATGCCAATCATTTTCACGTGCGAGTCGGGAGTGTTTCGGGCGCGCCGGGTTGTACTGTTGACGCGAGACCGGAGCTTGAACCCGAGGATGAAAACGCCCTGCCTGAGTCCAATTCTGAAGTCTTGGAAGTCAGAATTCCGTCGCGCTCCACAGCGGGTTCTGTGGCGGAATTCCAGACTTCAGATGTCGTGAAAGTCCATCCCTAAAAGGGATTTTAGGGGCCCCAAGCCTTGTGATGATGATTAAATCCTCATCGTTTTAAACGACTGCAGTTTATTTTTGGGTTTCCGATTTTGCACTTTCAATATTCGAAAATAGGCAGAAAGCGCAGATGCGAAAAAGGCATTTATCCTAAAATAGGGATAGTCAATTCATCTTTTGTTGTGTAATAAGCCCCTCGACGGCCGGGGATAGGGTGTTTGG
>CAIRTR010000270.1 GCA_903881565.1 Oligoflexia bacterium | reverse complement strand
GAGGTGCCCACAGTCTCGGCCGCGAAGCTGGCCGAAATCTGGGTAACCAGGGAGAGGATGACAAGAGAACTAGCCATTTTATTATAACGGTTATTAATATTCTTTTTCATATAAGCTCCTGATTATTTCTGAGACTTCGATTGTGAATCCTGGACGCAGGCTGGGTCATAAAGCCCCGAATCCAAAACCGTCTTGGTGTCTTTAGACCGATAAACGACGAGGCAGTTTTCAGCGATAATCTCTCGCTTGAATTTATAGATCTGCGCTCCCTTTTGAGTCGTGAAGAAGTTCACTTTGCCGCGATCCTGCCCGGAGAAGACCACCCGAATGTAACTCACTTCGTTTCCAATTTCGCTACGAGTGGACTCGCTCTGGCGATCCATCAGTGCTTGAAGCTGCGGCAGGCGCTCCGCCTTCCAATGATTCTGTTGAGTGAAGTTAAGAGGTGCCGTCACCCCATCCATCAATTTTGCGCCTGCAGCGATGCTCCACATCCCGCCATAATACACGAGGGACAAGGGCGCTTTTGCGACCGCATATAAAGATCCGAAGGTTACCGTCAAGGCTTCAGCTGTGAGCATTCCCGCTAAGCGATACGAAAATCCAGTGGCGCCTGCGACCAAGTGGTAGGTGCCGTAAACCGGATTTTTTGCCAGATCCCAACCGCCCATCGTAAGTGCGGTGAGAATATCCCAGGTAGCAACCGCCGGGGTTTCAATCGCGTTGTTCCAGACCGCGTTTCCAGCGATAATCCCCGTACGGCCCAAAATCATGGCCGTATCAATCGTCGGAATCAAGATCTCAGCACTCACGCCAAGCCCTGTGACTCCCACCATCTTCACCGCGCCCCAACCTAAATTTGCCGTCGCTTCGAGTCCCCCTAAAGCAAGCGCTCCGGTTGAAAGTGCAAGGCCTGCCATGCCGGTCCCAATCGTGCGAACAATCCCTGCGCCACCAATCAGAACTTCACCAGGAACATACGCCGCTGCCGCGCCTGCTGTTGCCAGACCACCCACAGCCAAGCCTCCTACCGTGCGACCCAGGCCAGCCAGTGCGGCTCCGCCCGTGAAAACTCCACCCAGTGTTGCAGCGCCCGCGGTTGCAAGGCCTTCAGCGCCAGCGATTCCACCGATTCGCAACCCTTGCGAAATAATCGTTTCTGCCTGATACGCTTTAGCAAGCGCGGCCACACCTAGAGTCAAGGCCGTGCCACCCACGCCGATTGCGGCGTGTGAGCCAAGACCTGCGACACCAATTCCCAACCCTGCTGCCGTTCCTGCTAATCCAAGACCCAAAGTCTTAGTCACGCCCACACCGACGTTACCGGTAAAAGCCAAAGGTTCGAGAACAAGGATATAGGTGACGCCTTCAACGCCTGCGGCTAAGCCGTAGAAGGTTCCGACGGCAATTCCTTCGACGTCTCCTGCGAAATATTGATCACCGGCATCTGACAAAGTTTGCTTGACCCCTTTTTCGTACCCGCGCTCCCAAAGCCAGCTTGCGGCCTTCTTTTCGCTTTCGACCGATGAGCTGATCGCTTCGGGTATTTTTCCGAAGGTATTTTTCGCGGCCTTCATGAGAGCATCTTCAAAGAATTCATCCGAGGCGTTTTGCGCAGAGAGGACTGCCCTGCCCGTTTTTCCGATCCAGGCGTCGGCTTCAAATGATTGCTCAATCTTTGCGCCCGCATGGGTCACAGCCGCTTTTGTGTCTTGCGCGGTTTGCAAAGCCATCGTCTTGGTCCAGCGACCCGTCGCCTGAGCCGCTTCAACAGTCCAATTCTTCGTATCTTGCCAACCTTCGGGAGCTTGTCTCCCCGTCCAGTTGCCTAAGCGCTTCATGAGCTCCCAATCGCCCTTTGAATAATCCTTCATCCACGCCCAAGTGTCGCGCAGGCTTTCGGTCGCCTCTCGTTGCGTCCAATCGCCGATTCGACCTTCGCGATCGTTAAGCGTCGTCACATCATCTTTAATGGCCCCATAGGTATCTTTTGCAATATCGACATATTCTTTGCCCATCCAACGCCCGGTCTTTTCCATAAGTTCGCCTGCGTCGGCTTGATCACGTTTGAATTTATTCCATTGATCTTCAGCCACAACCGCCGTATCGGCGGCATTGCCTGCCGCGATTTTGCCAATATGTTTTCCAGCCTGTACAAAGCGCTCGCCCGCGGCCACGGCATGCTCCGGGAACATCTTGATCGTGTCCCGATAATGAATCCCCATCTGAGTGCCGTGATATTTTAAGATATTCAGCGTATCGGGCATTCCGCGTACAATAAGGGTGTTACCCACTTTTACGCCGCCCGTGAAAATCTTCTCCATGTGGCTGCCCACGTTCTTAAAGTCTTCAACGAAGTTTCCCGGAATCGACTTCAAACCCTTAACAGAGGTACTCCACCACTGATCAAACCAACGCTTGCCATCGAATTGAGTATCGGGCTCCAAAGGAACACTATTTAGCGCAGGCGCAGAGGCAGGATTCAAAGAATCACCCGGTAAGTTGCCCAGCGATTCTTGCGCAAATGCCGACACAACCGGCATGCCGATCGGTAAAGCAATTAACGACGAATAGCTCACTAAGGTAACCGTGGCTGCGATTCTGGAGATTTGTTTTTTCATTTTATACTTCCTTTACTATTTAAGATATCCGTCAAGCAGATCTGCGAGGTCTTGCGGCAAGGTGCGCGCAAATGACCATTTTTTGCTGACGAGTTTTCCGCTTGAATCGATGACTTTGCCTTTGATTTGAATCTGGACTCCGAAGGTTTCCATGTAGCGAACGCACGCCTTGATCTTCGGAGCGGCGGCCAACACTTCAGTCATGAAAAGTTGCTCACCTTCAAAAGCCTTGAGATCTTCTTTGGCAAGTTCCGCTCGCACTTGGGCCACGATTTCGGGTTTCTTGGCTTCAACTCGCGAAGCGGCTGCATCCAAAATCTCGCGCGCCGTTTTAAGATACTCTTCGTAAGCCAAAGTCAGGGCCGGCTCATCGCGCGTGTCCAAAATCTGCGCAAGCACGGTGCCGATCACCTGCCGTTGTTTTCCTAGCTTCTCAATGGCAGCGCTGAGTTCACCATCCAGCGTTACTTCAGGAGTTTCACCATCCAAAAGCGCATCCAGTCTGGGGCCCATGGAGTTGTAGATGCCATCCAAGTTTTGGCGCAATCCTTGGATCTTCTTGGACAGCGCTAGAACTCCTACCTTTTCGAAAACCCGTTGCTGTTCCTGTTGAAGCCCTGTGGAGAGCGCCATCAAGGTTTTCGAGAGCGTTTCGAAACTATCGAATTTGAGACTAAGCTGTGACTTGCCCGCGAATTGAAGCGCAAAGCGGCCCTTGCTGAATTCAAAAAAGGGCAAAACGTTTTTGATCGTGAGCCCCTGCTTTGCAAGCTCTGCACTCACCTCTACTGATCTCAAGTCATGGGAGGCCTGCGCATTAACATCACTTGCCACATCCAAGATGAGAAACGAAGCCGTGTTGGCATCTGAAAAAAGCGGATTGAGGATCGGGTGATAACTTTGAATGGGGTTATCTTTTTGGGCCTGTTTATAGACGCGGGTAAGAATTTCCATTACGGATTCCACTTTTTTAGAGATCCCGTCGCCTGAAACTTCGAGCACTACAAGATTCAAGAAACTGCCAAAGGCTTGAACTTCGGGGATCTTAAAACCCCCAGCGTTTGCGCCCAAAGCTTTTTCAATTGCTTCATTAGACTCGCGTGCGACAAACAAGAGTTGATTTTTGATCGTATAGCGCTCGCCATCGTGCGTGGTGAGTTCTCCAAACATCGTGCGCGCCGCAAGTTTGGGGGCAGGACGGCCAAGGACAGGTTCCGAATACTGGTTTCCGGCCATACGGAACTCGCCATCCAGCAATAAGGGATCCGACCCTTTTCTGAGCAAACTGATGGTGATGACGTCCGAGTGGAGGTCGCGTCTGGCGACACCTTCATAATAACCTTTGGAGCGGCCGGCGCCGATTTGCGCAAAAAGAGGGACTTCGGCTCCGCCTTCTACCCCACCGCCTATGGGCGCAGATTGGCCTTTGACACCTAAGCGAATGAAGCTACGGGCCTGACGATCATGATTAAAAAACCAAGGGTCATGAACGGTGATGGGACTTTCGTACAGGGGTTCCAGATCATATTCGAAAACATTGCAGTCACCGTTTGCGCGAAGGTCTTCGCGTTTCAAATTAAACGGGGCAAGGACCGCATTGAAATCCTGCTCCAAGCGCTCTGAGGCAATCGGGCCCTGATCGCCGCCATCCGCTCGCACGCGTCCAATTGCCGCTTGAATATATTGGGTCAAAGTCTGGCTCACCAAAGTCTTCGTGCAACGACCTGCAATTCTGGCGTCATAACTTGCCATGAGTTTTTCGCGGACGCGTTGCCCCAGGTCCCGCACTTCGGCTTTGCCCTGAAGTTCAAAGAGTCGGGTGATCGAAGCTTTGTAAAATGTATCTAAAGAAGAAACGAGAGATTCGAGCTTGGCGTTGTCACTCAGTGTAGAGGCGATGGGAGTGGCGGTGGGGATTTCGGCGCGCAAGATCGAGGAAAAAAAGACCAAAGTGAACACGAAAGCAGAAACTACATGTGTCACTCGCCAATAAAACCAACTCTGTGTGGGGTGAGGTCTTCTCATATTGCAGAGGTTTAT
>CAIRTR010000269.1 GCA_903881565.1 Oligoflexia bacterium | reverse complement strand
TTGCGTGGGGCTCACATCCACTTTAACTCCGAAGTGCTTGAGCATGCGCTCGGTGTGGTCACGGCTATGGATTTCTCCGCGGATAATGGTGGTTCCTTCTGCAAAAAGGGCAGCGAGCATGATTGCTGTTTTGGTTTGAGCGCTGGCGATTTTAAGATGGTAATCAATGGCGTGAAGTTGCGTGGCGCGGACGGTAAGAGGGGCATAGTCTTCTTTGGTTAACTCAAATTTAGCGCCCATGAGTCGTAGCGGTTCAGCGACTCTTTTCATCGGGCGGCCCACGAGGGAGGAGTCCCCGGTTAATGTCGCTGTGACTCCACATCCGGCCAAGACGCCCATGAGCAGTCGAATGGTGGTGCCGGAGTTGCCGCAATCCAAAATATTTTGGGGTGGGGTGAATCCTCGTGCTCCGATTCCATCGACATAGATCTTTTTGCTTTCTTGGGTGCTTTCACGTGTGAACTTCACGCCGAGATCTGCCAAGCATCTTGCCGTTGAATGCACGTCGCCGCTTTCGAGTGGGTCGATCACTTCGGTTCGGCCTTCGGCCAGCGCGCCAAAGATGAGTGCGCGATGAGAAATCGATTTATCCCCAGGAATCTTGGGTTTACCACTTAAGCCAGCGGCAGGTTTGAGTGTCTTGATCATTGTGAATTAAGTGTATCAAGGACTGATCTTTGTGTTGAGGGAAAGTTGAGGGGATAATTGGGCTGTCAAGGTTTTGGCGAACCCTGAGTCTTTGAAAGCACGTTGCGTTATGAAAAGCGCCTTGGTAGGCTAAGGGGGGGTGAGGGGGAAGAATAAATGAAAAAATTGCCGTGGGTTGTTTTGATGGGTTTGGTTTTGCTGCCCGCATCGGGCTTTTGCGGGAAACGTGGGTTCTACATCAGTGGTTACGGGGCTGAAGAATTTACTTTCAACGGCGCAAAATATCAGTGTTTCAAGGCTCAGATGGGTACTGTTTTTGAGAATGGGGAATGCGCTGTAAATATCAAATTAAGTTGCGATTCTTTTGATTTGGTTAACCTGAATTTGGTCTCTACCTATCATGGGACGAAATATGTTGGCGGCAGGAAGTTTCCTGATTCTGCTAACTCATGTAAAGTTTATTTTGATGTTAAGAAACCAGTGAGCGGGGCTGGGGTAATAAAGGCTAATTGATCGCGTCAGATATGAGTTTATGGCTCGTCGCGAGGTGCTTTAAACTGCTTTATGTTGTATGTGAATCCCTAAGGGGAATTCTATATGAGGCAGCTATTTTTGGCTTTGGTGTTTTTCGGCATTTCCTCCCTCGCTCAAGCGGCCAATGCCGTGAGCAATACCGACCCGTACAACGCCCTTATCTGGAATCGTGAAAACGCCGCCGCTGGAAACGGTCAGATCGATCAAAGCGAGTGGTTTGAGTGGTGGTATTACAAGGTCGTGGTTCCCAACAGCGATCAGTCTTTTTACTTTGTCTATGGTGTGGTCAATCCTTGGGATATTCAGGGGGATATTCAGGGGGATATTCAGGGGGCTGCTCCAGCCAACGCCGCTTCGCGAGCTTACGTGGGGTTTGGCGACTTCTCGGCCAAGATCATAGGTGAGGAGAAATTTTCTCCCCGGGACTTTAACGCCGCTTACGATCGCACCTCTATTCAAATCGGTCAAAATGCGGCGACGGATCGCGAGCTTCAGGGCGCGATTGTGGACGCGCGGGCGAAAGTCGCGGCGAAGTGGAACCTGACAATGGAGCGTGAGTGGAGCTTTAATGCGATGGGATGGGGAATGTCTCACGATTGGGTGAGCAATATTTTTTGGTACCCCGCTCAGGCCAGTGCCATGATGAGTGGTTGGGTTGAGATTGTGCAAGAGGGGCAGACGCCTCGTAGAATTGAGTTAGATCGCGCCCCGGCCTACCAGGATCGAAACTGGGGCCAGAGTTTTCCAAAGTGGTGGACGTGGTTGGTCTCCAATCATTTTAAGAATTCTCCGGGCACGGTGCTTGCGGCGGGTGGCGGAAGGCCCAAAATTTTCAATCACGTTGAGCTCATCAGTTCTGTGATTGTGGGCCTTCGCCATGAAGGCGTTGAGTATACTTTTAGACCCAACGATGGCGACAAAGTGAAGGCCGATATTAATTTTGGAACCTGGGAAGTCTCAGCTGAAAATCGCGAGGGCCAGAAGATTGTGATCTCTGCTCATGCTCCCAAAAGCGAGTTCATGAACTTACCGTTTATGACCCCTCAAGGTCAGTGGTTTTATGATTATGAAACCCTAAAGGGCAATATTCATGTCCTGCTCTATAAGAAGAAGGGCTGGATCGCACCCAAGTGGGAACTGGTCGCTGATCTTGAAACGGACGATGGGGGAATTGAATATGGTTCGCCTGAAAGCTTTGATTCGATTTTCTTGCAGAAAATAAGTCTGTTCTAAAAGCCCTCCCGGGAGGGGATCTCGGGAGGGCTTACCTTGGTAAACGTCAGTTGCCCATTTATAAGTGACTTATGCGCACTTGGTCAAGTTACATGTTTTGCATGAAGCGGGAGCGGACATTCGCAAAGGACTTCAATATGGTGGGGAGGAGTAAGGTTAGTATTGCAGTGTAGTTGTGGCCCCAGGGCCAAGTTGCAGCGATTGCTCCTCCCCATTTTTTCGAATACCGGTTCAGGCATTTGCCCAATAAAGCCCGAGAAGATTCGGGTGTTAGCTCCTAATTGAGCCATTACAGGCTGGGGTATTTTCTGCTGGCACACCCCTTGCTCATCAGCCGGGAAATATCTCTTCGAGAGGAAGGTTTTTATGACAAAGCATTTTCAATGGATTCTATTGCGTGGTCTTGTTCTTTTTCTGGCTTCCAGCCCGGCCCTTGCGATGGGAAAGAAGCATCCCAACGCTTCCAATTTTTTTGAGGGTGAGACCGAGTCTTTAAGGACCTTCAACTTGGATAAGAAGCGAATCAAGCTTGAATTTGATCATCCGATTAGCTCTGCAGAAGACAAAACCAATAGCTTCACTCTGATTCGAACCAAGGATACGCCCAACCAAGTCACAGTGGCGGTGACTGAAACAGATCCCTATGGGGATAGTTCGTGTGCGACATATGAGACAAAAACTGCAACGGGCGAAGCTGCCGAATGTGGCACGGGAGTACGCTACGTGAATGATTGCCGGGATGAAAAAGAGTGTAGTGAGCAGGTCATTGAAATTCCGGGACAAGCTCCGCAAAAGTCTACGACCTGCACGACCGTGCATCGATGCGGGGTATATCCGCAGGCTTATACACTGAGTTGCACTTATACCTATCGCTCATGTGTGGATTATAGTTATTCCCCAACCAAGAAGACCTGGACGTTCAGTGTCTCGTTTGAGAAAGCGCTTTTGCTTGCTGGCGATCAGACAGAGGAGCTCGAATTCGTCATGACTTACCTACCAGCTGATAGGGATGTGAACGTGCTGCGGGTCAATCGCTCCTCTAAAAACTATAAGATCAAGCGGGAGCGAAACGAGGATCAGAGTTTTAGAGTGATTGGGATGGATAAATAGGCGATTAATCCGCCGCAATCATTTCGATTCGGTTGTTCTCAATTGAGCGATTGCCTTTGTTGTCATCCAAAATAGTCATCGAAAAAGTCACGCCGCCTTCGATGTCGTCATCGGTTGTGGTTACAAAGAAGCTGCAGTCTTTGCGAACAAATCCGTTGTCGCTTCCATTGGCATCACATTGCGCGAAGATTGTTTTATTGTCGCCTAAGAGTTCAGACGAAACTATTTGCAAGAAGCGCTGTCCGTTATAAGGCCATTCCATGCCTTCAATTTCAGGCATTTTTAGCTCAGCGGCTGGGCCCAGATTCAGTAGGGTTTTGATCATTAAGGGGCCTTCGCTGACATTCTTTTCAGGCAAGCCTTTTCGGATATTGGAAAGTGTAGCAACCACAGGGCCCGTCAGAGTATCGCCTTGAGTGGTAAAAGAGAATGTAGAGGTCGATAGAATTGCGCCTTTGTCACCTCTCGCTTGAATCGTAAGTGTGCAGGCTGATTGATCAGGTTTTTTGCAGTTCAACTTGATGGACTTGGGGGCGCCTGAGAGTTCACTTGCCAAAATGTAGGAAACCGTTCGTCCTGGATACGCCTTCTTCATTCGCGCATCTAATGAGCCGCGCGCGCTATTTGCGCCCTTGAGGAGCGTCTCGATGCGAGACTGCAAAACGGGGGAGTCTGAGGGTGCCGTAGGTTGCGCGTAAGCGGCTGCAAAAGAAGAAGCTGCGACAGCGGTAAGAGCCAAAATCCATGTGCTTGAATGTTTCATAATACCTAGGGTGGCGTCCCCTGCCTTGTAGGAGTTGATTCTCCTTTGGAACAGGTGAGGGCGACTGTGGGAGGTGAACTTACAATACTTGACGCGACGCGTCAAGTAAGCCTGTATCGAGTCAGGTGATTGATGTATCGCCATGTTATCTTTATGTTTTTATGATTGCCACAAACCTGTATCGCGTCCCAGGTCCCGATCCCACTCGAGTCACTGCTCCGGCACTTGCCCAATCGCTAAGTTTTGAGAGAGTCTCACGCCACCTTTTGTGCCGAGTCGGCTGAGGTCGGTAAGGCAGGAATTGTTGGATGGCAGACTTCAAATCACCACCAAGAACGACCCCTCATTTTCCTTCTGAGGGGTATAACGGGCGGTCTTCAGATATTCTAAAGTTTTCGCACGAACCTTGCCGCTCCCAATGCCCGTGATAATGCGTACTCGAGAGTGACCCTTCTTTTCAGAGTTCCGCAAAAAAAGATCAAGCGCATCGTACACGTCATCAACCAGATAGCCATGCAGATCAAGGGTCGGGAGTGTCGGCGCTTCGTTTTTATCTTTTTTCTTCATGCGCTCAGGTTTTCACTCAATGGGCATGACTTCAAGATCCTTTTTACGGATCTTGCTGATCGTCTCCGGAATGGCTTTAATAATCGATTCGCCCAATGCTTCGATGAGTTCTTTTTTGTGATGCTCTCTGCGATAGACGAGTCCGATCTCGCGCGCCGGAATGGGGCGCTCAAATGGAATCAATTCGCAATTGGCACCTAAGTTCTCTTGTGCGAGCGCAGGCAAAAGGGTGTAACCTCCGAATTTGTCGATCAGGCTTTTGAGAGTTTCCAGGCTCCCGCTTTCGAATTCGTATTTACGCCGGGAGGGCCGCTTTTGTTTTTGCTTGATGGAGCATACGTCCAAAATTTGATGCCTCAGGCAATGCCCTTCACTTAAGAGCCAGATGTCATCGCCTTTGAGAAGGGAGTATTTGGCCTTTTTAAAGTGAGCGAGTTCGTGATCGTTTTTGCAAAGTACTGAGAAGGGTTCATAGTAAAGTGGAAATTCAAAAATCTGGGGGGCTTTTAGCGGCGTGGCAAGGATGCCGGCATCGATTTCGTCAGAATTCAGGGCCTCAACGATGCGATGAGTTTGAAGCTCAAGCAGGGTGAGTTCCAGTGCTGGAAAGGTGCGTTCAACAGCGGGGAGTAGCCGCGGCAAAAGGTAGGGTGCAATCGTGGGGATCACGCCGACTCTTAGGCGCCCCTCAAGGGTTCCGCTTTGCGAGAGGTGGATGATGCTTTCAATTTTATTGGCTTCAAAGAGGATAGATTGAATCTGGCTGATGAGCTTTGTGCCGATATCCGTTAAGAGAATAGGCTTCTTGGATCGATCAAAAATCACAACTCCCAGATTTGTTTCAAGCTTTTGAATTTGCATGCTCAAAGTCGGTTGGGTGATCTGGCAGGCCTCGGCTGCTTTGGCAAAATGGCCATATTTATGCACTGCGAGGACGTATTCGAGCTGTGTCAAAGAGTAGTTCATTCGGGAAAGCATGAGGGCCTCGCTTTGTCTCGCGTTAGAGTGATCGATATAATTGATGGTATCATAGATTTAATCGATTTTATAAAATAATGAAAAAGGACTATTCTCAAATCACAAGAAGCAATACAATGCGATCTTTGGAATAAATGTCTTAATGAAGGAGAATAATATCATGAATACTTTAATCAATACCAAGCTTCCCGAGTTCAAAGTTCAGGCTTATCATAACGATGCGTTTAAGACTGTGACCCAAAATGACTTGATGGGTAAGTGGTCGATTTTGTTTTTTTATCCTGCTGATTTCACGTTTGTTTGCCCTACCGAATTAGGCGATATGGCTGACAAGTATGAGGCGTTTAAGAAGATGGGCGTCGAAGTCTATTCCATCAGCACGGACACTCACTTTGTGCACAAAGCATGGCACGATGCTTCTGAAACCATCAAGAAGATCAAGTACCCCATGTTGGCTGATCCGACGGGCACATTGACTCGCGCCTTCGGCGTTCACATCGAAGAGGCCGGTTTGGCTTATCGCGGCACCTTCTTGGTTGATCCAGAAGGCAAGATCAAGATTGCTGAAGTGAACGACAATGGCATTGGCCGTAACGCAGACGAGCTGCATCGTAAAGTTCAGGCTGCACAATTTATCGCTGCAAACCCAAGTGAAGTCTGCCCTGCTAAATGGCATCCAGGCGAAAAAACGTTGAAGCCCGGTTTGAATCTCGTCGGCAAGATCTAAGTCGATTTTTTTTTGAAAAGAATTGGGGCTTCTTGGGCGTATGTATTTGACGCTGCCAAGGAGCCCTTTTTTTTGGTACACTAGCAACTTAAGGAACAACTATCTGAGGAGATTTGCATGTTAGACAATGATCTTAAGGAACAGCTTCGTGAGGTTTTTGCTCCGCTCCAAAATAGCGTTGAGCTTTGCCATGATGAGAGCACTCACGCCTCTCAATCTGAACTCATGGAATTGCTAGAAGGTTTAGCCTCGGTGAGTCCAAAAGTAGTGGTGCGCTCTTCGGGCCAGACCCGGATTTTTCCTCAGTTTCAAGTGTTCACGAAGGGGCGCTTTACGGGAATTACTTTTAAGGGGATCCCCGGAGGTCACGAGTTTACCTCTCTGGTGCTTGCGATTCTTAATGCCGATGGAAAAGGGAAGTTGCCCGAAAAGAATGTCGCCGATCGCATCCGCCGAATCAAAGGGCCTGTGCGTATCAAAACCTATATCTCATTGACCTGTGAGAATTGCCCGGACGTGGTTCAAGCGCTAAATCAAATGGCGCTTCTGCACCCTGATTTTCATCACGAGATGATTGACGGTTCTTTTGTGCCTGCCGAAGTCGAGGCGCTGAGTCTTCAAGGAGTGCCTGCGGTTGTGGTGAATTCGAAACTCATTCATTCGGGAAGAATTCAATTCTTAGATCTGATCGGTAAACTTGAAGCGGTATACGGGACCGCTGAAGCTTCGAGTGAAGTCGTGGCGCAGGATTTAGGGCAGTTCGACGTGGTCGTCATTGGCGGAGGTCCAGCAGGTGTTTCTGCGGCAATCTATAGCGCGCGCAAGGGCCTGAAAACAGCTGTTTTGGCGGAACGTCTGGGCGGCCAAGTTCAGGACACCAAAGGGATCGAGAATTTGATTTCTGTGCCTTATACCGAAGGGCCACTGCTTGCAGCGGAGCTTCGCAAGCATTTGAATGCGTATCCTGTGAGTATTTTTGAGCAGCGACGCGTGCTCAAGCTCGAGGGCAAAAAGGTTTTGCTGGAAGGTGGCGAGAATATAGCGGGTGATTCAATCATCGTCGCAACCGGTGCTAAGTGGCGAGAACTCGGTGTGCCAGGTGAAAAAGAATACTTGGGCAGAGGGGTCGCATTTTGTCCGCATTGTGATGGGCCCTTCTATAAAGGCAAAAAAGTGGCGGTGGTGGGCGGTGGAAACTCAGGCGTTGAGGCGGCAATCGATTTGGCCGGAATCGTCGGTGAGGTGGTGCTCTTTGAATTTCAAGATGAGCTTAAAGCGGATCGTGTTTTGGTCGACAAGCTAAAATCTTTAAAGAATACGTCGATCCTGACCAGTGCAAAAACGAAGCAAGTTTTAGGAGATGGCCAGAAGGTGAGTCATCTCGAATATGAGGATCGCAAAACAGGGGAGAGCTATAAGGTTCCGCTCGACGGCATTTTTGTGCAAATTGGATTGCTCCCGAATTCTGGCTTCTTAAAGGGCGTTGTGGAACTCACACCTTTTGGGGAAGTCGTGGTGGATCTCAAGAACCGAACGTCGGTCAAAGGGATTTATGCTGCGGGCGATGTGACGACAACGCCCTATAAGCAGATTGTGATTGCCATGGGTGAGGGCGCGAAGGCGGCCCTGGCTGCTTTTGAGGATCGGATTCACGCTTAGGGTTGTGTCAGCGTTTGAGTAAAAAGAATTTTCCGCTTTCGCGTCCGATGAGAAAATGATCATCGCTCAGGGCGACGAGCGTTTCAATCTGCCCCCAAAATAGAAGTCGAATCGTTTCAACGTATCGGTCCCGTTTGCTCCACCAGTATGGGACTTCGTAAACTCCGGCGTAGGTTAAGAGATAGAGACTTCCGGTAGGAGAGAGTGACGCGTCCGTGATCGGGCCTGCGAGCATCGGTAGCTCGCCCTCACTTCGCGCGACCCGCATCGGTGGAATGTCAGAAGGATTTGTCACCGCAAAGCTGATGTCAACGCTGACGATTTTGGGTTTGTGGGTGAGCGTTTTCTCAAAGAGGTAAATTCGGTTGTTTAGAATTGCGCCGGCTTCGACGTTCATCGGGCCTTCGGGGTAGAGGACGTTGACCTGTTGGATGACGGGTAGGTTGTCGCCGTTTGCACGTTCCGGATCGACCCGATAAAGGGAGACATGGTTTCTCACCGAGTTGTTGTCGCCCACGTCGAGCACCCAAAGTTTGCGCTCGCGATCAAGCAGGATTGCTTCCCAGTCTTCATTTTCCGCGCCCGTGACGTTGAAGGTTCGCGTTTCAAACGTCTCGAGATCGGTGCGTCCTAAGAGTGCAGGATTGCCGCTATCGGGTAAGGTCCAAAGCATCTTGGTTGCTTTACTGTAAGCAGCGCCAGAAACCTCAGGCACCTGACCCGAGAGATCAAAAATGGTCGGAGGCTCGACACCGATGGCGCTGTCCTCGATCTTTTCGATAATGTCTTCGATGAACTTGGGATATTCGGCAAACGCTGGGCTTGCTGCCCACACCGAAAAAGCGCAGATTGTGACAATTAATCTTTTATTACGAGCGGTTGCCATAGATTCCCCCGAACCCCGTGTGGTCTTGTATCGCTGTTTTGCGCAATGCGCAATGACAAACGAACTTCTCCTTAGCAATTGCGTCATTTTTGAGGTAGAAAGCCCGGCAATGTCGACGCGTTTGGGTTTTCTCATTATTTTCGCGACCGTTTCCGCGGTTCCGCTTTGGGCGGCACCCCCTGTCGCGACTTCTCGGTGCTTTGAGGATTTAGCTCAGCAGATCTGCGTCCCGGGCATTGCCAGTACCGCAGTTTTCAGTCCGCCATCAAAGCCGTTTTATTTTCCTGCGTTTGAGGCTGCAAAATTCAACAAGGGTGCAGGATTTGGCGGACCCAATTGTTTTAATTCGGCATTGATTGCTTCGGGGGGGCTTTTGGAAACTGAGCTCCGCTATGTCGGAAGCTCTGAGTTTGAGCTCATTTTGCAGAACAACTACAGGCTTGTTTCTGAGCAGGAGCGAAAGCCAGGCGATATCGTTGTTTTTGATGCGGAGGGCGGCCGTTCTCACGCGGCGGTCTTGTTCGGACAGAATCTCATTTTTCAAAAGAAGGGTTTTCTTCGCCATTATCTTTATCGAATTGTGCCACTGGATGAAACGATGACGGATGAGCCAGGGGAGTGGGTGCCTGGCCCCTTTGATCAGATTCCGGGCAGCGGCGAGACCTATTTGAATTCGGCGCCGCGGGCGTACTATCGAATTAAAGATGGGGTTAAGTCGGTTGGTAAGTTTACGGAACTCGAATTGCAGCAGCTGGAAGTTGTCGCGTTTCTGAAACGCTCGGTTCTCATGACCGCTTCGGGCTGGAAGGTGGGCCGCGAGCTTGGGTTGGTGACTGAGGAATTGATTCCTCGTCTCGTGACTGAGTTTTCGCAACTTGCCAGGCACCCCTCGTATGAAGCTCGCCTTGCGTTTGAGACGCTTCGCAGTCTCGGGGATCAGGTTTTTCAAAGTATTGAGGAGTCTCACTTTTCATCTAACAAGATGTCCGAAAATCGGCGGGCGCAGATCACTGCGGAGATTTGCTATGCAGAGAATGGGTATTTGCGAGAACTGCTGCCAAAGCTTATGAAGCTCTCGGGAAAAGATTCGTCACCTGCTTCTGTTGAAGCCGTCGTGTCCAAACTTCGAACCATGGACCGAAGTGCCTGCAGGATGGATCTTATGGCGATGCTTCGATAGCGGGGGCCGCTTTGTTGAAGTCGCCCCGTTCACACGACCGGAGGGTGAGGTATTCGTGAATTTTTTCAGGAGATCCTTTTTTATAAAGTTCGAGGACCTGGGCGAAACGGAACTTTGCATCTTCGTAGCGCCGGATATGGGCGTTGTCTTTGATGAATTTATCTAAATCCCCTCCTTTTTTCGCAAGCACGCGGTCGGCTTCTACGCATCTCGGATTGAGAGATTTGATGTCGTTGGCATCTTTAAGTAAATCACCCAGAGGGGTGCCAAGGCAAATATTGGGGTACCGAGTGGTTGGGCTATCAGAGAGGGTTAGGTTTCCGATTTCATTGCACCCAGAACTATTTCGGCTGAGAGTATCTCGAAGTTTTCGCGTAATTTGTTTGAGGTCGGGGCATTCGGAGACAGAAACACCAAATTTCTCGCAAAGCCCTTCCATTTTATCGCGGAGTGCAGTGGCCCGTCGTTCTTCGTCATGATACGATAAAAGACGGTCTTGCCTCTCCGAGTAATAACGTCTCAGGGACTCTTCGGCGTCGCAGGACCGATTGGTCATTTGCTTTAGAGCCTTTGAAACGCATTCCGAAGACTTTTCTTCTGCACATTGGACGCTTAGGATGTTGATCTTCGTACACATCGAGCCCTGCTCAAGGCGGAGGGTGATGGCTTCGTTTCGGAGATCCTCTTTGAGGAGTGTTTTTTCATCCGCTGAAAGGCCGCCATTTTGATCGGAAATAATGGGCGCGACATCGTTATGGAGAATCTTGATCCCTTCGCCAAATTTAGATTCATTGAAACACTCCAAAGCCTTATCCATCGTAGCCTGGTGGGGTGCGACCGCATCGCGAATAAGTTTGATTCGCTCGTCTTCGGGGTCGAAGAGATTGGGGGCGCTCGGAACTTGCTTGACTGTCCGATTGTTTTTTAGCGTCGTTTCCAGGAAAAAATCAGAGGTTCGATAGGTTTGAAACCCTGCTTCAAGAATTGAATCACGGCTCCCGGTTTTGATTTCGTCTCCTGCTCCCAGCCGCGAAAGACCGTCCAATGATGGACTTTTCTCAAAGGCCTCGCCTGAGTGTAGCATTGGGTAATAGGTGTCGAGAGTTTTTCCCGGGGAATTTTTTGCTGCTCTCTTTGTTTTGTCCACGCCTTTGAGTTTTTCAGGGGAGTCCTGATTGTCAAAATACATAGGCGCCTTTGAGTCGGGGACACCGAAACCCAGAGCGGTATAGTTGGGCGGCGATGCAGAGATGCCGCATCTGCCGGGAATGACGTGACCGGCTTTGTCGAAAATCAATTTTGAGAGCTGTCCGCCGTAACAAGAGTTTGTGACAAAGCGAAAAGTTTTACATCCTTCGGCTTTTCCGGAAAGTTTATCGCTATCGAGAAAATGGTCGTCATCTTTTTTTCCTGGGTTATAGAAGACAACCCCTTTGGGGGCTCCGTGATTGATCGTCCAGACCTGGCAAACGTCTATTTTATTGGGATCTTTCGGAGGACGAGCCGAATCAAATAGGCAGTTTTTATTGAATGAATCTTCAGAGGCAGAATAGGGGGGGTCCAATTTGCCAAAAGAATTATGAGAGCCAACGCTTTGAGGCTGACTGTTCCACTCTTGTGTTTTGCGATTCCATTGGAGCTTATTAGAAATTTCAAGTTCTGTACAGCTCGGATCGTTGTTTACGCAGTGGGCGAAATTTGCTGTGCATTCAGGATCACGTACTTTTCCACCGGGGCCACTTAGAATTTGAAACTCTGCATTGGTTTTGGTTTTTTTGTAACTGTCTGCGATTTGCTTTGCGGCTATGTCTCCACCACAAAATCGTTCTTCGGGCGCCCCTCCTCCATCGAGGAGGCAGCCGACAACCTTTGCGAAAGCTTGCGTGGTGGAAAATGTGAAGAGCACGAATAGCGTGGGTAAGGAGCGTGCGAGTGTCTTATTCATGAGGACTTGCCCCCTGTGGGAGCACAAGCTTTGGGCTTGATCATCTGGAATTTTTTTCCTGTGGTCTGAACAACATAGGAGGATTTGGGCATGAATCTGTTCAGAGTGACCGATGAAGGAGTCTTGCTTCGCTCCCCAATTTCGATTTCAAATTCTCCATAGAAGGGCTTATTGCCCATCTCCTGGATTCGAATTTTTTGTGGGGCACTCAGGTTTAGACTCAGGCTTTGTTCGGAAACTGATTTTTCCCACAGCACCAATTTGGCTGAAACCTCTTGTTTGTTTGGGAGTGAATGCCCCGGCGCGAGAGTTCCATAGGCCACGTAGGTTCCACATTCGAAAAGTTGGGTGGCCTGAGCTTGTGCAGCCAGGAAAACCCAAGCGCAGATCCAAATAATGGAGATCAGTCTAAATATGGACATCTTTACCCCTTACTAGGTTCTATTTTAACGCGTCTGCCAGGGAGGACGCAAGAAACGAAATAATGAGTCTATCTCGTCGGATTACTGAGGTTTTTCTTGCCCAGAACCTCGTGATTCGAGTAGCATCCGGACATGTTTCACGAACTATTGAGAGTCTGGTTTGGTTGGGTTGAAGCTTGGGGCTATCTGGGGGTGTTTATCTTGATGGCGCTTGAGAGTTCTATCGTCCCCGTTCCATCAGAAGTTGTCATGCCGCCAGCCGCTTTTTGGGCGGCGCAGGGGCGCATGAGTTTTTGGGGAGTGGTGCTTGCCGGAACCTTGGGAAGTTATGTGGGCTCAGCGATCAATTATTGGGTCGCTCAATGGGTTGGAAAGCCAATCTTGGATCGCTACGGGAAATACGTTTTGTTCCCTCCGGCCAAAGTGCAGATGGCTGAGGCTTGGGTCACCCAGTACGGGATGATGGGGATTTTTACGGCGCGTCTATTGCCGGTGGTGCGGCATTTGATTTCGATTCCTGCCGGGATTCTAAGAATGCCTTTTGGGAAATTTAGTCTCGTTACCACATTGGGCGCAGGTCTGTGGTGCTGGGTCCTTGCCTGGTTTGGGGAACAAGTCATCGGTAGTCGTCCTGAACTTCTGCAATCCCCTGAAGCGCTGATAAAAGTGATGAAGGATAAACTTCACTGGTTTGTCGCGGCAGTTTTTGTCATGCTCGTCCTATATGGCATCGTTGTGGTTTTCAAAAAGCGGTCAAAAATTACCAAAGCCGTTTCCCAAAAAGTTTAGCAGAAACGTTCAACTTCTCTGTGCCGAAGGGGCCTTTGCCATGTCCTATGAGACGTGGTTCGGGGTCGTTTATCTCAGTGGCCTTGCAGGCGAGTTGGGCGTGAATGTCACCATCACGAGTGTCCTGCTTGCTGCCCCCTGGATTGGATCCATCGGGCAATTGATTGGCCTTTGGGTCTTGTTTCGTGAAACGTCTTATCGCAGCTATACGCTTAAAGTTGCGGCACTGGCGCGGGCTTGTTGGATTGTGCCTGTTTTTACAGCGGCCTATTGGGGCTTCTGGACCTGGAAAGTTCAGGCGCCTTTCCCTGTTGAGGCCTGGTTCAAACTAACCACTGTGTTTGCTTGTTTGTCTGCGCTTCTGGGGGCTTCAAGTTCCACCGCGTGGCTCTCGTGGGTCAAAGCACTGGTGCCCTCACGGTTTCAGGGCCGATTTTTTGGCGTGCGCCAACGCTATGTCATGCTGACTCTGGCGGCCGCACATTTTATTGCTTCTTATTGGGTCGGGTGGCGTCCGGGGGGAAGTTACCTGGGCTATTGGATGCTGGGGCTTTGTGCGTTGGTGTCTGCAGGGATTTCCACCTTTTTGTTGGCCAAAGTTGAGGATGCTCCAGCCGTTAAAAGTTTAACCGGTGTTTCTTTTTGGGATGCACTCAAAGAGCCGTGGGCAGATCTGCCTTTTCGGAATCTTGTGATTTTTGGCGCGGTCTTTAACTTTGCCGTGCAGTTTGTGGGTCCATTTTTCCCGTATTATTTTACTAAAGAACTCCATATCCCCATGAGTCTGGTTTCGCTTTGGATTGTGCTCGTGGTGGCCGGAAGTTTTGTGACTTCAAGCTATTGGGGCAAGCGCATTGATCACTCGAAAGATCCGCGTGGGGTGATGTTTTTTTGCAGTCATCTGATTTCGATTTCTCCTTTGTTTTATCTGATGGGGTCGGCGGCCTTGGTGAAGTTCATCGCGCCGTTTGAGTATTTTATCAACGGAATCGCCTGGAGTGGTTTCAACCTGGCCATCATGACTCTTTTGTTTCAAAAAAGTTCGGGACGAAACCCGCCTTTCTATTTTTCAATTCATGTGGCCACTTCGGGAGTGTTGGGAGCCTTAGGTAATTTTCTGGGCGGAAACCTCTCTGTCGTGCTGCACGAGTACGGCGGCTTTCGCGCTTGCTTCTTACTCGGGACGATCTTGAGATTCGCGGCCGTGTATTTTTCGATCCCCCTTCTTTGGGGGAGTTTTGGAGAGGGGTTTTCGAAACTTTTTGGTTCGAGGCGGCTTTCGGCAGGGAAGTAGTCGTAGCGTAAGTCTTTGAAATAACATCTCATTATACTTTTCTGCTGAGGGACGTAACAAGTTTATTGCGCGCTGCGTTAATGTGCTGTATACCTTGCGCAGAATTGAGACGTTTTAACGAATTTCCCAGGGGAAAACGATATGAGGTTATCTGCAAAAAAATGGAGCTTTGTCGTTCTTTTAGGCCTGGTGGGTTATGTGATGGAAGTGGCAACGCCTTCTAGCTTGGCTAGTACGAGCTTTGCGGGCTACACGGGGATGACTCTCGAGCAGTTCCAGAAACCCGTTGCGGACCGAGAATGCAAATTAAGCTCTCAGGAGCGTGAGGCGCGAATTCAGTTCGTTCAAAAAGATCTCAATCGAACCTTTTCCGATCTGGACGGGGCTCTCGAAGCCATGAACTCACATTATGAATCCCTGCGGGTTGTGAACATCGGGTATCGCGTTCAATCCTGGGCCACGATCGTAGGTACCCTTGCGGGAATCGCAGCAGGCGGCTCCGGTCTTTTGCTTGCTGCTAAGGCCGGAAATTACCTCGTAATTGCATCCACCGCAGTTTCAGGGTCTCTCACGGTTGGGACTAAGTTCTATTCGATGTCATCCAGTGGAGACCAAGTCGGACTGGGAAGGCTTGATTATTCAATGCGGAAAAAACTTAACGCTTTGGCCACCGAGCCCCTTGTTTTGGATTCTTCGCTGCCCTTTTTGAGAGATCCGGATTGTTCGGCTCAAAAGTGCTTGGTGGGGCGCCCGGACATCGAAGATTTAATTCAGGATATTCAAGAATGGTATCAAGACAAAAAGCTGCAGGATCAAGCAGCGGCAATGCCTTGGGTTATTGAGAGCTTTACGAATTTTTATGGAAAAACCCTTGCTGAAACTGAGCTGCCTCGGGCCGTTCATCTTGTAATGCTGTTGAGCCTAAAGCGGAACTACTACCTTTCCCTTATTGAAATTCTGAAGCATGACGAAGTGGGATGTCACAAGTAGCGCTGGAAAAAGGTTTACTCTCGGGGCGTTCATTGAGATTGTCGCTTTGCGATGCCATCTTTCATAAACCTGGGCATAAACCTGGGCAAAAACCTAAGCAAAAACCTAAGCAAAAACCTAGCGGATAACTGGCGCCTTCAGCTGGTTTTGATTCTCTCCCTGGGCTATCTCCCTTTTTTGGGTTCTCCCGTTATTCGAACCGCAGGCGATGACAAGATCTACGTCGCGCAGGCCCTGGAAATGCTCCGTGATGGGCGATGGTTTCTTCAAACGCTTGCGGATGTTCCCGATTACTTCAAGGGTCCCCTTCACCTTATTCTAGTGCATATCGGGACTCGGCTTGTGGGTTTCAACCTTTGGGCAACCGTTTATATGAATTTCATTTTGATCCTTCTTGCCTCGCTTGCCGTGGGGTCCTTAGTCCTGCGCTTGGGCCAGAAAAGTAAGGAGGAGAGTGGGAAGACTCAGGGATGGGCTGTTTTAGGCGGGACGATGTTTGGCTTAAGCCTTGGAGTGTTCTCCTATGCTTTTTCTTCGCAAATGGAAGTTGAGATCACGGCGTTTACCGCGATTGCGATGAACCAACTTGAGCAGGCGAGTACTCGCAGGCGGGAGCTTTTTTTCTGGGTCATTGCGGGGCTCATTGGTTGGGCAAAATCTCCAATCTATAGTGCCCACCTCGGCGTGGCGGCCCTTCTTTTCTGGGCCTTTGAGGGGAGTTTTTTTAGGCGGGCTCGCGACCCTGGGTCTTGGGCCTGCGCACTATTAGGCGTTTTTGTCGGGGTGGCGGGGTATCTGCCTGCGGCAGTATTGGATTACAAGAATTTTTTTGAGCTCTATATTTTAAGGGAGAATTGGTCCAAAGCCAATAATGGCGGCACCCCAACCGAAGCAATCGGTGCCGTGTTTTCGTTTTTTCTCTTGCCTTGGATGTTTGTCGTTTGGGCGGCGATGTTGGATTCTGTTTTAGAATTGTTTCGTAGCCACGGGGGTGTGAAGCCTTCGACGGCTTTTTTTCGGCGAGGTCTTCTTCTCGTGGTTGCCGTCGCACTCCCCAATCTTCTCTTTTTTATTTTCTTTCGCTATCACGGTCAGAATTACAGTTTGCCCGTGGTTTCGGCGATTCTCTTGTTCACCGTTCTTCAGTGGCAGCGTGGACAAGCGGGGGGTCGACGAATGGTGGGGGTGGCGTTGTTGTTTTCGCTCGTCGCCTGGATATTTGTGCCAATGCTTGTGTTGGCGATTGAATCGCGCTTTGTGGATCGCCCTTTTTGGTGGCCTGCGGGGTTTGGCGCCGCAGCCGTCGTGATCGGTTTCTTGGGGATTGCCTTGATTTTGAGAGAAGTTTTGTCGTTGTGGAGCAGGGGCGCCCGGCCGTTTCGCGCCTCTCTGGTAGCCTTTGGCTCATTAGGATTTTTTATTCCCATTGCATGGCTCATGGTGGTTTTAGGCGCACGTGAGTGGAAACCTTTGGATGAGATTCTTGCGAGTTGGGGTCCAAAGCCCGTCGAGATCGTCTATCTCAATACGGGGCGGGCCTTATGGAGTGAGTGGGCGCTGTTCGGATATGAAGCCGGTGTTTCGGTTAAAGGCGTGCATGTTGAGACGGCGTTGCCTGCTTTGTTGAAGGACGGTGCGGTCTTTGTTGCGCCTGATTTGGCGAGCCTTGAGGTTCTAAAATCGGCGCTTAAGCTGCAGGTTCCTCAGGGCACGCTTGCGATCAAAGAATGGAAACGCTGGAGAGTTCCTCATCATCGGGACGATAAGGGGAGAACCTTGTGGCAGGCCGCCTGGGAAGATCGTGACTTTTCAATCCTGGAGCGCACGATGTTCGTGGCTCACATTGAGCATTTGACCCGTTAAAGAGGCGGGATCGGTTTTGATGTCCTCAGGCGTTCCCTGGCTGATGATTTGCCCGCCGTGTTCACCGCCGCCGGGACCCAGATCAATCACCCAATCCGCTGCGGCAATGACGTCAAGGTGATGTTCGATCATAAGAATGCTGTTTTTGGCGTCAACCAGGTCTTGAACAACGGCTAAGAGTTTTTTGATGTCTTCATGATGAAGACCTGTCGTAGGCTCATCAAAAATATAGAGAAGATTTTCGCCTTCTTTTTCTTCAAGTGCCGAAGCGATTTTCAGGCGTTGAGATTCGCCCCCGGATAGGGTGGAGCCCGATTGCCCGACTCTCAGGTAGCCAAGGCCGACACTTCTGAGGACGCCCAGTTTTCTTGCTAAAACAGGGTTGTCTCGAAACAGATCATAAACCTCGTCAATCGTCGATTGAAGGATCTCGTGGACATTTTTGCCGCGAACCCGAATATCGAGCACGGCCTTTTTGAAGCGCTTTCCTTCACATTCTTCGCAGGGGAGTTTGATCTCGGCCATGAAGTGCATGTCTAGCGTGATTTCACCTTCGCCTTTGCAAACGGGGCACCGGCCGCCATCGACATTAAAAGAGAAGTGTTGTGGGGCGTAGCCTCGGCGCAGGGAAGTCGTTTGGCCCGCAAAAAGCCGTCGCACCTCATCCCACGCTTTTAAATAGGTGGCTGGGTTTGAGCGAGAGCTTTTGCCAATGGGCGATTGATCCAGGAGCACGACACCGCTGAGTTGTTCAGCGCCATAGAGGCGCTCAAAATCGCCCGCGCGATCGACCGCATGATTGTAGAGTCGATCCAAGGCCGAAAAAAGAGTCTTATGGACGAGCGTGCTTTTGCCAGAGCCTGAGACGCCGGTAACCACAACAAAGCGATCCAGCGGAATCTCGACCGTGAGATTTTTGAGATTGTTCTCATTGCAGCCCGTGATCTTCAAGACCCGGCGAACTTGGGACCTGATGCGTGGCTTCTGCTTCAGATTTAAAACGCCGGAGAGATATTTGCCGGTTAAAGAGTGCGGAGTGCGCGCAAGATCTGCGGCGTCTCCTTGCGCGATGAGCTCGCCGCCGCGATGACCTGCGCCGGGGCCCAGTTCGATGAGCCAGTTTGCGGCGCGCATGACCTCCAGATCGTGCTCCACCAATACGACCGTGTTTCCCTGATCTCGGAGTCGTAAAAGAATTCGTATGAGGCGTTGCGTATCAGACGCGTGCAATCCAATGGAGGGTTCGTCCAAGACGTAGAGGGTCCCGCATAATCCGTTGCCAAGCTGGGTTGCTAGATTGATCCGCTGAAACTCGCCACCCGAGAGCGTCTTGGTCTGGCGATCCAAGGTGAGATAACCCACTCCGACTTCATCCAGGAAACTCATTCGCTTTCGGACCTGGCTCAAGGGTTCTGCGGAAATTTTGGTTTCTACCTTGTTGAGCGAGAGAGTGCCAAGCCAGGCTAGGGATCTTTCGATGGATTGCTTGCAGATTTCAAAGAAGTTACAGCCTCCCAGGCGAACCGCCAGCGCATCGGCTTTGATCCGGCTTCCGTGGCAGACCGTACAGAGTTCCTGTTTCTGGTAACGACGGATAAAGACTCGGACGTAGAGTTTGTATTTCCAGCGCTTGAGCTCTTCGAAGCAGGCGAGGATGCCGGGAAAAGTTTGATCTTTGGGATCGCCCTCCCAAAGAATGCGCCGCTGTTCCGGGGTGAGTTCGGTGTAGCGCTTTGCGGTGGAAATGCCCATCCGTTCGGCAAATCGAAAAAGGTCCTTCTGCCAATCTGAAAAAGAAGGTTTTGAAAATGGGTCGATCGCCCCGCTTTTGATCGTCTTTGTGGGATCAGGGACCACCAGTTTTTCATCAAGATCCAAGGTAAATCCAAAGCCACTGCAGTTCTGACAAGCCCCTAGGGGGCTGTTGAATGAAAATGACTGCGGCTCCGGAACTTTGTACTCGCGACCACAATTCAGGCAGGCAAATCGGCTTTCAAGGGTTTTCCATTCTTGCGAGTCGAGATCCATAAACGCCAAGGTCCCTTTGCCTAAATGAAGCGCTTGATCAATCGAATCACGGAGTCTGGAGCGTGCGTCAGCGTCGGGTTTTGCGACGAGCCTTAAGCGGTCAATAACCACAAAAATTTCATGGTTTTTTAGGGCTCGCTCCAGCGTTGCCCGAGGTGGAGCCGAAGCCGGTTCATCAATTTCCCACATGACTGATTTGGGTCCGGCGTGGCTTGATTTATTGCTGGCCTTATAGAGCAGGCGCGTGAAACCCTGTTCGCGAACAATTTGAAGGATAGAGTCAAGCGGACTGATGGCTTGACCCTTTGTTTTTTTTGCGGACTTAGCTTTTTTTAGTTTCTTGCCGTCTTCGCCCTGTTCCTCTTGTTTTTGCACGGGGGTGAGGGGCGCTACGAGGAGCGCCTTCCTTACAGGCAACCAACCCAGTGCCCAGTCCAATATCGCTTCAGGCGTGAGGTGTTTGACTTCTATGTTGCAGTCGAGGCAAAAAGTTTTTCCTGCCTTCGCAAATAGGATGCGGAGATAGTCCACGATCTCGGTGTGTGAGCCCACGGTGCTTCGAGCACTGACGACATGGTTTCGTTGTTCGAGTGCAATGGCGGGAGGAATGTTTTCTATAGATTCTAAATCGGGTTTGGGCATTTTGTCCAGGAACTGGCGAGTGTAGGTCGACAGACTCTCGACGTAGCGACGTTGGCCCTCGGCATAGAGGGTGTCGAAGGCGAGCGAACTTTTTCCGCTTCCAGACACACCGGTGATGACCGTGAGCTGGCGAGCGGGGAATTCGACGGAAATTCCTTTGAGATTGTTTTGCCTGACTTTCACAAGTCGAATTGGTTTCTGCGCCATCGGAAAGCCTAGCGTACTTCGGCAGGGTAGCGAGGGCAAGGTGGTGTGGTCTGGATAGTGATTAAGTTTTTGACACCTGTTGAGGTTTTAGCGGTTTGCTACAGAGGCTGGGGACTCTGGGTTTATGAAAAAGTCAGTAAAAACAAGGCCATGCTCCAGGCGATTGCCTGTGTCACGAATGGCACTGCACTTGCTCATACGAGCGCGGCGATCCATTGGATCGTGGCCGTAAAGCGATCGGAAGTTGAAAGGAAATGTGCTTATGAAGAAGAAATACAATAGCTGGGTATGGGCAGGTTTTGGATCTGCCGTAGGAATGTTGACCCTCTCCTTTGCGATGGCGGCGGTACCGAATCGATTTCCGCTAAGTAATGTCACTGATGATACGGCGATCTACCAAAGGCTCTCCGACATCAACGCTCAAAAAGAGCCGACTCCCAATTTTGATACGGATATTCGAAGACTCTCAGAAGCGGAGAAGAACTATAAAGAGAAGTTGCCTTCACTGGCTTCGCTCCCGCAACTTCGTGGACCGATGGGCCGAATCGGAAAGCAGAAATATAGTTACTCGGCCGCTTCGACCCGTGAGGCGAGCACGCAGGTTAGACAATAGTGATGTGAAGTTACGGCAAGCGCTTGTTTCTAGAAATCTAGTAGGCGTTCGTTTCCAGTCCATTTACCGTTGACGCCCGCGCAATAACTCTTCGCCGATGCTTCCGAAAACTTGTCCGAATAAAAGAGCGCGGTTATCTCGTAGCTTGTGCCTGAGTGCTCCGAGCACCAGCCTACGACGTTCGATGTCGCGCATCCGGCGGAGATATAGGTTCCGCGTTCAAGGCCGCAGTCTGATGCAGCAGAAGAAGACGTGTGCGTAGGCGATGCGGTTGTGGTTGGGGCAGAAGTGGGTGAGGTCGAGGGAGTTGGGTTTGGGATCACTCGGCCATTTGAATTGTCCAGTAAAGGGATCTTATGTGTTGTGGGCTCTTGAGGCTCCGAGACGGCTCCATCTCCACATGACGAGATCAGCAAAAGCAAAGTCACCAAAGATAAAGAAGTGAGTGTTCGTTTTCCTGTTCGATTGATTTTCATAATAATTGCCAAAGATACGTTCTCTTGTGCCACGAGTCATGTCGCCGTGCAAGCGCCGTTTACGCTGAAAAAACCCACACAGGTGTAGGGGTTTACCCACATAAAACAGGCAAAAATGGAGATTATTGAACGATAACGCTTGGCACTCAACTTGCTCTAGGTGGCGCAGCTGTTCAATGAAACAGAAAACCTATAACGGAAAGAGGAAAAAAATATGTCTGAAGCAATTCAAATCCTGGCAAACATGGGCATTGAGATCACCGATGAGATGAAAGAGATCGCATCTGAGCAACTCGCGGAAATGATCTGCATGAGTAAACGGAGTTATTGAATCACATGGCGGGCACGAAAGAAGATCGTCACTCTTCTTTCGTGCCCCATTTATTTTGAGGCGTAGTTCTATGAAAAAAGTAGTATTTCATAAATATTTTTGGTTTTTTCTCTGTGCGGTAATAATCGAGCAACTCCTGGTTGCTTCTTCAACGCTTTGGATCGGTGAACTATCCAAAGCGATCAGTGAAGGGCGCTCATTTGTTGGATGGGGTACAGGTTT
>CAIRTR010000268.1 GCA_903881565.1 Oligoflexia bacterium | reverse complement strand
TCAATCGACTCGTCCGTCGCACATGGTGCACTACAAAGAGAGCGGATCGCCTCGCGGCACACCTTGCGATATTTGTTCAATACCACAACACGGTTCTCACAAAGACAGTTTCGGCTTAACTTGCCCATCGCGTGAAAGCGCGGACCGGATTTCACACCACCCCTAGGCTGATCCGACGATTTCCAGAAAACCTGGCACCCTAAAGCTCTGACATCATTACTCGGCAAGCACACAATAAGGGACCAGTTTAAAGCCGAAAAGCGACCTGCTGATGATGGGCTTTATAATCAAGCACAGGCAGGCTAGGCATCAGCTATTACCGGCAGTGGCGACCTTTTGGTTTTTGGTGGAGATACACGGGGTCGAACCGAGGACCTCTTCCATGCCATGGAAGCGCTCTACCAACTGAGCTATATCCCCACACACCAAATACAAAAGGATTAGGAACCCATTTCATACTGAGCTTGGGGGGGCTTTGCAATAGGAAATGTTTCTGGCCTTTGACAATTGGGACGAAACGCGAGAGGGACTTGGCATGGCGATAGCTCTTGGCAAACTGGGTTCACTCCCTCCGAATGATCAACCCTTCCTAGCACTCGATTTTGAAACGGCCAGCTACTCCCGCGATAGCGCCTGCTCCATCGGACTCGTGCGCGTGGAGGGCGGGAAAATCGTCGCCCAAGAGGTGCATTTGATCAAACCGCCGACGCGCGATTTTGTCTTCACTTACATCCATGGTCTGAGTTGGAAGGACGTCGCGACGTCTCCTGATTTTGGGGAGTTGTGGGAGAAGATTTCGCCGCTGTTTGAAGGGGTGAGTTATCTGGCAGCCCACAACGCAAGTTTTGATTCGGGCGTGTTAAAAGCGTGTTGCACCCGGTATGGACTGGCGTTGCCGCCTCAGCCATTTTTGTGCACCGTGGAGCTTGCGCGGGCCCAATGGGGAATCCGTCCCACCAAGCTCTCCGACGTTTGTCGCGCCCTTCAGATCGAATTAAACCATCACGAAGCGCTCTCCGACGCGCTCGCGTGTGCAAAGATCGTGATTGATGCCGCCAGTGGGCGAGAACTCGTTTAGAAATATCCTTTAGATATTTCCGTCAGATATTTCCGCGTTTGTTTTTATCCTGATACGTTTCATGAATGCGCTTGAAGATATCCGCATTGCGATCCAGCAGTGAGCCGGAGTCATTGGCGGGCGCTCGAGCAGCGCCACCGTAGTCCAGGATATTATTCTTATTCAAATTATCTTCATCTTTTTTCATGAGCCCTGCAAGCATCGCCGCGAGATCGGGGCCTCCGCTGCCACCGCCTCCGCTACCGCCGCCACCGCCTCCACGAGGGGTCCCGCCTGAGCCATCGTAGGCCAAGCCACCCTTATCATTGATCGCGCGAGCGGTGGGTTCTTCAGGACCGGCGCCGGCTGCCGAGGTACTGCCACCGCCACCGAAACCGCCCCCGGAGCCTGCTCCGGCAGGGGTATCTTTGTTGGCGAATGTGCCAGCGGGAGGCGCGTCTTTGATTCCATCGGGTTTGTCGCTAGTTGCGCCGGGGGGGCCCAGATTTGCGAGGCCATCTTCTTTGGTTGCGGTAGTATCAGTGGCGGGGGCGGTGATCGGATTAGGGTTGTTGCCTGAGCCGCCAATGACGGTTTGGCCCCCTGGCGCGCTGGCTTGCACGAAGGGATCACTGCCAGGGAGTTGGATGTTGGATTTTGAGGTATTTTCGGCGTCTTTAAGCGCATTGGCCGCGTCCTTGAGCTTTTGTGCGGCGGCGTAGTTGAAGGCACCGCTGACCCCTTGTTGGATTCCGGTGATCAGGGAGACCATACCGCCGGCCTGAGCTTGATCAGCCATGGCTGCTTGCTCGCCTGCGGCTTTCTTGGCGATTTGCTGAACTTCTGTTTGCATGCTTCTTCCCTTGCTTTGGATAGCCGCTTCTCGATTTGCCTTGCACTGTTGGTAGTTTGGGGAAGTAGGCGCGCCGCACTCTTGGGTGATTTTGAAAGTGCCATTGAGGGCAAAACCATTTACGATCTTGTCGGAAACTGAGTCCTGCTTGCCGCTGATGTAGCCGCCATCTCCAGCGGATTGACCGTCTCCTCGTCCTGTGTCGCCGGTCTTGGCGGCTTCAGTTAAGAGTTTTTCGGTGGCGCCACTTTTAATTTGTTTGGCATTTTTTTCGTGATTAGCCGCCTTTTGTAGCTGCATCGCTCCCATGATCACGTTCACGGCGCCCGCACCGATTTGCATTTCTCCTGCGACTTCTTGAGTCTCGGCGGCGCCCTTGAGTGCGGCAGATTGCGTACCCGCTGACTGTGCATTTGTTTGTGCATTTTGGCCCATCACTTGAGTGGTCACCGAGCCCGCGGTTTGGGTGATCATGTTCGCAGCCTTAGCTGAATCGATCCAGGTCTTCGTGCCACTGCAAGTATACTTGCCGTCGATTGTTCCGGAGTTCTCACAATGATCGGATGAGCTTGCTGCCGTTTGGCCATCCCGCTGGAGAACGTTTTGCGGGACTAGAACTGGGGCCGGGGCGGCATCATCAGCGTAAACCGAGGTTAAGGTGCATAGGTTCAGTGCCAGTAAGAACACCGTAGCTGAAACCGTAAAATTTTTTCTCATAGCAAAGATCCCCCCAAAAATAAGACGCGTACTACACACTAATTATGAATCATTTTAATACCTGAGTCAATTACTTAGGTAAAGAGCGTGTAGGGTGTGTCACGGGATACACACCTTAAAAACAGAGAGGAACTTGTATTCCCCTAGACCCATCCCTCCCTGGCCGCTATAAGGGGGCGACTTGAAGGGAGATCAGCGCTTTGAAATCAAAATTAAGTACGTTTTTTGCTGTTTTTTCAGGTATTTTATTCTTGGGTATTTCGATCTTTCCCGTCTCTTCAGCCCACGCTTCGGGGTCCCGAGAGCTGCTTTTGCGGGTGAGTCCTCGAATTGCTGATCGCATTGCGTCAAACTTAAGCCTTCATCCCCAGAATATGACCCATCATAAGTCTCAAGCTGGCCTCGTGAAACTCAGTTTCGCCACTCCCGAAGACGCTGCCCTTGCGTTGAAGAAGATCAGGGTTTCCAACACTTCCGCCCGTGTGAGTTTCAATAACTTCTATCGGCCGGCGATGAATTATCGGTTCAAAAAATTGGCAAAACCCTATGCGTTTTTCCTCCCATTGGCCGATGAAGAGGCCAGTGCGGGCGATAACAACATGATTCAAGTCGGTAGTGAAATTCCCGAAATTGATCCTGCCCCCGAATCCGTTGACTCCGGCGATGATCCGTACATGATCTATGACTGGGCGTTAAAAAACATCGGTTTTCCCACCGAAAAACTGGGTGAATGGATGTCCGACTCCTCGATTATCACGGCCGTTCTAGATACCGGCGTGGACTATAATCACGAGGACCTCTCTGGCGCCATGTGGCGAAGTATGGATGAAAACGATGAAAACAATGCCGAGATCGTGGGTTGGGACTTTGCCCACAACACCGCACGCCCCTATGACCTTGTAAAATATGATCTTGCCGGCTGCGTTGAAGACCCGATGTGTAAAAGTGGAATTGATTCCTCAAAGTACCTCATCAATCCCGGCCACGGCACCCATTGCGCAGGCCATGTGGCGGCGGTGGCGCAAAACTCCCTGGGCATTCGCGGAATCGGCGGCGGCGCACAACTCATGGCGCTCAAATTCTTTTTTGATGAAGGCGAAGAGAACGCCGGACAGGGGAGTGATCTGGGCGCGATTCAAGCCATTGACTATGCAATTGAGCATGGCGTGCAAGTGATCAACGCAAGCTGGGGCGGTAACATGTCGCCTGAGGATGCGGAAGGATCAGAACTCAAGCAAGCCCTGATTCGCGCGCAAAAGGCCGGGGTTATCGTCGTGGTTGCGGCCGGCAACGAGGGGGTTGACCAGGATTCCGAAGAGCTAGGTTTTGAGCCTAGTTATCCCGCCAAATATGATCTGGATAATCTGATCGTGGTTGCGGCCATTGATCAAAAAGATCAATTGGCGGGATTTTCAAACTACGGGGTCAACTCAGTCCACCTGGCCGCTCCCGGCGTTCGAATCCTCTCCACTATTTCCGGGGGTACCTACAGTGATGTGGTAGCCAGTGTTACGGATAAAGACGGAAATGTCTATGGTCAGACCTGGGATGGAACCTCGATGGCGGCCCCGATTGTCGCAGGGGCCGTGGCCTTGGTTTGGTCGAAGTATCCTACAGAAGACTATCGACAAATTCGTGATCGGATCTTACGCTCTACTCGTCCCGTCCCAGGGTTGGCTGGGAAGGTAATCACGGGCGGCGCGTTGAATATTTCAGCGGCCTTAGAATAAAACTCACTATTAGTACTCATGGAGGGAAACAAACAATGTCAGTAGCACCAAAAAATGGGGAATTCTTAGAAGGTAAACTCTGGTTTGCTCGCAAAG
The DNA here is from genome assembly GCA_903881565.1 of Oligoflexia bacterium. Classification (GTDB taxonomy): domain Bacteria; phylum Bdellovibrionota; class UBA1018; order UBA1018; family UBA1018; genus CAIRTR01. Next base: position 369 of record CAIRTR010000268.1, on the reverse strand, counting down.
GCTCGATCGTAACCGTCGGCCTCACGAGTGCCGCGATTGAAGAGATCGGCCCTGTCGAAACCATGGAATTTCCGGATGAAGACGATGATTTTGGCAAGGGTGATCCGATGCTTACCGTTTCAGGTTCTCGCGGCACAATCGAAGTGATCGCGCCCGCCACGGGGATCATCAAGGAGCTCAATACGGCGGCCCAAGATGAGCCAGAGATGGTATCAGATGATCCGCTTGAAGAGGGCTGGCTGGTGAAGCTTGAAATCGAAGACAACTCGGAGCTTCTTGAGTACACGGCGTAACCTGGCTTAATGAAGATGCAAGATACCCCGGTGGTCCCTAAGTTTTTTATTCGTACATTTGGTTCCCAGATGAATA
>CAIRTR010000267.1 GCA_903881565.1 Oligoflexia bacterium | reverse complement strand
TGCTCTATCAGATTAAGCATGGTTGTAAGGTTGTCGAGGCGATACAATAATCGCGTCCCTCTCTGCTCTAAGTCGAAGCCCACGATTCAAAACCTCTTGCTCGAATTAACCTGGCTTTCGGCGCGGCCCAGTGGTCATGATCGTTTTTGAACATCATGTTGATTTCAAAGTAGCTATATCCTTTCTGCAGTTCCCGCTTAGGATATTCTATTAGGGTGAGCGCACCTGTGGGGTCAAACGTCGAAGGGTTCTAAAGAGGTTTTTCAAGAATCACTAAGTCGCGACTCATTTGAACGCGCGCAAGCAAGGAGCGCTACGATGATGATTCGAAATAGGCTGAAGTTCAATATTCAGGCAATCGCTATCGCTATTGGCGCTGCGATTTTATACACGACCGCTTCTTACGCGGGTGTGGAAATAGTGCTTATCGGGGATGCGACCCAGGAACATGACACTACGGCAGGTGTGGCTGCGACGAGCGACGGACTCTTAAGTTTTGGTGCAGGTGCACTTTATGAGTTGGGTAGTACTGCGAGTCGCTGGGGCATCGAAACAGGCGTTTTATATTTTCAACGCCAGCCGGGCCTGAGTGGTGTGAGTTCGGCAACGTCCAATTGGTTTGAATTGCCGGTGCTAGGGCGACTCCATGCGGGCAATGTCTCGCTCGGATTAGGAGGGTACCTGGCCCAGGGCGTGGGGAGTATGACTACGGTGGCGAGTGGCGTTACCACGAGCACCGCGCTTTCAAGTACTCAGAAGACCTTTGATTACGGATTGCAAGCAGCATTGAGTTGCGGGATTGGGGCGCATGTTCTCTTGGAGATTCGCTATTCCTTAGGCTTGGCGAACCTCGCGAGCGATTCAGCGAACTCACTAAAATATTCCGACGCGCAATTGTTTATGGGCTGGCGCTTCTAATTTGAGCTTGAAGCAAAGGAGAATGCTTATGCGTAGTATTTCAATAATGGGTTTGTTGGTAATATCTGGAACTGCATTGCTTTTATCGGGGTGTAAGATCCTGAGCGGCGATCGTCACTCGGATCCTGGGAGTTTCCTATCGACGACAAATCCAGAGCCGACTTCTTCGGTAACGCCAACACCTACCGAAACTGCGTCACCTCCTGCGAGTCCTACTGAAACCGCAACTCCAATAGCAGACACGTATTCGGTTGGGGGCACAATAAGCGGCCTGAGTGGGACGCTGGTTCTGCAAAATAATGGCGGAGATAACTTATCGGAGACGACTAACGGCTCGTTCAATTTTGCAACTAAAGTAGCCGACGGTTCACCCTATGCGGTGACGGTACTCACTCAGCCGTCTGGACAAACCTGCTTGGTCACCAGTGGTTCTGGCACGATGGGTGCGGCAGATGTTGCGGGGATTGCGGTGTCATGTTCGAGCACCTACACCGTGGGTGGCACAATAAGTGGTCTGACGGGTACTGTTATCCTTAAAAACAATGGCGGCGACAGCCTTAGTCTATCGTCAACCGGAGGTTTTACTTTCGCCACGGGATTAAGTGGCGGTGCAACCTTCGCCGTTACTGTCGGAACCCAGCCCAGCGGACAGAGTTGCGTGATTACAAACGGCAGCGGCACGGTCGCAAGTTCAAACATTACGAATGTCGGGATTACCTGTGCAGCAGACACAGCCCTTTGGGCAGTCACTCCGACGACGGCTCCGAATACTTCGTTTTTTAATAGCGTTGCGATGGACTCTTTTGGAAATACTTATGCTGCGGGCCAAATAACCGGTACGGGGACGTTTGGTTTTGGAAACAGCGTGACGGCAGCTGGAGCGGCGGCTTCAAATAATGCCGTCATTGTGAAATACAATTCATACGGAGTCGCTCAGTGGGCCAAAACGCAAACGGGAGCAACCGCTCCCAGTGTTTTTAGTGGTGTGGCCGTTGACCCCGCAGGGAACGCTTATGCGGTCGGATATGCTTCTGGCACAACGGCACACAACTTTGGAAACGGAAAGACTGTCTCTGGGCCCGATGCCGGCAACAACCTTGTCATCGTAAAATATGATACGAATGGCCTCGCACAGTGGGCCAAATCCTTGACCTCTGGTGCGGCCGCTTCGCTTTTTAGTGGAGTCACTGTCGACTCCGGTGGGAACGCCTTTGCGGTTGGCTCTTTGACAAACAACGGCAGCTATGGTTTTGGAAACAGCATAACCGCGCAAGGTGCGAGGGGGAATAATGAGTCAAACCTGGTCATCGTAAAATATGATACGAATGGCCTCGCACAGTGGGCTCAGTCAACGAGCACTGCTGCGTCCTACTCCGTCTTTAACCGGGTGGCGGTGGATACTGGTGGCGTCTATGCTGTTGGCTATATCGCAGGAGTGAGTAGTTATGGTTTTGGTAACAGTGTGACTGCCGCTGGCCCAGGTGCTCAGAACGCTGTCATTGTAAAATACGATACGACTACTGGTCTTGCTCAGTGGGCCCAGAGTACCACTTGCGGTTTATCTCGAAACTCCATGTTTTACGGCGTGGCAGTTGACTCTACTGGCAATCCCTATGCTGTAGGCACTATTAGCGGAACGACGCAAATTGGTTTCGGAAATAGTGTAACGGCAACTGGCCCGGCCGCTGGGACCAATGCGGTGATGGTCAAATACGACAAGACTGCTGGAGCCGCGCAATGGGCAACGACTACAGTTAGCGGTCCGGCCACCGCTTTTAATGGAGCCGTTGCGGTGGATTCAAGCGGAAATGCTTATGCGGTTGGTTATTTGAGTAACAATACAGCCGTTAGTTTTGGAAACTCTGTAACTGCCAGCGGAGCATGGACTGCCGCCAATGCGTTCATTGAAAAAATCAATTCTTCTGGCACGCCTCAGTGGGTTCAAACGACCACCTCCGCCACAGGGACCTCCTATTTTACAGGAGTCACTTTGGATTCGGCCGGAGGCAATGCCTGTGCCGCAGGTTATTTGGGCACTGGTTCGGCGTATGGGTTTGGAGGCAGTGTGAGTGCCACCGGAGTTTACAGCGGGAGTAATGCAATCATGGTCAATTATGCGTTTTGACGAACGCGCAGTTCCAGAATATCGAGTTAGCGAGATCGTTCATTACAGAATCAAGAAGTTGACCCTGGATCGACTGGTGCGGTACTATGAGATTCTTAAGCCGAATGTGATGCTGAAAGCGGTTTGAGCTTAGATTTCGACGAGCTCTCCGCTTTCGCGTCATCCCTAATCTAAGTCGAAGTCCACGACTCGAACCCGCGAGCCCGGATTAACTTGGCTTTTGGCGCGGCTCTTCGTTTGAACGCCTCCCAAATAGCGCGGCCAAGCGGTCCCTGAATGTGGCCCTTCTTTTTTGCCAACGCGAGTGGAAGTGGTATTCGTGGTTCTGATTTAAGTTCAACCAATATGCCCGGAGGATATCTTTCAAAATCACGCATAAAAATTCGGCCCCAACCGAGTCCTTGTACAATCAACCGCTCCTTCAAAGCGTGTTCGTTTACAAAAGTCTTTCGAAGTGTTGGATAATCTGTACATTCGTGATTCGTAGGCTCTCCTGCCTTGGTATCGCTATTTGAATTCAAGGAAAGCAAAATCTCAGGCAGCCCATTGATAATTGATTTCGGATTAGATTTATGAGCTTTGAAGGCAGAGCGAGCGACTACGGTCACAAACGTGTTGGGTTCCAGTTGAACATATTCGACTTCGGTGGGAAGGATCAAAAAAGGAAGGATCGCGAGATCGGCCTGCCCAGAAGTAATTGCGCTCGTCATAGTTGAGCCCAGTGCATATTCTAGGGTCAATTGAGTATTCGGTGACAGCTTGTGACAGGTGTTTGCGATCAGATTGATATCGTCGTCGCCGACATTGGGATCCAGTGCGACAGTAAGAGAGGGTTCCATCTTCATGTCGCCAAGAGAGACTGCAAGCTGTTTTAGGCCGGACACGTCGTCAAGGACATCACCCATTTTCTGGACAAAGACCTCGCCGGCTTTTGTTAGGGTGGGGCGATAGCTGGTGCGGTCAAAAATCACGATCTTCAAATCTGATTCAAGTCTCTTGATACAAACGCTCAGCGCGGACTGAGTTCGTTTGAGGTGTTTCGCAGCCGAGCGAAAACTACCCGTTCTAACAACTGCGGCAATGGCTTCAAGTTGGTCAATCGTCATGATCGTTTTCGAATATCATGTTGATTCCAAAATAGCTATATCCCTGCGGGCGATACTGTTTAGAATATTTGTTTAAACACAATGGAGATTAAATTATGAGAACTCGTTTCTACCGATTTGTATGGGTTGGTGTTTTAGGTGGGCTTGTTTTCGGCATGAGTGGCGCGCAGGCCGAGCAGGGACGATGTCTCTCGGTTAGTTGAAATTCTCGGTCGAGTGGCCCGGGTTTAATCACGCAGCTGTACCTATTTTGTCAACTGCTTCTTCTTGTTTGCAGATTTCCTGGAGCCGAACCTTGAGTGCGGGCAGCGCTCTAAAGCCTTGAATCTTGCGCATTCTCTTTTCATTGTGCAGGCATGCGGTCGCAAGCCAGCGCTGGAAGTGTTCTGAGTTCTTCCAAGACTTCACTCGACGCGTATCCTCCTCCAGAAGCGAGTTCAGTGATTCAATGGGGTTCGTCGTCGAGAAGAATTTCTTGAGCTTTGCTCCGATCTGAAGCCGGTGAATCGCGAGCAAATCGTCTTTTGCTTCGAGGTAGCTTTTGAGTGCAGACACGTTGTGAAGCTTTAGGCAGGCCTCCAGGGAGTCAGAACAACTCTTTGCAACTGTGCTGTCACGAGCATCACGAATCGCCCAGAAGAGCGGCGCGGCCTCTTTCTTGCCCTTTTCGTCCAACACCTCTGCAATGTTTCGCCATTTGTGGATAAAGCACCGAACTCGGAACGCCCTGCGATTGACCGTGTCTTCGATCTGATATTTTTCATTCAGAGCCTTATTCAGGCCGCTGCCGCCATCAACGACAAATAGGAGATCCCTTTCCGGCAAGCCCCGACGCTCCAAATCTTCGAGCAGCGATTTACAGGCGGCGGAGTTTTCGGTGGAGGACTGATAGATCCCAAGAACGTGTTTTCTTCCGTCAGAACCGACTCCGAGGGCGATGACCACCCCCAGTTTTGAGAACCGCTTTCCGTCAATGAAGACTGCGACGATATCGAGAGATGCCAGCTCACGATTCAGGAGCGTTTCGACCTGTTTTTTGGTGCTTTTGACCCAGCTCCGCGAAATGGAACTCTTGCTCGTGCCGAATGAGGCTGCAATTTTCGGAAGCCCCTTCTCATAGTCCCTCTGACTGACATGCTTGAGTCCCTGTTGAAAAATCTGATCATCGAAAATATTCGGGTCTTGGAAGCGTGCGTAGGTCATCGGGATCACTTCCTCGCCCGTGACTGTGTCACGCACGCGTGGCCGCTGCAGCGATACCCTCTGATTGCCTAAAATAATCGATCCTGACTGATTCCCCCAACGCGTCATCGTCTCGCCTGAGTGCCGATAGCGCTCTCCGCAGAGCTGTGACAGCTCATTCTCAAGGTCAAAGAAAAATGCCTTCACCGCCGGGGGCAGGAGCATGGAGATCAGCATATGCTGAGAATTGATCATTTCCCCGTCTACCCCCTCGATGAGATTGTCTTGAATCTGCTTTCGGGAGACAGGTTTTAGAATCTTGCGCTTGCCGCGCGAACGAACGACGTGTATCTCGGACATGGAGTGGTTCCTTTTCTAGCCGGAGTTAGCGCTCTGGCCGGTTGAGTTTTCTTTCAGCTTTGAGAAACCGAAAGAGTGAACCACTCAACTTTAAATTTCAACTACCCTGGGGACTACGTCCGAGCAGGGTACGCAACCTGACCCGCAGCCAACCCAGAGTGTGAGTAGCCGAGTCGAAGTGGCGCCCGCTTGGGGCTTGGTTCATAACGGTAACGGATTTCAATTCAATGCGGCCTATCTCCGCCAAGGTCTTTTTGGCTCGGTGTTTTCGCCGCTTGCAAATGAATATGCAGGCATCGGAGGAATTTATCAAAACGTCTCCAACTCGAGTGGTTCGAAAGCGACCTTAGTTGGGCTATATCTTCAGACGAGGTTTGATCAGAGCTTGCGGCCCTTTATAGGCGAGCTCCCTCTATTTGGGGTGGTAAAATTAGGCGCCGCGTGGGCGAAATTTAGCGTTGATACGGAGACAAGCGGAGTTGATCTTCTTGTGATTCCAGAAGCGCATCTCAGATTGCCGCAGTTTCTGCCAAACTGCAGTTCGAGTGTTTTCTTGGGTTATACGGCGGCGATGGGGACTCAAAGCCTTTTCTCGTTTTCAGCAGGAATTAACTTCGGAGTTCAATTATGAAAAAGATTCTATTATCAGGTGCGTTTATTGCGGTCTCGGTGTTTGGAAGTTCTTGCTCAAATCTTGCTGATAAATCAGCGCCGACAACACCGACGATTCCGATCGTGGTTCATAAAGTGGCCTCAGGAGCATCCTATACCTGTGCGCTTTTGAGCGACAATTCGGTCCAATGCTTGGGACTTGGAACCTCGGGACAAATCGGCAATGGCACGACAAGTAGCACTGCGGCTGTAGTCGTTTCAGGATTCGCGGGCACGGTGGCGTCTATTTTTTCGGGACAGAGCACGAGTTGCGCAATTCTAACCACGGGCGCAGTTCAGTGTTGGGGACAGGGCACGGAAGGAGAGTTGGGTGGAACCACAAACTCATCAACGCCAGTGACGATTGCGGGTCTTCCCGCATCGCCGGTCATCAATCTTGCGATGGGCAATGGTTTTGTCTGTGCGCAGCTTCAAAGTGGCGCGGTCTATTGTTGGGGAGACAACACCAATGGCGAACTTGGAAACGGCACGAATACCGCCTCAGCTGCGCCAGTTTTGGTGCAAGGCCTGAGTTCCGGAGTTACGGGGCTATCGGCGGGAGGTGCAACCGTCTGCGCTACTATGAGTACCGGTAGTGTGAATTGCTGGGGCGCTGGCACGTCGGGGCAACTGGGTAATGGCGCAAGTACTGACAGCAATGTCCCGGTCGCAGCGACTGGAATTTCGACGGCCACTGAAGTGAGTGTGGGTAGTTCTCAAAGTTGTGCAGTTCTTCAGAATTTGACGATGGTTTGTTGGGGAAGTGGGACCTTGGGGCAACTTGGAACCGGGAGCACGACTTCGAGTTCGACTCCCGTTGCGGCTTCGGCGTTTGCCACCGGAATTTTGAATGTTACGGCAACGGGCGATAGCACATGTGTCGAGTATGCGACAGGCAGTGTTGCTTGTGTGGGCGCAAATAATTATGGTCAATTGGGCAATGGAACAACTTCAGCAACCGCCACGACCACACCTCAGACCATCACAGGGTTAACCTCGGTTGGGGATTTTTCAGGGAGTTCAGATCATGAATGTGTTTTGGTCACGATCGATAATTATAAATGTTGGGGTAGAAACAACCAGGGCCAGCTCGGTGATGGAACAACGACGGATTCGAGCACTCCGGTAGCGGCCTCTGGATTTGGGCTGGTGACGACAGCAACGCCTTCGCCAAGCACGACCGCGAGTGCGTCGCCGACTCCGACTTCGACACCATCAGCAACAAGTACTCCGGATGCGACCTATACGGTCACACCGAGTGGTTCTTTCGTGATGTATTCCCCTCTGGATGATTCTACGGTGAATGCCGGAGCGACTCAAACATATACGAATGTGATGGCATTAGGAGGAGAAACGTTGGCAAGCACGGTGGGCGGAACTTGTCCTGCGGGTTCGTGGAGCGGTTCGAGCTATACAACGGGTGCGATCACTTCAAACTGTACGGTTATTTTTCAAACAAAATTCACAGTTACGCCCAGTGGAACAAATGTCACTCCAGCCCCAAGTTCAGCGACTTACGTGAATCAAGGGGCGACGCTAGCCATCACGGTTACTCCCAGTGGCGGTTATGCCAATTCGGCGACTGTGACAGGGACTTGTGCGGCAGGGTCTTGGAATGGAAGTGTTTATACAACGGGCGCTGTAACTGCGAACTGCACAGTTGAGTTTAGCGGAGTGGTATCAGGAGGTAAGATTATTTTCTCAACCACTGAGTCACATACCGGTAACTTTGGCGGCACGGCAGGTGCGGCAATTGCAAATGCTGATGCCTTCTGTAATGCTTCAACGGAGAGCCTGTTGTACGGGGGTACTTATAAGGCACTGTTGGTGAGTTCAGCTCGAAAACTGGATACCGACTGGCCTTTTGCGGCAAGCCAAACGTACACCGATGTTGCTAGAACCCACATCATTTTTACTACAACTGCGGACAAGAAGGTCGCTTTTCCATTCAGTCCTACTATTGGTTTCGACTCAGGAGTTTACAACTCGTCTTGGGTCGGACTGAAGTGCACTCTGGGTAGTTGTGAGTGGACAGTTAATGCCTATAATTGCACCAACTGGACCAGCGCTGATCCGGGGGTGCAAGGCTCCCTTGGTTGGTTCAATAATACTAATGAAAGCGCCTTTGACTTTCAGCCCTCGGTTGAGCTTACGTATGCATGCAACTCCGGTTTGAGGATGATTTGCATTCAGCAGTGATCGCACAAACGGCCCTCTTCGACATCTACCTTGGAAGGTGACTCAGTATGAAGACCACAAAATGGGTAAGCCGATTTCCGATTGCCGCGACAGCCGTACTGCTCTCCGCCAGTTCATCGCTCTACAGTGAGCCAGTGTGTGCAGAGGAGGTGCCCGCCACACAACAACAGTGGAATTTAACTTCCCTGCAGGGCGGAATGACATTTGCCCATCAGGGCGGTGGATCTTCGCTAAGCCTAATCGGTCGATATACGCCGGAGTACTTCTTTACTGGTAATTCGGCGCTTACGAATTTCAGTGTTGGGCTGAATCTCGGGGTGACGGCTTTTAATAATGTGGGAGCCCCGAACTTTTTGGCGCTAGAGTATGGCCTCTTTGGCGGGTATCGCTTCAATGACGTTTGGGATGCACGACTACTGATGGGCGGGCAAACCTGGACGCAGGGTAACGGTTCTGCATTTTTTGTCGGCGCGGAGCCTCTTTATCATTTTCGCTTTGAAAAATTACCCCTCTTGGATGCAGCCTTCGTGTCGTATGAAGCGGTATTTTTATCAACCCTCGCGCATGAGTTGAGCGCAGGCATCCAGCTTAAATTTTAATAAATAAATTCTAATGGAGAATCTATGAAAAACATTAGCGCCATTCTCACTGCGGGCGGCCTTTGTCTCTCCCTTTCCGGTTGTTTGCTCGACGGGTTGAATCCCACGGGCAGTGACACGCCAGCCGCTGCAGCACCCGTGGTAACGCCGTCTGAAGCACCCTCTAGCACTCCAAGCACTACGCCCTCGGTAACGCCAAGTACCTTTTCGGTTGGCGGGACAGTCAGTGGATTAACCGGGAGCGTTGTTCTTCAAAATAATGGAGGCGATAATCTTTCAGTTTCTGCAAATGGATCTTTCACTTTTGCAACTGCCCTAAGTGATGCTGCGACTTATGCCGTAACAGTGCTCACTCAGCCTTCGGGAGAGTGGTGTACCGTCAGCAGTGGAGCGGGTACGATCAGTGGTGCAAGTGTCACGGGAGTTTCGATTGTTTGCGCAGTCCCTGGTTCGAGCTGGACGGCCAGAAGCCTGCCCAGCAGCACTAACTGGGCCTCGGTTGCCTATGGAAACGGTGTTTTTGTCACAGTGGACGATACGAATAGCGATAAAGCGGCCTATTCGGCGGATGGAATAACTTGGACGGCTGCGACTTTGCCGAGCGCTGCGGGCTGGAATTTTGTAACTTTTGGAAACGGAGTTTTTGTCGCGATCGCTGGGAGAGGTAATAGCAATAAGGTCGCAACTTCGCCCGACGGCATCACATGGACTGCTCACACTTTGCCTAGCACTCAAAACTGGAGTTCGGTCGCTTACGGAAACGGAGTTTTTGTCGCCGTTGCCGAATTGACAACAGTGGCTGCAACTTCGCCTGATGGGGCCACTTGGACTGCGCAAGCTTTGCCTAGTGCTCTTGATTGGGTATCCGTGACTTATGGAAACAGTGTTTTTGTGGCAATCGCCATGGACCGAACTGTATCCACCTCTCCCGATGGCGTTACCTGGACTAATACCGCGACAGCGCTTCCCAACGTCAGCGCCAATAACTGGTATAAGGTCACTTACGGCAATGGGGTCTTTGTCGCCGTTGCTCAGCTCAAAACAATGGCCGCAACTTCAACCGACGGGGTCACTTGGACGGCGCAAACTCTGCCGAGCCTTGCCCTTTGGGCTGGTCTCACTTACGGAAGTGGTGTGTTTATCACTACAGCGCAGGGAGGCGATAAGGCTGCAAGCTCGCCAGATGGTGTAACTTGGACCGCTCAAACCCTACCTTCTTCAGGGACTTGGGGTTCGGTGGCTTACGGCAATGGAATATTTGTCACGGTTGCGAGAGGCAGCAGCAAGGCCGCAACTTCGCCATAATGAATAGAACTGACATGAAGGAGCACTTCTCATGATGACTGATATGACGACCGATAAAAAATGGGCACGAAATATTTATGCAATCTCAATCTTTATTGGAGCGGCGCTGTTATTCACCACCGCTTCTCATGCCGAGGTGAAATTCGTCCTCATCGGGGACGCGACCCAGGAGCATGACACCACGGCGGGTGTGAGTGGAACGACTGATGGTCTGCTAAGTTTCGGCGCGGGCGGACTCTATGAATTAGGCGATAAGGCGAGTCGTTGGGGCCTCGAAACAGGTGCCCTATATTTTCAGCGCAACCCGGGTCAGAGCGGTGTCAGTTCTTCAATCTCTCATTGGCTTGAGTTGCCCGTATTGGGGCGCTACCATGCAGGCGATGCCTCGCTCGGATTAGGTGGCTATTTCGCCAAGGGATTTGGCAATCAGACCACGGTGCTTTCGGGCGTCTCTTCAAGTAGTGCGCTCTCGAGTACTCAGAAGACTTTTGATTATGGATTACAGGCCGCTTTGAGTTACGTGATCGGCCTGCATGTTCTTCTGGAGCTTCGTTATTCACTGGGGCTTGCAAATCTAGCGAGCGCTTCGGCGGACTCACTAAAATATACGGACGCCCAATTTTTTGTGGGTTGGCGCTTCTAATTTGGATTCGTAGCAAGGGAGAATTTTTATGCGTAAGTTTACTGCAGTAGCCTTGATGGTGGTATCGTCAGCGGCATTACTATTATCAGGTTGCAAGGTTTTGAGTGGAGATGGTCACTCAAATCCTATCAGTGTTGCGCCGGGCGCGACCCCAACCGATGCTCCGAGTGCGACTCCCAGTGACACACCCTCAGACACGCCGAGTGGAACACCAAGCGAAACACCTAGCGGTACTCCCTCAGGGACTCCCCCAAGCTCAACACCCATCGTCCCGCCCGCGGTAGCGGCACCCGGTCTCCTTCATTCGTTTGTGGGTTCTGGTTTCCCACAGGGGAGCTTGATTCAATCTGGAAACATTTTTTATGGGATGTCTACCGGAGGGGGAATAAATAGCAAGGGTGCGATCTTTAGTCTTGATATGAGTGCTCCAAGTGCACCTGTGTACACGGTGATTCACAGCTTTGATTTGACTCCCTATACGAACGGCGCGTTTCCTACCGCAAGTCTCGTTCTCTCGGGTAGTACGCTCTATGGAATGGCGGGCACTGGCGGTTCCTCGAGCAAAGGGGTGCTCTTTAGTGTGGGCACGGATGGGACAGGCTACACGGTACTTCACAATTTTGCGGGCGGCGTTTCAGATGGCCAGGGTCCCGCAGGCAGCCTCATCATTTCAGGTACGACTCTTTATGGCATGACGGGTACGGGCGGCGCTGCTCCTGGTACTGGCTATGGCGTAGTTTTTAGCTGTGCGATTAGTGGTGGCAGCTGCACAATTACCCTGCTTCATGCCTTTACAGGTACGAGTGTTGATGGTTCTGAGCCCTATGGTGATCTGCTTCTCTCTGACGGAATCCTTTATGGGATGACTAAAGGTAGCGGGCTTGCACGACCTGGAACAATCTTTAGTCTGCCGGTAGGAGGTGGCAGTTTAACGCTTCTGCATGCTTTTACAGGCGGCGTATCCGATGGAATGAATCCGGGTGCAAGTCTCACCCTTTCGGGGAGCACGCTTTATGGAACAACCACTTTTGGTGGAGGCACGGGGTGCACGAGTTCGAAGGGTTGTGGAACTGTTTTTAGCATTGGAAAAGATGGCACAGGGTATTCGATTCTTCATTCCTTTTCAGGAACTGACGGCGGTGAACCCGGCAGTACTCTTGCGCTATCAGGCAGCTCCCTCATTGGGATGACTTCCAAAGGCGGAAATCTGACAGGCGCTTGCGCTTCTAGCGGTTGCGGAACCATCTTTAGTATCGGCTTGGATGGAACCGGTTTTACAAATCAGTTCGCGTTTACCGGCAGCGCCACAGATGGAAACAGTCCGTCGGGCTCCCCCATCGTTTCTGATGGCTGGATTTACGGTATGACCACAGCCGGTGGTGCCACGGACAAAGGAGTGATCTTCAGATCACAGATTCAATAAGGGGTGCCAAAGGGAGTTGTAGGCATTGTATTGCAAGCACTGTTGTGACGGTGATGTAATTGCAATGTATGGATATTGTTAGGATTATGTGTATCATTAAACTGAGTATAAGTTCATTGATCTTGTACTCAGTTTAAGTTATAATTGCGGGGTATGGCGCAAACCGCAAAATACCCGTTAGAAGCCGTCTTTAAGAAAATTCAAAAGAAGCAGTATTGGTTTTCTGCGCCTTCACGCTCCATCGATCCAATCATCGAGGCGTTTGAAGGTTCGGGCCAAAAAATGGGAATCGAGCAGGCCGAGTCCTTGAGGAAATCTCCTTTCATCCACCTGACGAAGCTTTTGTAACTGTGGGCGGTTTTGTGATTCCAGCAGGAGAAAAGAAAAATGAAAAACACTAAAAATACCCAAAACAAGCGATGCGGCAATTGTGGAAAAATGGAAATGAAACTGACGAAGACGCTGGGACCTTTTCGCTGGAAGGATTTTTCGAAGGTTACCTTGGTGCATCCGATTGAGCTTCTAAAATGTCAAAGCTGTGGAGAGCATGGAATCAGGCCCGGGGATGCCAAGCGCCTGGATCATGTGATTGAAGCGAGTATTCGCTCTTACTCCAAAGAAATGGTCGAAACGATCCTGGCTCGCGAGGAATGCTCCCAGATCGATCTGGCCGCTCGAGCTGGAATTACCCCAGAGTATTTGTCTGGGCTTAAAACAGGGTCACGTACCTCAGGGTTTCAAACGTTCAACATTCTCAAGATGCTTGCCACAGATCCCAAGGCATTTGCGATATCAGACCCAGCGGGAAGTTTAACTGATGAGTTGATGAGCAGTGCTAAGGATAATTACGAGGAGATGCTTCAGAAGCTGGTGTAGGTAAAAGGGATCCGACCCCTTTTTGATGCCGGGCGCGTCAGAGATTGATTTTACCTCTTCACTCCCGAATATATCCCATACCCAATCTCACCACTCATCACGGCCCGAGTGAACACACGCTCATTTTGAAACGCTCGAAGAACACCCACGCAGCCGAATTGCCTGCATATCTGCCCCATTGTCGTCATTCGCTCCGATAGAGTCAGGATGTCCGAAAATCCTCGGGGTTGTCGGTCACTCCGAATTGCCCAAAACATTTCAGGTTTGGACCAAGGTGTGAGTTCGATCGTGTCGACATTGAGTCCTGCATCCTCCAAAAGGCTCTTCCATTCATCACACTCAAGGGGTGTGGTCCCGTAACGCTCGGCAAGTTCCATCTTCCGCTCTCGCGATAACGGTTTTATCCAGGTGGATTCATGGATTACGATACGAGCCCCTCTCTTTGCAACGCGCACCATTTCTTGAAGAACGCGGCGTGGATCGTCAGGAATTCCCACCGCGCATTCATTAATGACGGCATCAAAACTCTCGTTTGCATAAGGAAGGCTCTGCGAATCGCCCTGATCGAATTGAACAAGGTGCCCGACTCCTACTAGCTCCGCATTCTGTTTCGATTTAGAAACCATCAGTGGATTGATGTCAATGCCCGTAACTTGCCAGCCATACTCTTTAGCGTAGAATATGCTTTGAGTGCCTCGGCCGCTCGATACATCAAGCACACGCCGTGAAGTGGTTTGAGATGCTTGATCCGGGGATGCAAGTCCCGCTAGCTCCGCTGTGCGTTGAGTGAGGGCATGGCCTCCGGGGTGGAGCATTTCGATGCCGCTGAGTTCGATCCCATCTTCAACGGAGGGGCGCAGTTTCCCAGTACGACGAATAAGTTCCATAGTGTCTCCTATTTGCCCAGTGTCTTTCGCTTGGGCGATTTTGGCGGTTTGATTTGGTCAATGAAGTTCGCGAGATTTCTTAGAATCTGGGACAGCTTTTGCGTATCAACTGAAAAATGGACTTCCCGGCCGTCCTTCTCGGCTTGCACCAATCCTGAGGTGCGAAGCAATGCCAGGTGTCGTGACACAACCGAGACATCGACACTCATCTCAGATGCAAGCACCGTAAGAGTTGTGGTCCCATCGGTCAATAAGCGCCAAAGCAGCAGTAGTCGATTTTCGTCGCTGAGAGCGCGAAAGAAGTGGGTTGAGGCCAGGTGGTGTAATTCGGGACAGCAGGAGCTGAGATTTAACTTCTTCATATTTGTATATTTGCACAACAATGCAATTAATTCAACTAGAAAATAACGCACTCATTTAATTGGGCTTTTCCCTACCCTCTCCCAATCTTCAAATACTTTGGCTGCGCCCAAAGGGTGAGATACGTGAGCGTCGATACCAGGTAAATCGCTGACGTAAGCAAGATCGACGAAGTGAAGCCTGCGACGCCGATGATTCGGCCGCCAACAAAAGTTCCCAGCATCCATGTCCCGTTCCACCCAAGCATCGCAAGCGAGTTTACGGTCGCATGGTCTTTAGCGGGAATGCATTCCATCTGAAATGCGCGAGCCAGAGGGTGGCTCATGTTCATCAGTGCGGACCGTGCGATCATGCAAACAACGGCGATACGAATATCGTAAGTGAGAGCGAGTAATATCATAAACGGAATCGACAGAAGCTGACTACCAGCAACCGTGCGAATTAGCCCAAAACGGCGCCCCAAGGGAGGCCCGGCCAGGACACCAAAGAGCATTAGGGTGTTTGATACGGCAAGTGCAGTGCCGATGGTACCTGTGCCGAGATGAAAGCGCTCTTTAAAATAGAGGTTTAAAAACGGGATCGTAATTCCCGCTCCAAAACCAATCATAATGTCAGGCACAACTATCTTGAGAAAACGAGGGAGGTTGCGATCAAAGACATACGATTTAATCGGTTGATTTGGCCCATCTGTACTTCGCGCATCTCCGGTTGCAATATAAGGGAGCGTCGCCAATAGGATGGAACTCGCGCCGACGATCATGGCGGCGGACTCCCCACTCATCAGACGATTCACCAGGAAAACGGGCAACCACCCCGCGACTAATGTGCCGATGATTCCGGCGGCGATTTCGATTGAGTAGTTTAAACTAAAGGCGTCGGCGCGCGCCTTCTCCCCGGCGTGGCGCATGAGAAACGGAGCCGCGACAACTCCGTGAACCGCAGAAGAGGCGCCCATCACAAACGAAGCAAAAAAGAGGAGTCGTGCATCAAGGCTCAGTGCGAGAGCTAAGAAACCCGCGGCGCTTGTGAGCGTAGTGGCGATGAGTAGGGCACGTGTTGAAATCCGGTCAAATAAAACAGCGGCTGGCAATGCGACCAAGACGGTTCCGAGTGCTGAGGCACTTTGTATATCGCCGATCAATGACTTCGACAGTCCTGCGTCCGAAAAACGCAGATTCATCAGGACGCCCAAGAAGGACATCCCGAAGCCGAAGAGGGCGCTGGCGATGAAGAAGAAGAATAAAGGTGCTCCGCACCTTTTGGTTAAAGTTTGCGTCATAGAATTAATTTAGGCTTGGTTGATCCCGCGAGCGAACTTAATCAACTTTGGAGTCGATTGCAACGAGGGTTAGGTTGGAGTTGGTGTGACCGATAATCGAAAAAGAGTCCGAAAACCAAACTAAGCAGCACTCTTCATGAGTGACCTTCGGTTAACGCTGTACCCGAAGTCCTCCTCACTGTTGTCTCAAGTAGTGGTCAACGAGATTCACTAGAAAAAGCAAAACCCTGGCTAAGACGCAGAGAGTCCAGGTTTTTTGCTTTAGTTTTTCCAGGCTTCGCCGATGAATATAATAAGAGCGTTTATTATGCTTCATAGGGATCACCTCCTTTCTTTTTACCGTTAGTATTAAGAAGGGAGGTAGTTCCATCTACTGCCGCTTAGTTTGGCAGGACCCCTAGAGCAAAGTTAGTGCCAGTCTCAACGAGACTTATCCCACCAGCAAACCCCTACAATTTTCTCCGTTGGAGCAAAGCCCACGCTCTCATAAATCTTGGCCGCGTGATATTCTTCGTCGGCCACCATGACTAAAGTTCGAACGCCCATTCGCTCAAATGCGTGGGACGCTGTTTTGAAAACCATCGCGCCGCAAATTCCCCGCCTCTGATAATCCGGATGCACACTCACGATTTGAAAACGACCAATGTCGCCGTCGGTAAAAATTCCTAAACTTCCAACCTGCTTTTCCCCTAAATAAGCGCCAAACCACGCCCCGAGACCGGCACGGACCATTTTTCGGTAGCGTCCTAATTGTGAGCGCGCAAAGCCTTCCCATTGTTCTTTCGAAAGACTGTCGTTTCCACAGGCGACTTGGATAGGGACTGAATCTTCCCATTCCTGATCGGTTTCAAGTGGTCTCACGACAACGGATGGATGGAACTTCTGAGGTTGATGAACCCTCTCGGCCGTTAGAACGATGCCCTTTTCCAGCCGAAAACCGTGTTTGAGAAATTCAGTCACATCGCCATCACCCCCATCAGGGCAATCCCAAGCAAATGTTTGATGATAAATGCGTGGGTCCGTAAATTAACTTTTGAAAAGCGTTGTCCATTTTTCAAAGTCACCGATGCGAGGCGCGCTCTCAAAGATGAGAAGGTTACCCCAAAAATAGTTTGGATTCGAAAAAGTCCTGACCACAAGGTAGGATCCACGATCCTCGGTGAGTCCGTCAAAGCGAGTAAAGATGAGGTCGGTGCGGTAACCGAGGGAGCGGATGTTCATGCTATTCTCCGTTACTCCACCGGCCGCCCTGACGACGGCAAGCCCCACTCACTCCACGAGCCATCGTAAATCGTGATTTCCTTGTATCCCGCAAGTGTTGCGCCTAAAGCAAGAATGCACGCAGTGACTCCGGACCCGCAACTCATTACCAGCTTTTCGTGACCCTTGATTTTTGCTGCAAACCCCCCCTGTAACTCCTCAGCGCTTTTCATTCTCCCCTGCTCCAGCACGCACTCATAATGAAGACTAATCGAACCCGGAATATGTCCTCCGCGCAAACCCGGCCGAGGCTCCGACGCGCGCCCGTAGAAGCGCTCTTCTGATCTCGCATCCATAAGGGCAAATTCGGCTGAGTTCCTGATCCGCTCCACAAAATCGGCATCGCAGAAAAAACCTTCGCCCGCGTGAGCCGTAAAATTCCCTGGTACAAAAGAAGTCACAAGAGGCTCCACCGCAAAACCCATGGCCTTCCAAGCAGGCAAACCCCCATCGAGAACCGCGACGGACTTGTGTCCCATCGCCTTGAACATCCACCATCCGCGGGGACTAGCAAAAACCCCCTGCTGGTCATAAATGACGATGAGGGAGTTATCACTAATTCCTAAGGCCCGAACTTCTCGCTCAAACTCGGCTGCAGTCGGCATCATGTGAGGCAACGGGCTCTTCTGATCGCAAATCTTTTTGTCGTAATCAAAATGCCTCGCCCCCGGAATCCCATAATGGACGCCATCCACAAGTTCCGGCTGCATGCTCGCATCGAGCATAACAAGATCGGGGTGGCTAAGGTTCGCGTGCAACCATTCTGCGCTAACAAGGGGATTTTGTAGTGATTCCATACCCGCAGTTTCGTTCAAGTCTTGATACTTGGCCACAACTTCTCAGAGAGCGAAGTTACACCCGCACCCTACCCCAGGGTAGGCCCATAACTTCGCACTCTGAGAAGTCATCGTAATTGTTAATGAATTCATAACACCCACGGCACACTGAACCCTGTCCATTATTGTCGGCATTGCGGCAATTTACCCCTGGCTTTAATGCCGCAATGCATATAAGATGTGCATCCTTACGCAAACACTCCCCGAAAGGCAGTACCCCCGTGATCAGCACCGCAGGAATTAGTTTAGGATTCGGAAGCCAAAAGTTATTTGACGACGTCAACATCAAGTTCATTGCCGGAAACTGTTATGGGCTCATCGGCGCTAACGGCGCGGGTAAATCGACATTTCTAAAAATTCTATCGGGCGAATTGCAATCCGACAAAGGGACTGTTTCAGTTACCCCTGGCGAGCGAATCTCGTTCTTACGACAAGATCACTTTTCATTTGAAGATGTTTCAGTTTTGAAAACAGTCATTTTGGGCGAACCCCGTCTTAATCAAGTCATCGAAGAAAAAGACGCCCTTTATGCCAAAGAAAACTTCACTGAAGCCGATGGCGTGCGCGCAGGCGAGCTCGAAGGTCAGTTTGCAGAACTCCGCGGTTGGGAAGCTGAGAGTGATGCCGCAGTTCTTTTGGCTGGCTTAGGAATCAAAACCGATCTTCACGACAAGCTCATGCGCGAGCTGCGGGATAACGAAAAACTCAAAGTCTTGCTCGCTCAAGCACTCTTTGGTCAACCCGATATTTTATTGCTTGATGAACCAACCAATCACTTGGATATTCCGGCGATTCGTTGGTTAGAGGAGTTCCTGTTCAATTTTGAAAAGACCGTCATTGTGGTCTCGCATGACCGGCATTTTCTCAATCAAGTTTGTACCCATATGGCCGACATCGATTTTGGCCAGATCCAACTTTATACCGGCAACTACGACTTCTGGTACGAGTCTTCTCAAATGGCTTTGAAGCAGCAGCAAGAGAAGAAGAAGCGCACCGAAGACAAGGCTGAAGAACTCAAAGCGTTCATCGCCCGTTTCAGTGCCAATGCTTCTAAATCACGCCAAGCCACTTCGCGAAAAAAGCAGCTTGAGAAATTAACTCTTGATGACATCCGTCCCTCGACCCGTAAATATCCTTTCGTGGGATTCAAAGCCGAGCGTGAGGCGGGCGATCAGTTGTTGCGCGTGGAGAATCTCTCTAAGTCGATTGATGGCGTAAAGATTTTTGACAAAGTGAGTTTTTCATTAAAAAAGGGAGATAAAACCGTATTTATCGGTGACACCGAGCTTGCGACCACTACCCTGTTGGCGATCCTGGCCGGCGACATGAAACAAGACTCAGGGACCTTCACCTGGGGCGTGACCACTTCGCGATCGTTCTTCCCAAAGGACAACGGCAAATTTTTTGATGACATTGATTTGAATTTGATCGACTGGCTACGCCAGTTTTCGACGGATCAAAACGAAAACTATGTTCGGGGTTTTCTCGGCCGGATGCTCTTTTCGGGCGATGAAGCCACCAAGAAAACCAAAGTGCTCTCCGGAGGCGAACGCGTTCGCTGTATGCTTTCGCGCATGATGTTGATCGATGCCAATGTCCTGATTTTGGACGGCCCTACCAATCACTTGGATCTCGAATCTATTACGTCTGTCAATAACGGCCTTATTCGCTTCCCCGGGACCGTTTTATTTTCCTCTCACGATCAACAGTTCATCCAAACGGTCGCCAACCGAGTCATCGAAGTGGGCGCACGCGGGGTGGTTGATCACGAGAAGTCTTACGAAGAATATATTTCAATTAAACTGGGAACTGCGGAACCCGCCTGGAAACAGGGAAAGAATCTATGAGTAAATTTAGTGATCTTCAATTAATCGAACCCATCCTTAAAGCTGTTCAAGCCGAAGGGTATGAAACCCCTACGCCGATTCAGCTACAGGCGATTCCCAAGATTTTAAGTGGGCATGATCTTTTGGCCTGCGCTCAAACCGGGACGGGAAAAACCGCAGCCTTTGCACTTCCGATCCTTCAACTGCTTGCGCAGCGTGGAGTCGCAACCGATCCACGGACGATGGGAATTCGCGTTCTGATTCTGACCCCCACTCGCGAGCTTGCTTCTCAAATTGGTGAGAGCTTTACGAATTACGGCAAAGGCCTGAGAATTAGCAATACGGTCATTTTTGGTGGCGTTGGCCAAAACCCCCAGGCCGCGGCCATTCGCCGTGGCGTGGACATCGTGATCGCCACTCCCGGACGTTTACTCGATCTGATGCAGCAACGGCTGATTCGCTTCAACACGCTCGAGACGCTCGTCTTGGATGAAGCCGATCGAATGCTTGATATGGGTTTTATTCATGATGTTCGTCGCATTATTGAGACCTTGCCTAAGAAGCGGCAAACACTTTTCTTCTCGGCAACGATGCCGCCCGAAATTAATAAATTGGCGGTGCAGATTCTTACGAACCCAGCACGCGTGGCAGTATCGCCCGTTGCTTCGACGGCCGAAAAAGTTTCGCAAAAGATTTTCCACGTCGACAAAAGGTTGAAGACCTCATTGTTGATTCATCTCTTGGGTGACGCTCGCGTCACTCGCTCTCTTGTGTTTACGCGAACCAAGCGTGATGCCAATCGCGTCGCTGAATCCCTGGTTGCCGCGCAAATTGGTGCTGCTGCGATTCATGGCAATAAGTCCCAAGGAGCGCGTGAGCGGGCCTTAGATGGAATTAAAACCGGCGCAACGCGCGTGTTGGTCGCAACCGACATCGCCGCTCGCGGGATTGATATCGATAGCGTTTCGCATGTGTTTAATTATGATATTCCGAATGTTCCCGAAAGTTACGTTCATCGCATCGGGCGAACCGCTCGCGCGGGAAACTCCGGAATGGCCTTTTCGTTTTGCTCTGCTGAAGAGCGCTCTTACCTATCCGATATTGAGCGCTTGATTCGGCAACGAGTTCCCGTTCTCACGACCCCAGATGGTTTAGAGCCAGAGAAAAAGAGCTCCGGTGGCGGTGGTGGCGGGGGGGGCCCTCGGCGTCCGGGTTCTCGTCCTGGATATCAAGGGGCTCGCGGGAGACCTCAAGGCCAGGTGTCAGGTGATTGGGGCCGGAGTCGTCGGTAAGTTGGTACTAGCGCCTCTTGCCTGCCGTCCCCAATCGATTATCGGCATGAGTTTTCGCAAAATACTCGATCATAAAATCAACCAATGCTTTGAGTGTAGGTGAGCCCACCTTTGAACTCGGATACACCAGCGAGTACGACGACTTCTCCGCGCGCCATTGCGGCAAAACCGGGACAAGCTCGCCTGAAATTAATGAGTCCTGACACAAAAACTCTGGGAGCAGCGCAATCCCCGCGCCGAAGCACGCGAGTTCTTTTGCCATCGCAAGGGTATTTACTCGGAGTTGGGAGCGTACTTTTGATTTCACTCGACTCTCCTTGTTTACAAATACCCAGGGAAAGTCTTCTCCCGAAGGAGAATACATAATGCATTGCTGGGTGGCGAGATCCTGAGGTTTTCGAACGCGCATTTTTTCAGGCAGTTTATCTAAGTAGCGTGGCGATGCAAAAAGCCCAAACTCAGAGATTCCCAACTTGCGCGACTTTAAACTCGAGTCTTCGAGGTCCCCAGTGCGAATCGCGAGATCGATTCGCTCTTCGAACAGATCCATGACCCGATCCTCTAAAATGACCTCAATCTGAACGCCGGTATGAAGAGCGCTGAACTCAGCGAGAACCTCGGGGAGAAGGGCGATTCCGAGAACCACCGGAGCAGTGATCCGCAGGGCGCCGCGAAGATGGGTGTCGGTTCCAAGGGCCGCGCTTTCGGCCCGATCAATCTGTTGGAATGCCGCTTCGAGCTGCTCGAGATACTTTCGCCCTTCGTTTGTGAGAATCACTTGTCTCGTGGTTCGCGTGAAAAGGGGGGTTTGGAGCCGTTCTTCAAGTGCGAGTACTTTGCGGCTAATGGTGGACTTTTGCGTCTTTAGATTGCGGGCAGCCGCCGAAAAACTGCCAGTTTGGGCGACGGCGATAAAAGCGGCAATGTCATTATAGTCTCTCACGATAGTCTCTCATGGGGGTTACCTTTGATTGTTGCGTATAGACAACAATATGTATCTAAAATTGCATATTCTATGCAACTCAAAAATGGCTTAGAATCAAGACAACAAAGGAGATACTTTTTATGAAATCAAAATATGCAGTCATCGGAGCTCGAGTTATTTTAGGTCTAATTTTCACCGTCTTTGGATTAAATGGCTTCTTTCAGTTCATGCCAATGCCGCCAATGCCGGGTCCGGCGGGCGCGTTTGCGGGAGCACTTGCGGCCTCAGGTTACTTTTTTCCGTTTATGAAGAGCATTGAGGTCATCACGGGTGTGATGATTCTCACAGGAATCCAATTGCCGTTCGCCCTCATCTTGCTGGCGCCCATCGCCATCAATATATTTCTGTTCCACCTGTTTCTTGTGGGCCCTGGAACGATCGGAATGGCGGTGGTGATCCTGGCTCTCATGCTCTTCTTGGCTTGGAATTTCCGCAGCCACTACGCCGCAATCTTTAAAAAATGAGGTGATGAATATGTCCAAAATCCTAATTCGCAAAGCAACTGAGCGCGGTCACTTCGATCATGGTTGGCTGAAAACCTATCACAGCTTTTCGTTTGGCGAGTATTTCGATCCTGAACAAATGGGTTTTGGACATCTTCGTGTGATCAATGAAGACTGGGTCGCGGGCGGCGAAGGGTTTCCGACTCATGGTCATCGCGACATGGAGATCCTGACTTACGTGATCGAAGGTGCGCTTGAGCATCGTGATTCGACGGGCTCCCACGGAGTGATTCGCCCAGGCGAAGTTCAGAAAATGAGTGCGGGAAGCGGGATCAGGCATTCGGAGTTTAATGCGCTCAAAACCGAGTCCACTCACCTTTACCAGATATGGCTTCTGCCTCGCGAAAATGGGATCAAGCCTAAATATGAGCAGGTTGACTTTACGGCGACCCTAAATTCAGGCAGCCCTGTTTTGTTGGCCGCCCCTCCCGAAGGAGGCGCACCAATTGAAGTTCATCAAAACGTCGAAGTCTGGGCCAAGCGCTGGACGCCACAAGAGAAGCCGGGGGCGAGGTGGGACTTCAAATCTACCCCTGGGGCCCTCCTTTGGGTGCAAGCCGTTAAGGGCCAGATCAAGGTGGGCGAAACCATCCTAACTGCAGGAGATGGTGTGGGAATATTGGAATCAAAGGGCGCTACCTTAGAGGCCAAATCGGGGGCTGAAGCCCTGCTTTTTAAGATGTGGAAGTAGTCGCGGTTCTCATTTCTAAAATACTCTGTACTTGGGCTGCATGGCGTTATATGACCTGCCCAAACTAATATAGTTGAATTACTTAGAGAGACAAAGAGGATTACTACCTATCGAATTGACGTAAGCCTCTCAAATAGTGTCGAGACTTCTGAGACGTTTACGTTTATTGCTACCAAAGCCCATGAAGATTCTTTTCCAAACTATATCACCGCAGATGCGAGCAAGAATCCTTGTTTTGGTGAAGCGGATGTTTGGTGTTTGATCGACACGGTTGATCTGAGCATGAAAGCCAACGGTGAAATCTCCGGCCGCCTGACTCATGATCTGGTTAAGGGCATGACCGAAGCACGCACCATGCTTGCGCTCTTCAAAGTTTCAAAGCAATAACGGCTAGGGTTCTTTGTAATTCGTTACAAAACCGGTAACGCCCGTTTTGATTCCTCGAACGACTTCTGCGAGTCGTTCTGAATACGTGTAAGAAACGCCATCAATTTCCATCGAGTACTTTTTTTCTAGAAGTGCTGTGAATTCTTTTTGGGCATTGTAGTAGAGGCATTCGACCGAGCTCATGGCGGTCTTGTGAAGTTTGCGGGAGACCCTTAGGTTTCGTGCAAAAACGCCTGGCTCCACGGGAACCGAAAGCCCCCCACCGGTGCTGCCATCAAACGGAATTTTGAGTTCAGTCTTCAATGCGTTCGCGACTGCACTGCTGAGACTTCGAGAGGCACTCCAGGCGCGCGCGTCGAGTAAGTTCTGAGCAAAGTGGACGCGCTCGTCTCGTGATCCAAATTCGTCACTTAGCGCGCCACCATTGATAAAGGTTTTCACGCCGTCGTAGCCGCCGGGGTTGATACCCGAAGATTCGCCCTCAAGCGAGGCATCCAGACTGTCGAAGTGAATGATGAGCGAAATATCGGGAGAAAACTGCGTTATTACCTCACTGCGCGCATCAAGATCCGCCATTTTGATGAAGTAATATCCACGCATCGCTTCTGAAGACAGCGCGTGAAAATCGGCATTCTTTTCGAAGGCGCTGAAGAGCGTGGAGCCTGTCAAAGTGCCTGAAATCAATTTCTGAAACCAATCCGAAAGTGTGAGCTCGCCTAAGCGTTTTGAGCCAAACTCCGGAATATCCAGAGCCTGATAGGAAATTGATGTGACTGGTCCGAGGGAGTTATGAGTGAGGAGAACTTCCGCTCCTAAAGTTTCAAATTCCTTCTTAAGTAAAAGCGAGACTTGAAGGTTCATGAGTCCTTCGCTGATTTTGTGACCGTGGCCATCGCTCACGATTTTCCCTGTTTTCTGGTCCCATTCGTCTCCGCCCATATGGCCAGGGTCAAGGGCGATGCGAAGTCCGCTGAGCAGTTGGGTGGGCGGGTTCTGCGCGGCATTTAGGATGTTGGTGTGAAACGGCTCAGGTGCAGCGAGCGTGTCTACCGCAAGCGGAATCGAAAAATCCAAAACCGCTTTGGAGTCTTCATCTTGAAATACATTTAAAGCCCAACTGCCATCGGCATTTTGAACAAGAGAACTAAACCGCTGAAAAGTCTTCTTTGGATCAAAGACCGGGAGTAGAGCCTTAAATCCTGCGACGCTTTGTTGCTCACGCCATGAGTCTACAAGAGGTTGCGAGTCTGGCTCTGTGAGGGTGCCAAAATGACTAAGGACAGACGAAGTTTTTTGAAACTTTTCCGCGGGAGTGGCCGCAGTGCTTAAGCCGGTAATGGCCTGAGATGAGGCTACTAGAGCAGAAAGTAGGATTATGTTTCTCATAAACATCGCCTGCAGAGATTGGCAAACCACCGGCTGTGGTGTCAATGCCAAATCCCTCACATCTTGATTTTGAAGGGGATCCCCAAGACCCGCAGGGTATCGACCTCCGCTCCGGAGTTATTGAGTTTGCCTTCGACATTGACGATGGGCCCCAGGACGGTTCCAAGGGTTGCTTCAAATTCCCCTTTTTCAGTCATGCTCGCGCTGCGAACCGTGAAGCGCATCACGCCGTTTGGCACCTTAAAGTATTTTGCTAGATGAGGGCCTTCGGCGCGGACGCCGATCCCTTTTAGGTTAATGCCGGTACGATTGCCGTCGGTGACGAAGGTGAGAGAGCCGTGGCGTCTGAGATAAAGAGTCTTGAGTTTCACGCCCAATCCCGAGGTGTTGATCCCTTCGGGGATCTTCACCAACCAAACGCCTAAGCCAGGAAAGTGGAGGCCGCTGGGAGTATTAAGCTTCCAACTCAAGGTGTATTCCTTGGCACTCACCTTCTCCATGCAGATCTTCTCGAACTGCGGAATTTTTCCGTCTTCGGTAACAGTGTAGGTGTCTAGGAACGCTTGGAAAGGTTTTGGATCGACACAAACTTCGTCTTCACGAGGAGTGCGGGCAACTTCACCTAAGAGCTGTTTAAGGAGATCGGCGATTCCCATGACACCATCGGAGAGGGAGTCCGCGTCTTTGGCGAAGTTACTTTGAATTGCGTCGTGGTTGCCATAAAGAATTGAAGGGTCAAAGACGAAGGGAAGATCTTGTTTGAAAATTTCAGTGAGGGCCGCGCCTGGCGCGAGCATCGCTTCATTTTGGGCGTAGTTTGGGTCAGTAAGTGAAGTGAGCATGTTTGTTCCCGTGAAAATGCCCTTCTTTTCACCAAAGAGGGATCCGCCAAAAACGGGGCGTGATTCGAAGAACTGAAAAAACACATCCATCAAGGACGAAGCGTAGCTGCCGCTAGAGAGGACGCCGGTATGGTGGAGCGGGCCTTCAAGTTTCTTGAGATGAAAATATTCAGACGAGGCGATGAGATCAGATTTATCAAACGCGCGTTTCCCCGCTTCGATCCAGGATCCGCCGGTGGACATTTCGGAGGCGAGCAGTGGATAAGTAAATGGGCCCGTGCCGTTCATGTTGGCGTGGATGATGTATTCTTCGACGCCGAGACGCTTGAGGTGCTCGTTGAAATCGCCTTGGGATTGAATTTTAAGATCACTGCCATCCGCATTGGCTGTAAAATCTCCCCAGTTTGAGCAGCCACTTGAAAATACTCGGCGGACCATTCCTTTTGGAAAGATGGCTTCAACGACTTGCGGTCCTCCAATGCTCAAGAAGCTGTTTCCCGAGTGTTGCATGGCGAAGACATCAATCTTCTCTCCGGGCTCTTGGGTCTCCACAACTTTTCGCGCCCAATCGAGGGCCTTGGGTGTGCGGGGTTGCAATCCGTCGGCTCCATACAATTCCACAACCCTTCGATAATTCTTCTTCATCGCGGAAATCGCGAGCCCCGCACCAAAATGCTCCATGGCCTGATTGAGGCTCTTGTCGCCAAACATGCCGCCGGAGTCTGAGATCACCATCAAGGTGTCGGCGTGAGAGGGGGTGGCCGCGGCGAGTGTTAGGAGTGTCGCTGCGGTGGTGAGAATTTTACTTTGGAGTTTTCGCATACTTTGGGATCCTTCGGTTTTTCGGTAGCTCTCTGAGAGGGTTTTTTATAGACGCAATGCGTTATATTACGAAGTGCTCAAATTATCAATGGAATTTCATCTTTTCGATCGCCAAAGGCGCTCCCACCCGTCCGTGGCCCGCCTAGAGTCCTCTCTCCTCAGTTTTTCTTCTCAAATCGCGAAGTTACATGGCTACCCTACCCCAAGGTAGCCTCATAACTTCGCACTCTGAGAAGTTAGCACTCGATGCCGCCGGCCGGTTAAGGGGTGATTCCCGAATTGACCCCGAAGTTCATTCCTGAGAGAAGTTTCAGTCTATGAACACCTCTCTCGAAAAACCAACGGCCGTCCTCTTAAAAGATTATCTTGTCCCCGAGTTTCTCATCGAAACCGTGGATCTGCATTTTGATCTTCAAGAAGAGTTTGCCGATGTAACGGCGAAGATTTTCTTTTATCGCAATCCCAAAAGCACCAAGCAAACGGCCCCACTGGTTTTGGATGGAGAACGAGTGGAGCTTTGTTCAATAAAGTTGGACGGAAAAATACTTGCGGCAAATGACTACAAAGTCACCCCCACTCACCTGACACTTGAGAATCCCCCGCAGCGGTTCACGTTGGAAACCCTTACCCGCATTAAACCCCAAGAAAACCTGACCCTCGAAGGCCTCTACAAATCCGCGGGAATGTTTTGCACCCAATGTGAAGCGCAAGGGTTTCGCAAAATCACGTACTCCTTGGATCGCCCCGACGTCATGGCCACCTTCACAACGACGATTGTGGCGGATAAGTCGAAGTACCCCATCTTGCTTTCCAATGGAAACCGCGTGGAAACCAAAGATCTCTCGGACGGGCGTCATCAAGCCAAGTGGAACGACCCATTTAAGAAGCCCGCCTATCTCTTTGCCCTTGTTGCGGGAGATCTTGCACGAGCCGATGATCATTTTGTCACGCGCTCGGGCCGGAATGTAAAACTAGAAATCTATACCGATCACGGCAACGAGGATCGACTCGCTCACGGCATGAGTTCGCTCAAAAAATCCATGCGCTGGGACGAAGAGACGTTTGGTCTCGAGTATGACTTAGATATTTTCATGATCGTGGCCGTCGATGACTTCAATTTTGGCGCGATGGAGAACAAAGGCCTCAATATCTTCAACTCCAATTATATTCTAGCGAAACCCAGCACCGCAACTGATGCAAATTATGATGGGGTTGAAGCGGTAGTGGCTCACGAGTATTTTCATAACTGGACAGGCAATCGAGTTACCTGTCGCGATTGGTTTCAGCTCTCCCTTAAAGAAGGACTCACCGTCTATCGTGATCAGGAATTTACCTCGGACATGTCCTCGCGCGCCGTAAAACGGATCGACGATGCCAATCACCTTCGAACTTATCAGTTTTCTGAGGACGGCGGCCCGATGTCTCACCCCGTGCGACCCACAAGCTATATTGAGATCAATAATTTTTATACTCGGACCGTCTATGAAAAAGGCGCAGAGGTAATCCGCATGATTGCGACCCTTTTGGGACGCGAAGGGTTTCGTCGCGGGATCGACAAGTATTTTGCGCTTTTTGACGGCCAAGCTGTGACCACCGAAGACTTCGTTCACGCAATGGAAGTTGCGAATAAAGTTGATCTGACGCAGTTTCGCCAAAGCTGGTATGAGCAAAGCGGAACGCCTCGTCTTACGGTCCAATCGTCGCACGATCCGAAGGCGGCCACCTACACGCTGAAGATTACGCAAAGCTGTCCGCCGACACCGGGGCAGCCGACGAAGAAGCCCTACCACATGCCTTTATCGATGGCGTTATTGGACCGCCAAGGTCTTGAAGTGCAGGCCCGCGTGCTTGAACTCAAAAAAGAAACTGAGGAATTTACTTTCACCGGCTTGAAAGAAAAACCGATCCCTTCGCTGCTTCGGGGCTTTTCGGCTCCAGTTCATCTTGATTATGAATATTCAGATGAAGAGTTGTTGTTTTTGTTGTCGCACGACTCGGATTCATTTTCACGCTGGGAAGCCGGGCAAAAGCTTGCCGTTCGTATTCTGAACCGTGGGATCTCCTGCGTACAAGCGGGAAAACCCTTGAGTGTTGCAAATGAGTATCTCGCCGCGATGGGTGGCATTGCCCAAGACACAAAGTTGGATCCCGCGTTTCGCGCGCGACTCTTAGAATTGCCGGCTGAGAACTATATTGCGCAACTTCAAACGCTTATCGATGTGGACGCGATTCATGCGGCGAGAACTTTCCTGCAGCGCGAGATAGCGCGCCATAATGAATCCATATTTTTGAATGCTTACAGTTCGCTTGCGAGCACAGCGGATTACCGCTTCACCCCCGAAGAAGTGGGTCGACGCTCACTTCGAAATGCGGCATTGAGATATCTGACCATTCTTGAGAAACCAGAATATTTGGAGTTAGCTTTTAGCCAGCTCAAACTAGCCCAAAACATGACCAATGAACTTGCCGCATTGGGAGCGATGGCTGATCACGAGTCGGCTCAGCGCGAGCAAGGGTTCGCACTTTTCTACACGAAATGGCAGAGCGACACTCTGGTGATCAATAAATGGCTGGCGATGCAGGCAGTGTCGGCGACTCCGGGTGGACTTGAACGGATCAAGAAGCTCATGAGGGATCCCGTATTCAATATCAATAATCCGAATAAGGTATCTGCAGTGCTGATGAATTTTGGGCGAGAAAATACCCATTTATTTCACGCCAAAGATGGCTCAGTCTACCGATTCTACGCGGATCTGATCATGGACATCGATACCCGCAATCCCAACCTCTCGGCTAGAATCGTGGGCCTCTTTAATCCCTGGAGAAAATATGATTCTGCTCGCCAAGCGTTGATGAAGGCAGAGCTTGAGCGCATAGTTGCAAAACCCGGGCTTTCACCCGGAGTTTTCGAAATAGCCTCTAAAGCACTTCTTTAATCGAGTGTCGGGCCCACAGCAGAAGTAAAAATACTCCTGAGCCTGCGACTTGATGAACGACGGCAAGATGAACGGGCACGACAAAGACGAGGGTTAGCACGCCCAAAACGAATTGGCCAAAGACGCCATGGGTAAAGGCGCTGACCGCTCTTTTTTGTTTCTTGGGCAGCGAGAGGCTTCGGGCATAAAGGAAAATCCCGGCAGCAGAAAAGAAGAGAAGCCATCCGAAGCTGCGGTGCGCGAATTGAACGGCGACGGGATTCTCAAAGAAATTTAACCAAAGTGGTGAAAGCGTTGTCGCTGCATCTGGAAACCACTCGGATCCCATCATGGGAAAAGTGTTGTAGCCAAGTCCTGCGCGAAGACCTGCGGTGAGGGCACCCCAAATGATTTGAATAATGACTAGAAAAGTGGCCGCACAAAGTATTTTTCGTAGTGGCGCAAGTGCGGGGTTGGGTTTCGAGGCAGGCTCTAGTCTTGCTGCGCGGAGGCCCAGGATTGCCCAGTAGATCACTCCCATAATCGCTAGCGCAAAAGACAAATGGGCAGCGAGCCGATAATGACTCACATGGGGTTGTTCCACTAACCCACTTGCTACCATGAGCCAACCCATCAAGCCTTGGCCGCAGCCGAGTAGGAAGCCAACAATCAGGGTTCGGTTCAAGCCGGTAGGGATCATTTTTTTTGCCAAGAAGTAAATCCAAGGCACAAGATAGAATAACCCAATCGCGCGACCCAAGAGCCGATGGAACCACTCCCAGAAAAAGATAAGTTTAAAACCACTGAGGGTCATACTGGAGTTCACGAGTTTGAATTGAGGAGAAGCTTGATATTTCTCAAACACTTCCATCCAATGCTCTTGAGAGAGAGGGGGGATTGCGCCCATGATCGGTTTCCACTCGACCATCGAGAGGCCCGAGCCCGTTAGGCGGGTGATGCCGCCTACGCCCACCATGGCAAGAACGAGAAGACAGATTGACCAAAGCCAGATTTCGACACTGCGGGTATTATTTTTCATGAGTTTTCTCCACCGATGTTTAAGACAATGCCTTCTGTGCGCGCGATCACTGCGGTCGCCACACAGTTTCCTAATAAGTTAACAGCCGTTCGAGCCATATCCATAAATTCGTCGACTCCCAAAATAAGCGCAATCCCTTCAACGGGCAGGCCAAATGAAACCAGCGTGCCTGAAAGCACCACAATGGAAGCGCGAGGGACGGCGGCAACACCCTTCGTGGTGAGCATGAGCGTGAGCATCATTAAAAGCTGTTGGCTAAAAGTTAGTTCGATACCCGCCGCTTGCGAAATAAAAACGGCTGCAAGCGCCAAATAGAGCGTTGATCCGTCAAGATTGAAACTATAGCCAAGCGGGAGCACAAAACTGGAGATCCGTCTCGGGACCCCAAATTCTTCCAAAGAGCGCATCGCAAGGGGATAGGCGGATTCGCTGGAAGTCGTGGCAAAAGCGAGTATGACGGCTGCTTTGATTTGCCTGATAAAAGCAAAAACAGGAATTCCAAAATATCGGCACACTGGAAACAGGACAACGAGTACAAAAACAATCAGTGCCAGGTAAAGAGTCCCAACGAGTTTCATCATGGGAAAAATAACTTGCCAGCCATGCTCACTCACACTGGCTGCCATCGCCGCACCCACTCCGAGGGGGGCAAGGTACATAATGTAGCCCGTGAAACGGAACATGATTTCGGAGACGCCCTCACAAAACGCGATCACGGGCCGCGCTTTTTCGCCGACGGCAAGCGCGGCTACTGCGAAAAGAGTCGAGAAGATCACAATTTGCAGCACGTCGCCTCGAACAATGGCGTCTGCGATATTTGTCGGGAGCAGATGCTCCACAAATCCGGCGAAGCTTACCGAGTGTGTGGCGGCCTTAGCCGCAGCTTCAGGGAGTGTTCCTCCAATGTGGAGTCCATCGCCTGGGCGGAAAAGATTGACGGCGCCCAAGCCCACAAAAAGAGCCACGGTGGTCACGACTTCAAAATAGATCAAAGCCCTGAGCCCCATTTTTCCAAGTTCCTTGAAACTTCCGGCTCCCGATATCCCGGTGACGAGGGTAGAAAATATAAGGGGCGCAATAATGCACTTCACACCGTTTAGGAAAAGTCCTCGAAACGGCTTGATCATCGGAACCCAGGTGGGGCAAAGGACTCCGATTCCAAAACCCGCGAAGAGACCGACAAAAATCCATTGAGTCAGTGACAGGGAGAGTGAAAGACGAAAACTTTTCATATAGGATGTACCTAAGATGTCTTTTACCCCACTCTCCTATCAACTCAAACGTCAAATCGAAGAGTTTGGCGACCATCGTGTTGAAATTGAATGCCTGAAGGATCTCAATGCCACGATTGATGAACTTTTTGGGCTTCTGGAAAAGACCGGCGACACGAGCCTTCTAGAGGATCTTTGTCCCTATTTTGGCGTGGTTTGGCCCTCGGCGCGCGCACTTTCGCACACCTTGATCAAGGAGGCCGGCCTGCGGGGGGGCAGCCTTGCGGGCTTAACGATTTTGGAGTTGGGGTGTGGTTTGGCGATTCCGTCGCTCTTGGCTGCTCGCCTGGGCGCGGAGATTACGGCGACTGATTTTCACCCCGAAGTTCCGAAGTTTCTGGAAAAGAATAAGGTGATTAATTCCTGCCCGCAGATCAAATACATCAACGCCGACTGGCGCCAGAACGCAGAAGCCCTCGGGACGTTTGATTGGGTGATCGGGAGCGACATTTTGTATGAGGTTCAGCACACGAAGCAGGTGGCCAAGGTGGTGGCGCAAACCGTAAAACCCACCGGAATGGCGATTATCGCAGACCCCGCGCGCCCCTACCTTCAGGCGTTCTCGGATGAAATGGAAGCGCTCGGGTTTAAGGGTCAAACCGAAGTTTTGGAGGCGTTTGATACACCTCTGCCCAAAGAAATATTTGTAATTCGGCTGCAGCGCCATTAGATTCCCAGATATGTTTCCAAATGGAATTCCTGATCCCTCGAAAATGGACCCCAAAGTCATTGCTCAAATCTCAGAGGTCATGCGCTCGCTTACGCCTGATCAGCTCGCGCGCCTTCAAGGATTGATGCATAATATGATGGCGGGATTTGATGTCACCAAGGAGCTTGCGCAGTTTGAAAAAGAACTGCCCCCGGGCTTTCGCGAAAAACTCGCGGCCCTCCAGTACGCCATGCACGGAGTGGATGTGGGGGCGCATACTTCGGCGCCTACACAAAACGTGAGCCCTGAAATTGCGCCCGAAGCTCCCGCAAAAGAAATGACCGAAACAGAAGCGCGCCTGACGATCCTGCGCGCGGTTGCGAGTGGGAGTTTGAGCCCAGAAGAGGCTGAGAAGCTGCTTTAAGGGTGCTGTTATATCTCGCCCTATCTCTGTTTTTTATTGAGATAGGGCGGAGTATAATCATATGCTTGGAAAATTAGATCTGATTGGTCGTGCTGAGGAGTTTAAAGTCCTGTTGGATGGTAGGTAGACCCTGTTTAATCTGCTTTTCCTTCGGAAAAAAAGTCGAGATTGTAGCTCTTGATGAACTCGGTCTGCGCCTTGGTTAGGTTGTTGAGGGCGGGTGATGCCTTGTATGCTCCATACAGGATGCCCACGTCGCAGAGGGTGTGGGCCGTCCAGATTTCCAGCGCTTTGAGGTTCGTCTTGAGCGTCACTCCTTGGCCAGCTCCAGCCAGATCTCATTGCGTCTGAGAAACCAGGGGATGAAAGGGGGATTAAAGCGCGCAAAGATGGGCTCGCCCGTGGTCTTCAGTCCGTTTTTTTCAAGTTCCTTGCGGAATTCGGCGAGCTTTTCAGTGTAGCGCGATTCGGACCAGGTGCCCGAATAACGGTAAACCGCCATACGTCTGGCGGGGATCATGCGCAGGCGGACCCGTGGATCGTTGGGCTCGGGGATGTTTTCAAGCGTGAAGCCTGCGGGCATCGTAAACTGCACCCAAAAACCTCCGGGGGTTGAGACTTGGCTTACCGGCGCGGTCATCGCAATCTTCTCAGAGGGTGGCTGCTGCGTGACGGGTGCGGTCATTGCGAGCTTCTTTTTGGCTTTATTGTTGCCAAAAATATAGTCGGCCAAAATTCTGAAGGCCCGGCTGCCAGCATCCTCGAAACCGGCCTCAATTTTGGCTTCGGCTACCAGCGTTGCGTCGTACTTTCGGATTTCATAGTGCTCCGCTTCGGTCTCCACCGTGTATTTGGATTCTTCAACTGCCATTGCTGCCCCCGTATACAGAAAAGTTGAAAGGAAAAGGGTTGTGAGAAAACGCGTCATCGGTAGCTCCCTCTCTTCCTACTTCTGCAAATTTGAGGCAAGGAGTCCAGGGAAATATTGCGAAGGGTCGGTGACCTGCGAGATTCGCGTAGGTTGCGCGATTGAGGGGTTCCGGCTCAGTCGGGTTTCAGCCTTAAGGACACCTGATTTGAGATTGGGTGGCAAGTTAACGCGGATCTAACCCCTCATTTGAAAATGTCGCAAAGGTCGTAAGCACCCTGAAGATAGCTGTCTAGAGTAACCGTATGTCAGTACCGCGCGGCTGAACGTAAATTACATAAAGCATTTTGTCCTTAGGGTTTTCACAATAGAAGATTGAATTTCCTTTATAAACGAGCTGAGAAAATAATGGATTTGACTCTAATAATTTACCGGCTAACGAGTTTGAATTAAGTGTCTTTTCGACAAAATCCACCCGATTATCGACCGCCCGAATGGCCAAATCTACGTTGAAGTTTTTAGCAATGTGCTCTCTAATAAGATCAAGATCATTCTCTGACTTAGGGGTCCACTTAAGCATATTTTTTGCGTAAATCTTTCTCTTTCTTTTTCAACCGTTCCTTGAGGTCATTTGTGCTGACCCCTTCTCCTCTAAGAGCCTGCGCATATCCAATGGCAAGATTCTTATGAAGTTCAATTTCACTATAGAGCTTCTCTATTTTATCGACCGAAACCATCGCAATTTCGGTTCCATTCTTATGAGAAATGTACTGAGTTTCTCCTGCAGCAACTTCATCAAAGGTCTCAAACAAAGTACTTCTTAATTCCGTTATAGATTTTCTTTTAAGTTTACCCATATGTACAGGATAGCGTACACACTGCTATTGCAGTCAAGTCACCTTATAGGCGTATGAAATAACGGCGCAAACTGAGACTCGACGATAAACTCAATGCGTAACTGGCGGCTTGCCAGCATCTGTCGGCCCCGGCTGACCCGGCGGTTGCGCCACTTGGATCACATCAAAATCCAGCAGCGCTTCGCCCACTTTTGTTCCCTGATCGTTTACCCATGAGACGACAAAGCGATGAGCGCCAAATGTGTTAATCGGAAATCCGCCCAAGCGAAATACGGCCTTCATTCTTCGCTGTTCGGGAGGAATGCGAAGCTCGCCCGAACCCAAGACCTGTTGTTTGCCTTCGGGATTGAAAAAGTGAATCAGAATTTTACCGTCAAACGCAGCCGGTCCTGATTTTGCGAGCGCCAAAGAAATGACGAGGGTTGGAATTTGAATTGGAAGTTGTGGGCTGCGAATTTCTTCCAAAAGGTCAAAGACCGAAAGGCTCCCGGTTTGTTGATCAACAGAAGCGCTTAAAGATAGGCTTGCAAAGTGTAGCGACGGATTCGAAGAGTTCATCATAAGTAAGAACAAGGTTACAACCTTGCTGGCTGCCATGCTATAAAAAAGATATGGAATATGATTTCGTTATTGTGGGTTCAGGCTTTGGAGGCAGTGTATCGGCATTGCGCCTTGCAGAAAAAGGATATTCAGTCTGTGTCCTTGAGCGAGGCAAACGATTCAGGGATGAGGATTTTCCAAAAACCAATTGGGACACCCGGCGCTTCTTGTGGCTGCCAATATTAAAATGTTTTGGAATTCAAAAACTCACCCTGTTCCGCAACGTCCTTATTCTAAGCGGCGCAGGCGTCGGTGGCGGTAGTCTCGTTTACGCCAATACACTTCTGAAGCCCAATGATGATATCTTCACCTCCCCTTCGTGGAAGTCGCTTGCCGACTGGAATCAAGAACTTAATCCTCACTACGAAACGGCCAAGAAAATGTTGGGCGTCACTCGAAACCCAAAACTGACTTACGTGGATCAAGTGATGAAAGATTGCGCAAAAGAGATGGGACGTGAAGATACGTTTCACCTAACCGATGTCGGTGTTTTTTTTGGTGAGCCAGGCAAGGTCGTCCCCGACCCCTACTTTGACGGCAAAGGCCCAGAGCGAACCGGATGTACACATTGTGGCGGCTGCATGGTCGGGTGTCGCAAGGGCGCAAAAAATACGCTCGTCAAAAATTATCTATATCTAGCCGAAAAACTCGGAGTTAAAATCGTTCCTGAAATCAATGTCGTCGATTTGAAACCGATTGCAGACGGCGCTCAAGGTTACGAGCTCATCATCGAATCTTCAACCGCGTGGTTTCAGAAAAATCGATCTTCAATTAAGGCCAAAAAGGTCATTATTGCGGGAGGCGTCCTAGGAACGATTGATCTCTTGTTACGATGCAAGAATGAATCAAAGTCGCTCTCAAGGCTTTCGGATAAATTGGGCGATGGCATTCGCACGAACAGTGAAACCATTTTAGGTGTGACGGAGCCTGACGCTCCCGAGGGGCATGACTACACCGAAGGCGTTGCAATCACCTCTGTGTTTCACCCCGATGATCATACCCACATTGAGCCTGTCAGGTATCCCAAGGGTTCAAGTTTTATGAAACTTCTGGCAGCACCCATGACCGATGGCGGAAACCCCTGGTTTCGGCCGTTTAAGTTTATAGGGGTGCTTTTGCTGAGTCCTATAAAAAGCTTCAGGCTTCTCACGAATTTTCGTTGGGCGAACAACACCGTTATTCTGCTAGTGATGCAATCGCTTGATAATCGAATGCGCTTCCGTCTGGGCCGCAGCCCCTTCACCTTCTTTCGCAAAGCGATGGTGACATCCCCAGAGCCTGGCAGTGAACCGGTGCCGAGTTATATTCCGATTGGCCACCGCGTGGCGCGGATGTTTTCAAAAAAGGTGAACGGGATTCCTCAGAGCGCGATTAACGAAGTGCTTTTCAACATCC
>CAIRTR010000266.1 GCA_903881565.1 Oligoflexia bacterium | reverse complement strand
TGTTAACGCCACGTTGACCGAGCGCTGGACCAACTGGAGGAGCTGGGTTTGCCTGACCTCCAGGAATCTGTAGTTTAATCTGACCTGTTACCTTCTTTGCCATAAGGGAGCCCTCTTACCAATCTTCTTAAATTTTTTCAACCTGAATAAAATCGAGTTCGACAGGAGTTGATCTCCCGAAGATACTCACCAAAACCTTAACCTTACCTTTATCTGGATTTACATCCTCGACCGTGCCACTGAAATTCGCAAAAGGCCCGTCAATGACGCGAACACTTTCCCCCTCTTGAAAGGAAATTCGTGGCCGCGGCTTAGCCTGACCTTCCGCGATTCGGTTGGTCATTTTCTGAACATCCGACTCGGGCACGGGCACCGGACGAACTTTGTCTCCGACGAAACCCGTGATCTTCGGCGTATTCTTGACGATATGCCAAGTTTCATCCGTGAGAATCATTTTTACGAGAATGTAGCCTGGGAAAAAACGACGCTTTGTCGTCTTCTTCTGCCCTTTAACAAGCTCGACAACGTTTTCTTCAGGAACGATAATTTCGCCAAAGAAAGGCTCTTTTTTTCCAGCCTTGATGCGTTCTTCCAGAGCAAGCTTCGCCTTATTCTCAAATCCAGAATAGGTGTGCACCACATACCAGGACATCTCGGAGCCAGTCTGCAGTTGATTTTCGATCACAGTCCAGTCCTCCTTATAGGACCCACTTCAAAAGAAGGGTCCAAAAATAATCCAAAAATCCCAAAATAAAACCAGAAATAAGGACCATGACAATTACAACAAAAGTGGCCGAACTGGTTTCCTTCTGCGTAGGCCAAGTTACCCGGGATAACTCCATCATTACTTCGTTCATGAACTGATTTACTTGCTCATTTTTATAAAGAACGAAAAAAAGAATCCCGCCGATTGCAACAGAAGCAAGACGAATAATCAGATCTATATTCCTGACTCGAGCTTCAAAATCATACATTCCAACAAGCTTGGCTGAAAGCTCGAAAACAATGTAATAGAGAAGCACTGCCGCAGCTAGGTAGCTGAGATTAACCCACTTCTGAAATTGGTTTTCCATATCCTAAAACTCCAATCGCGTCCGGACAAAATTCTGGCAGGGCAGGAGGGACTCGAACCCACAACCTACGGATTTGGAATCCGCCGCTCTACCATTAGAGCTACTGCCCTAACAATTAAAATTACTTGCCCTCGCGATGAACAGTATGCTTGCGACAAGCTCTACAGAATTTCTTGAATTCGAGCTTATCGGTTGTTTTCTGCTTATTCTTTGTTGTCGAATAATTTTTTCTCTTACAATCAGTACAATCAAGACTCACAATAACACGCATGATACTACCTCAAGTTCTGGTCGGGTTCCAAACGGGGGAGTAACTAAGTTACTCCCCCTTTTTCTCCGGAAACCAGAATTATGATCGTTAATCTACGATCTCGGAAACTACGCCTGAACCCACAGTCCTGCCACCTTCACGGATAGCAAAACGAAGTTCCTTCTCCATAGCAATCGGGGTGATCAGCTCAACTTCAACTGCAACGTTATCACCAGGCATCACCATCTCAACACTCGCTGGGAGAGTCACGACGCCGGTGACGTCTGTTGTGCGGAAGTAAAACTGAGGACGATAGCCATTGAAAAACGGAGTGTGACGTCCGCCTTCTTCTTTGGTCAGAATGTAGGCTTGACCTTTGAATTTCTTATGGGGGGTGATCGTACCTGGATGAGCAAGCACTTGGCCACGCTCAACTTCTTCTTTCTTCGTTCCACGAAGAAGAGCCCCGATATTATCGCCAGCTTCGCCTTGATCGAGAAGTTTGCGGAACATTTCGACTCCGGTCACAACTGTTTTCACAGTCGGACGTAGCCCGATGATCTCAACTTCTTCCCCAATCTTAACGATCCCACGCTCAACTCGGCCAGTAACCACGGTTCCACGACCTGAGATCGAGAAAACGTCTTCAACAGGCATCAAGAAGGGCTTATCTTTTTCACGCTTTGGCTGCGGAATGTAGGCATCGACGGCTTCCATAAGCTTGAAAATCGATCCTTCACCCATATCACTTACGTCGCCTTCGCCAGCCTTCAAAGCTGATCCACGAATGACCGGAATCTTATCGCCAGGAAAGTTGTAAGAGGTGAGCAGTTCGCGAACTTCCATCTCAACGAGATCAAGAAGCTCTGAATCGTCAACCATGTCACACTTATTCATGTAGACAACAATCGCAGGAACGCCGACCTGACGAGCGAGCAGGATGTGCTCGCGTGTCTGAGGCATCGGACCGTCAGCAGCAGAGACAACAACGATTGCGCCGTCCATCTGTGCAGCGCCGGTGATCATGTTTTTGACATAATCGGCGTGGCCTGGGCAGTCAACGTGTGCATAGTGGCGATTAGCCGTCATATACTCAACGTGCGTAGTATTAATCGTGATGCCGCGCTCTTTTTCTTCGGGCGCGTTATCGATTTGGTCGTAAGCTCTCGCCGTCGCCCAACCTTTTTTCGCTAACACCGTCGTAATTGCCGCTGTTAACGTAGTCTTGCCGTGATCGACGTGACCGATAGTCCCAATGTTGCAGTGGGGCTTATTTCTTTCAAATTTCTCTTTTCCCATACTTGTACTTGCCTCCGAAATGTTTGGGTAGGTTTTCCCGGAACCCACAACCGGTTTTTTCAAAACTGGAGCTCTTGATGGGATTCGAACCCATGACCTCTCCCTTACCAAGGGAGTGCT
>CAIRTR010000265.1 GCA_903881565.1 Oligoflexia bacterium | reverse complement strand
TGCAGTTTAGCCTTGGCCGCCATCATGGAGGCTTCTTTGCCGATCATCAGGCCTTCATCCCACATTTTTGCAGCCGTATAGGTGAGGCAGCGGCAGGCTTCATACCAAGACGACGCTTCAGTGAGGCGCTCTTGAATTTGTTGAAACGCGCCGATGGGTTTGCCAAATTGCTTTCGCTCCTTGGCATATTGAGTGGCGGCCGCGATCGCAGCGCGGGCGACCCCTAGGGAAATTCCTGCAATCGTAATGCGCTCGATGTCGAGGTTTCTCATCATCATCTTGATGCTGGAGCCTTCTTCGCCGACGCGATTCTCTAGCGGAACTTTACAGTTTTCAAAAACAAGTTCGCCGGTGGGCGAGGCACGCATGCCCATTTTAGAGAATTTCTTGCCGGTGGAAAATCCGGGCATTCCGCGCTCGATGATGAAAGTGGAGAGATCACGTTTCGTCGCGCCTGTTTTTGCGTAACAATAAAAAGTGTCGCCATTGGGCCCGTTGGTGATCCAAGTTTTCGTGCCGTTAAGGAGGTAGTGGTCGCCATTGCGAACGGCCTTCGTTTTCATGCCCAGGGCATCGGAGCCTGCTTCGGGCTCGGACATTCCCATTCCGCCTAAATGCGCTCCGCTTAAGAGTTTTGGTAGATATTTTGCGCGTTGGGCGGGGGTACCGTTTTTGGCGATCTGGTTTACACACAAGATCGTATGGGCCAAATAGGAGAGAGTAGTGGAAGCGTCGATGGCTCCCATTTCTTCCATCGCGATGGTGGCCGCAACGGCGTTTAAGCCGGCACCTCCGTCGTCTTCTGGGACCACGATACCGAGCAAGCCCAGCTCTCCCATTTTGAAAAAAGCTTCTCGATTAAAGCCCTCTTCTTCGTCCAATTGGTTGATGCGGGGCGCCAATTCGGAAGCGGCAAACGCCCGAACGGTATCTTGAAGCATTCTTTGTTCATCAGAAAAAAACCACATAATAGGTGACTCCTTTACTTGTGCGAAAACACCTGCCATACTTCATAACATGTTGAGGGGTGAAGTAAACCACCATCCGATCCAGCTTTTAGTAAATTATTGGGAGATCCCTCCCTCGGCTCTGGGTGCTAAATTAGACCAGTTGCTGAGACAGGGCGTAACTCATATTTGCAGCTACGTCCCGTGGCAAGCAGTTGAGTCGGATATTTCACATTCGTTTGCGCGTTTTCTTACCGCCATCGCGGAGAGGCGCATGAGTATTTCGTTGATTCTAACCCCCGAAGTCGGGGTTCATTATCCAAGTTCGGGTCTCCCTAAAGACGTCGCGAATCGCGCCGAAAATATGGCTCAGCATTGTGACGGCGGCCCCGTGGTGATGAATCTTCCGCCCAATCGTTTTGCAGTCCCTTCTTTTTTCGCGCCTGAATTTACCAAGCGTTATTATAGTTTCTTGAATCGCATGGACAGTGTCCTTGCCGAAATGGGGCGAACGCAAAGCACGCTTCTTTCTGGCGTAAATGTGCTGTTTTCCGGGAGTTTTTGGAAATACTATCGATCCCCTCTGGCTTCATCGCAAGAAGCGTTTGGAGGCACGGCCGGGGATTTTTCGAATACCGCCGGGGTTGCCTATCGCCAGTGTCTGGATCAGTATTATTCGCAAAAAGAATTCATGGATCCGACTCCGGCTTCTGCGAATCGTTGGAAGACTCGTTCGATGGATGAAACCAATCGCATGTGGTTTTATCAGCAGTCTGAAGATGTTTTTCGGCATCGGAGCACGCAGATGGTGCGGCGAAAAGCCTGCTCCGTTCGAGTTGAAGAAGTCGAGATTTTCACTCCCGAAGCGGATCCAGGATTTGCGTATTCTTCTTTTTTGCAGATGATTGCCGGTGGACATGCGGATTTTACCCGACTCTCGAGCCTGGTTGATGAAATGGCAACCCGATGCAGCTGGGGAACAACGGCTCCGAGTGCCCCCCTCATGCACTGGACTTCGGTGGGCGGTTTTCGAACCCTCTCTGACTCTGAAAAACAGTTTTTGATTTTGAAATCGCTGCTCCTGATGGGCGGGCGTGGAGGCGGAATTCTGCTCGATGAGCAGGAGTGGTTCTCGCTGTCTCAAACGTTCCGCTCTCGAGCGGAGTCCTTGGCTCGTTCTCTTTCTCATGGTGAAATGAAGCTCAAAACTCGAGCTTTGTATCTCACGCCGCACCTTTGGTCGGCTCCGGGTCCTTTATGGGGCGAGCTTTCGGAGCGCGTAGGCTACGGGATGAAAATGGTTTCTTCTTTGGACGCGGTGGTGGCCGAGCAAGAGGCTCAGTTCCTGGTGGTCGATCCCTCATTTATTATGGGACGCGATGCGGTCGCGAAGCTCACGTCCTGGGCAAAGTCTGGAAGAACTGTAGTCCTTCCTCGGAGTCATCTCTATACCGAATGGGCCAGATCTCAGCTTGAATTGATTGCGGCCCAACAGGTGCAAAAAATCGAGATGGATCTTGGAGTGCCTTACCGGGTTCATGGAGTGGGTCAGGGGAAACTCGTGATCTATGATCTCCCGCAAAAGGGAACGCTCCCGCGCGAAATGAAAGCAGCCTGGGGCGTGTTTGTGAACTCTTTGCTCTCCATGGCAGAAATCTATGGTTTCTGCCGGCTCAGTGATTCGCGACTTTCCGTGGTGCCTTTGGATCGTGGCGAAGGCAATATGGCTCTTTTTATTTTGAATCCGACTCATCGAAGAGTTGCGGCTGATCTTATTTTTCCGGCTGAAGTTGCGGTTTCAGATCTCGCTGTATCGATGTCTGCCTCCCAGGGCGAGCCGCTCCATGCGGGGCATGGCCGCTCAGGTAATGATTTAGAGGACACCGCTCATCTTCCTGTTCCGGCGCAGCGTTTTTCGATGGAAGTCCCCCTCTGTGGAATTTTGCCGCTGGCAGTCGGGGGGCTTGGATTGAGCGATGTGAAGGATCGACAGGCTGCTTTTGCCTCTGCTGAACCCCTTCGTGAAGGGCTTTCTCGGATTGTCGAAAGCGAGCTTCCCGGTTTTGATCCCGGAGTGGGGATTGAGGGCCTATGGAACTAAAGCACGATTGGCAGGCTTTTCAGCTGTTGTTTTATCCTGCTCGTAGAAATCTTGCTTCCGAGATCTTGGCGAAAAATACGATGGGGCCCATTCACGTTGTTTCCCAGGGGGAGACTGTTGTCTCCGCATACGCCGATGGCGAAGAGTTTTCAGAGTGGATC
This sequence comes from Oligoflexia bacterium, assembly GCA_903881565.1. Classification (GTDB taxonomy): domain Bacteria; phylum Bdellovibrionota; class UBA1018; order UBA1018; family UBA1018; genus CAIRTR01. Next base: position 1,099 of record CAIRTR010000265.1, on the reverse strand, counting down.
GGGGCCTCTTGTTCGGATCTGGCCACCGCGTTTCCGCATCGTGAAGTTTACGCCCACGATCGCAAGGCGGTTGAGGGATGGCTTCAGGAATCGATGGGGTTGTCTCATTTTTATGAACAAAACGAACTTCTGCTTTCAAAGGCAAGTACGCCACAGGTGTTCAAAGCGTCCAGAGGGAACAAACCACCGAAAGTTGAAGCAAGCCACCTCGTGCAAACGGGAAAAACTCATTTTTTCCTGGAGGTGATGAAGGGCGGCTGGACTCGCATTTTCCCCGGTTCTTATGGTGTTTTTGTGAGACTCGAAGGGGAGATCTTTGAAGATTTTATCGTGACGGTTCGTCGAGGTAAAATTGAGAGTTTTCAAAAGCCTGACCTTAGTTCGATGGGGCCTGAGCGCAGTCGGCAGCCGACCGAGGTCGTGCGCTATCTCTCGGAAAAGTTTCTGGTTCCTGTTCAAGGGGTTTTTGTGCCGGCGCAAGAGTGGAGAGAATGGAGCACGAGCGCGCGGCCGTGGAAAAAAGTTTCTGCTTCTGTGCGACAGGGGCAAGCGAAGCTCGTGCCCTTTCGTCCGGTTTTAGCTGGAATGATGGTCGTTAAAGCCTTAATGGGCGGTTAAAAGGGGCGCCCCTTTTTCATATGTCACTATCCCCACGATTCAAGAAAACTACTTTTTCCAATGGGCTCACGCTGGTTTCTGAGCGTCATTCGGAGTTTCGAAGCCTCTCCATTGGGGTGTGGGTGAAGGCGGGAACGCGCCATGAAAAGCCGAGAGAAGCTGGGATTTCTCATTTTCTGGAGCACATGCTTTTTAAGGGGACTGATAACCGAACCCCCTTGCAGATCGCGCGAGAAGTCGATGAAGTGGGTGGAGATTTTAACGCTTTTACGACACGTGAGTACACTTGTTTTCATATCCTGATGCTCGATGAAGATCTCGAGTTGGGTTTGGATATTTTGGGAGATGTGATTCTGAATTCGAATTTTGATTCAGAGGAGCTTGAGCGTGAGCGTAAAGTCATTGTGCAGGAAATTTCCATGGCTGAGGAATCGCCTGAGGAAATGGGGCACGATATCCTCTTTGAACTCGTCTACGGCGC
>CAIRTR010000264.1 GCA_903881565.1 Oligoflexia bacterium | reverse complement strand
GGATCTGTGAGTCTTTGTTAAAGGCTGATGTGGTCGAGGCCCTGCACCAATCCTAAAATTTCCTGGCAGCCGGAAAGTGCTCTTGCGGCGATTCAGTTGTTAAACAGTGATGCCACCATCCACGACGATGCTCTGTCCAGTGAGGAAGGCAGCCGAATCTGACAAAAGGAACTCGACTACCGCGGCGACGTCGTCAATTTTTGCAAGGCGTCCTAGCGGTGTACGCCGGATGATCTGTTCCTTCTGGGATTCGCTGAGCTCGCGGGACATATCTGTTTCCATATAGCCTGGTAGCACCGAGTTGACTCGAAACTGTTTGGGACCGAGTTCGCGTGCAAGCGCGCGCGTCGCGCCATCCAATGCTGCCTTTGTCGCACTATAGACGGCCAAGCCCGCGTATCCACGAATGCCGATAATCGACGAGATATTCACAATTAGTCCGGACCGTCTTTTGGCCATTCGCTGGCGTATGTAACGTTTTGTCAATATCAGTGTCGACACTAGATTTATATTGATAAGTTCGGCGATTTTTTCTTCAGCTTGAGTGGCCAAAAGCCCGTCGAACGCAATGCCGACGTTATTTACCAGGGCATCGTACTCAGCTAGCGGAAGCTGGTCGAACGTGCTTACTTTTCCAAAATCAATTCCTGTAATGTGTTCAAAACTGGCGCCTGGGGCGGTTGGTGTTCTGGCGCAACCGACAACCTCATGGTTTTTTGAAAGACGTTGGGCAATTCCAAATCCTAGACCTTTGCTTGTCCCTGTTACTAGAATCTTCATAAGCTCCTTGACACTTTTCCTGCTGCGGTAAGTTGAATCGAATCCACGCGTTTGAGACGGGGGATCGCATATTTGGGCAATTTTTCTCGAAGAAATTGCAGGATCGCGGCGGGTTCGGCGGTTCCGGAGTATTCTGCGCAGACAAGCTGCCCGACGATTGCCGATGCAACGCCGAAAACACGGCTCTCGTTAACACCAGGAATTGAATTTAGAACACCTTCCAACTCGATTGGAGAAACCTTCGCTCCCCCCACATTGATGATTTCCACTTTTCTGCCAGCAAAAAGGTAACGATCATTTTTTTTCTTCCATAAATCACCAGTACTAAATCCATCGACGATGAGCTCCCCATCATCGAGCAAGGTTCCTGGTAACGTATCGTACCCCTCCAGCCCGTCGCTGGCGCAGGCCAGGTCACCGAGCTCCGTCGATGCGTAAATATGCGAGACTCTCGCGCAAGGCCAAATAGTTTTGGCTTCGTCAAGAATCTTCTGGGACGCTGACTCTCCGCCAAAAGTCACTTGGCGTATCCGATAGGATTCAAACTGTTCCCCGGTTAGAAGCATTTTCTTGAAAAGCGAAGGGGTCAGAGAAATATGAGTTGCCCGAGGGGATGCTTTGCAAATATTCAGCATATCGAGAGACTCTGGTACGACGAGTTGGCACCCATTCTTAAGGCAATGTGCGATCACAGAGATTCCAGCCCATCGGCAGGGACTATAAGTGAGGAGCCAATAGTCGTCTGCAGTACCCCTGCCCCGTTTGCCAGAGACAATACTTTGCCAGCTTTTCGTAATGGGCTTTGGGATTCCTGTTGTGCCCGAGGAAAAAAGCGTGAGGCTAGATCGGAGAGCACACGTCTGAACTCCAGTCACTAATGCG
>CAIRTR010000263.1 GCA_903881565.1 Oligoflexia bacterium | reverse complement strand
GGTGAATTGCAACGTCAAGCGGATGCGGATTTAGTAAAGGCGACGCAAAGTGAGAACTGCTTGCAAAAGCGGGAACAGAGTCAAGCACTTGTGCCAGACGTCAGCGGTGACGAACCTTAAATTTTTCGCGCAGAAGTAGCGATATTTTCTCTTGAAAGTGATAACGGACCACACAGGTCATAAAACTTTTTTCGCGCTGTTTCTGAACCAAAGCACTCAATGAGGGATATGATCGGGGGACAGATCAACCAGAAGGAGGCAGCCTGCCGATGAAACCCCATGCCCCTGCGCCCGACCACTCAGCCCAACAACGAGCTTTGATGAATGCATTTTTCTGCACCGTCAAACATTATTTTGGAAGTTGGAGCGAGTTGTTTGAAGGGATCCAGGATCCCCGCAAACCGAAGATGATCACCTATCCCCTCAATAGTCTGCTATTCACTGGTACGTTTCTGTTTGTCTGTCGCCTGGGGTCCCGACGAGGGGTGCAGGCGAAGTTGCGAGAGAATTCGCCTTCACAAGCCAAGTTTGAGTCTTTGTTTGAAGTGGAGACGTTCCCGCACGGTGACACACTCAACTATTGTTACCAGCGTTTGAAAGTGAATGAAGTGCAGGAGATGCTCTGTCGTTGTGTGGAGAGATTGATCCGCAAAAAAGTGTTACACACCCAGCGTCTCCTGGGTATGTACTATCGGGTCGTGATCGACGGGACGGGCATTGTTACTTTTCAGACACAGCACTGCCCGCAGTGTCTGAAGAAGAAGATGACCAACGGAGAAACGATCTATTATCATCCGATCCTGGAAGCGAAACTGGTCACTGACAACGGGTTCGCGTTTTCCATGATGACCGAGTTTATCGAAAACACCGATCTGAGCGCCGACAAACAAGACTGTGAGTTGAAAGCTTTCTACCGCTTGTCCAGGCGTCTTAAGGCGCGTTTCCCGCGCTTGCCGATCTGTTTACTACTCGATGGGCTGTATGCGGGTGGGCCTACCTTTAGACTTTGTGAAGATCATGACTGGAAATACCTGATCGTACTGCGTGATGACGATTTGCCGAACGTCAATCGCAGTTTTGCTGCCGTTTGGCCTCATTCCCCCGAATGTCACAAACAACTGCGCCTGGGCAAACAAGGACAAATCATTCAAGACTACCACTGGGCTGAAACCCTGGCCTATACCGATACCAAAGACTACCAGCATTCCCTCAAGGTGATTGATTGTCTGGAAAGCGAACCGAATTCCCATGGACAGATCAAGACCACTCATTACAAGTGGCTGACGAATTTCACGCTCACTTCCTACAATGTGCCCCTCCTCGCTAATCATGGTGGACGCCTGCGCTGGAAGATCGAGAACGAAGGCTTTAATGTCCAGAAGAACAGCGAACTCAACCTGGAACATTCTTATAGCAAAGACCCCAGCGCTCATAAAGTCTTTTACTTGCTCTTGCAGTTGGGCTACCTCATATTTCAGTTGATGGAAAAGGGCAGCTTGCTTCAGAAGGATTTCCCCAAGGGCTGGGGTGCCGCCAAGTATCTGGCCTTCCGCCTGCTCGAAGCCTGGCGTAATCTCATGATCTCTACCCCCGATCTGTTGGCGATGGGAGAAGGCCGGTACCAAATTCGCTTCGACTCCTCCTAACCTCTTCTCAGCGTAACCGGTCTAGTGGATTGGATTTTCTTTCTGAGATTGCGGCCCCAGTTAGCTTGCTCCCCACCAGACCGGTACGTTGCGCCTCGTTCGTTTTCCTGTTTGTGTTCAGTCAATTGAGGAGGCCGCTCTAATTATGCCACGTTTTGGTGGATGGGGTTTTTGTGCCTTCCCATATTCCATCACCAATTTATCTTTCGTTACCCTTCGTTCATCCTTGTTTTTTTGCTCCCAGAAAAATCGGTTCGTCATTGCTGACTTTATACCAAAACTCTTGACAGACCCGTCAATTCCTTAACTTGTGACTGATG
>CAIRTR010000262.1 GCA_903881565.1 Oligoflexia bacterium | reverse complement strand
TCGATGGTTCGATATTTGTCAAAAACCGGATCGCGGTGCTGCTCTTGTGATCCAAGTAAATAGTCTTTGGGTTGGAGTCTACCGCTGTATTTAAAATCAGTGGCCCGGGCGAACCGGACGCCGCCCAGGAAAGCAAGGAGGCACAAGATCATTACAGGCCAGAGGATTTGAAGGGATCGTCTCATTATATTGCTCCAGGTTTCTCCGGGATTTCTCCACGAAACTCACCCGCACAGTGCGGTTGTAGGATGAGACAAAAATATGTTTGGCTTGGGCTTGGTGGTGGTGCTCACGCACTGCTTTAGTTCATGCTACTGGTCAGTAAGGGTGTCGGCCTTTTCGTCAATTACTTCTTCATTGGCTTCTTCAATGGCTTCTTCTTTGATCGCGAAGCCGGGCTCCGGTGTCACAACCATTTCCACACCCTCGGGATATTCAACTCCTGGCCGAATCTCCTCTTTCAGTTTGCGCTCTTCCAAGATGGGCTTGTCGTCGATTATGGGCTCGAATTGTAGCTTCTGCGGTGCGGGTTTAGCGTCGCCCAAAACCTCGTTTGCGTCACTTTCGCTGGCAGTGGTGTAATCCGGTTCAATCACTAAATTGCGCGCGTGGGGCACTTCAGCTTGTGCAAGTGCTGCCCCGCCGTAAATACAAGCGATAACTGCCACGCTTCGAAAGGGCGCTTTTCCGGTCACGTTAAGTAATTCAATTTTCATAGTCATTTCTAGTTCTCCCTTATGTTTGATTCTTCTCGGCGCTCTCCACCCCATGTGGAAAGGTCGTGGCAAGATATTCCAAAGCCTGCCATTTGTGGTCTTTGAACCTCTTTACGGCACCTGCCGCCTCTCGCGCGTCTTTTGAGTTTGTGGGAGCAAGCCACCGGTCGAGACCCGTTTGAAAGTAGCGAAACGCCCCTTGACGAGTTTTCTTTTTATTCATGTAAAACACTTCCGCATACTGAGCGCGTTTGGTTCGGAGTGATTTGATAATTTCTTTGCTAGCTTCATCCAAGAGGGACGATTGTTTTGCGAGGTAATCCACATTGTCGCCGCTCATTTGAAGGAATAAGAAGTTATCTGCGACGCTCCACATCGCCTTGCCAGCTTCAAGTTCAAAGTAGTTTTGCGGCCTTGGGGTTAAGCCGATGAGCCAGAAACCGAGTTTGCGAAAGGTCTCGGCAGCGTCTAAAATGAATCGGGAGGCGGTTGGGTTGTCGCGTCCTAACATTCCTAGCTCTTCTAAGACGATAAACCCTGTGCGGCCTTGGTTTTCGGGTAGCTTGATGATTCGCCGGACTTCTTCGACTACTGCCATTGTCATCAAGGCTTGAAGCACAGGATCGGCGTCAAGCGCATCTAGGTCATAGATATAGAAGGACTTCGGTTTGGCGTTGCGCGCTCTTGATTTGCCCTTAAAGTATTGGGCATAAGTTCCGTCCCCATAGAACGGTGTGAGCTTTTGCAGTAACTCTTCTGTTTGAATTGCTGACTTCTCAAATTGGGCTTCGGCGGGAAGGGCCGCAAGCTCGGCTATAAAATTATCCATCGAAAGCTCAACCTCATTTTCGTTAGGTTGTTTCAAAAGCTCACCTTCGACGTAGGCAAGTTCGGCTTGCTCAGCCTTTTTTTGATAGGCAAGTTTCAGTGCCTTTCCGATTGCGCCAATGTGGGTGCTGTCGAGTTCAAACTTTGGGCTTGTGAGCTTGATGCAGGAGCCAATAAGATTGGTCAGAAACGCGATCTTCTCTTCATCATAAACGCCTCGAAACGGAGAAAAAGGCATGTCCTTGGTGCGGTCAAAGACGGTCAAGTCGCCATCGAAGTATTCAGAGAGCATGGTGTAGCTCGATTTTTTATCAATCACAAAGACCAGGGGTTCCGGGCTCATGCGTTTAGCGGCTTGAACGCAGTCGATGATAAACGCACTTTTGCCGGAACCGCTATCCGCAAGAACAACGGTGTGGTTGGATGTTTCATTTTCGAGAAGTGAAAACTTCACCAAGTTGTTTTCCCGCGAGAGGTAAAGCTGAAGCGGTTTTGAAAGTCCTCGAAACGAGTCAAAGACTGGAACGAATTTAGTTACGTCCGAACGAAGCACGCGGATGGCCCGCTTGGTTGAATAATCGGATTTTGGCTTGTAGTTGAGGGGAAGCGAATTGAGGCAAAGACCAAGTCCGATGTCGTCCTCGACGATTGTCTCGCATTCAAGATCATTGTGAAAGACGTTGACCACTTCACGAACCCGGGTTTCCAATTCTGCATCCGTCTCTCCCTCAATGATGACGCTAAAGGTGAGGTTTATGCAGCGATCATCGCGGGCAAGTTTGTCTTGAACTTCGAGAACTTCTTCGCGCTGCCGTTTGGCTTTGGCTGAGGGCGTATTTTGAAGGAAAAACTCCTTCATATCAAAGAAGGTTTTGACTTGCCCCTTTGAGGGAAAACTAAAGTTCAGGGACAGCTTAAATGGAAATCCTAACTGCGTAAAATACGCCATGCCCCCCGGATACGCGTATTGAGGGCTTGTCTTCAGAGTGAGCGTCCGGGTTTTGATCCCTTCGAGCTCAATACCGGCGTAATCGAGAGTCGGGTTGTGATAAATGATCTGATCGGAAATCGGGAGGTTGGGGTTGTAGGGTGCAAAACTGCGCTTGTAATAGGTCTTTGGATTGAAGAAGCGGCGCAGGACATCGAGCACATCGGCTGCGAGGAGTTGTTTTAGTTGGATCTTGGAGTTGTGTTGAAAGTTTGTAATGATTTGCGCGAAGTTTCGGCTCTCTTGAATAAAGCCTTTCATCTCCTTGTAAAGTACGGCTTCTCCTCGTTTGAGGAGTCCTTTTGCAAGGTGGCTCTCTGCCAAGTTGGGAAAGTACCGAATCGAGACGAGTGTTCGCCTGCGAACCGGAGATAGCGGGTCATTAGAATTACAGACTGACTTGATTTTAGCGATGCGTGCAGCGAAGAGCGCCTTTGATACGGAGTGGGCGTCGGGGTAATCGCTTTCGATTGCCGCAAGTTCCGCGTCGAGACTGGATATCGGGGATTGATCGAAAAGGATTTGGAGTGCGCAGTTTTCGGGCAGCGCGAACCAAGACTTCAACCCTTCGACAGATGAGATAATCTGGTCGGCGATCATGGGCTCATGTTCGAGAAGTTCGGCCTCGAAGATTACGCCAAGTGAGCCGTCCTTTTGGCGAAACATCCCTGTTGATTCGATAAACTCATCGTAAGGGAGAAGTTCAGAGAGACTTTCTGGCCTTTCAAAGAGGGCTTTCGTGAATATGTCATCATTGGCAAGCGCTTTGGCAATGGGCAGAGGCAGAGGCAAAGAAATAGGGAGACGAAGGGAATCGAGTTTTAAGTTCAAGGAGCACCCGTACTTTCGTATAGGGGTGCTCTCCTTGTGTGGTGGAGCTTCCGCCGCAGTTAGTATTTGTGGCCGCCTGAAGGTGGTGGGCCGGACTATTATTGATCGACTCTTTTGAGGATTGGTTTTGCGTTTGGAACGCGCCACCTTTTCCTCTTGTGGCCAGGGACCTTGGTTATGTCTGTGATGCCTGGTGCCGCAGGCATTTCACCGGGTTTGGTTAATACCCACTGATCTGCCTCGATTACAACTGACATCCAGCCGCCCCAAAAGTAATCACGGCTTGCCATTTCATGAGGATGAATCCAGATGGCCGCGACCTTCGGACGCGTTCTCACGGGGACGGGGCCGTTTCGGAAGCCCTCGATTCCGGCTTCTTTCATCAAGAGTTCTTGGGCAGCCCTTGGGTCTTCGTACTCGGCTCTGGTGTCGAGCATTCGAAGGCTTGGTGCCCGAGACATGCATCCGGAAAGAATTATGCTAGTCATCATACTAGTCATTAGGCTAATCGATAACGCGGCTGAAATATGTATAGACGCTTTCACTGGCGCCCCCTTTCTGGGTTTTTTTGAAATAGTCGTTAGGAAGCTTTACGGTGTCCTGCATGACGATCCACACGTCTTGCCCTGAGCCGACATTGATTGTCGGTAGGAGATTTTGAGCCTGTTTTAGATACCATTGAGTCACCATGCCTGCGGCGTTTGAGGCTCCTCCGGCTGCCATGTATTCAGCGGAGTTTCCCGTGAGTACGGATTGGGACCCGCCAAGGGGTGTCGTCTGCTGGGTGGTCTGCGCTTGTTGAATTGCTTTTCCGACCCCTTCAACAATGGAGGACATGAATGCCATCGCCGCAACCCGATCCTGCTTTGAGTTCACTGATCCCATTACGGCAAAGCTGTTGTCCTTATCATCTGCGATGAAGCCATTAACCTCTCGCTCGAACATTTTCCCTTCTTTGGATACGCACGATAGTTTACTGGCTTGCATCTGAACGCGCTCAGTTGAAAGATCACCTTGGGACTTGGC
>CAIRTR010000261.1 GCA_903881565.1 Oligoflexia bacterium | reverse complement strand
TGGGTTGCTTATAGTGCCCAAACTGATCGATAAGATGCCTCAAATCCACCTTAGGTGGAAGCCCATCAAGAATAGCTAAATCTGAATGTGCGCCCTTTTTTAGTGCCATTTACTACTACTACAGTAACAAACTATCACAATAAAGTGCAACTCCTAACCGGCAAACCCTGCCCGCTATCCAAACCATCAATTTCCTGTGACAATTATCCTGTGAGACTTCGTTACCTCATCATAGGTGCTACCGGAGGAGTCAGTGCAAGTGCCCTGGTAGGCCTGGGCCTCTTTTGGCATCTTAAAAACTCGCAGCCCACGAATCCCCCAGATGTCTCAACTCATTCACTCACTTCTGAAACGTCCCCTCTCAAAACCGCAACCGATCGCAAACCCAGCTCGAACTTTGAATACCCGCTCATCTGCTCAGATCCCTACAAAGCCATCTGCCTTCGCACCACTTCTCACCGGGACCCGACTGGATCCGTCCACAGCGACGTTGAAGGCGAAGTCCAGGCCCTCCGCATCGTTGAAGAAATCATTCATGAACATCCCGAGTGGACCAGCGAACAAGTCGATGAGGAACTCGCACAAATCATCTACACCCCCAAGCGCGTCGGAAGGATTCAATCCGCTTTTCGCTTCGTCCGCGCCACGATTGAAAAAACAATCCGTGCGCAGCCGACCGAGGTTTTTTCTAAAAAAGACAAACGCCTGCTCGTAAATCGAATCAACTCCGTTCAATTGGAACTCCCGCCACCTGCGGCGCTTTACAGTGACCAGCCCGATTTATTCACAAAAAATGATGTCTTTTATCAGCAATCAACCAACGGCTCCCGCAAACTGCGCGTCGGAGGCGCTTTTGTCATGTCGATCAAATCCTGGTTCAATCTCGTGTTTACGCTTGCGCATGAACTAGGTCACTCCATTGATCCTTGTGAATTACGGGGCATCCCCCCAGAAAAAGATTCAGCACCTGCCGCTTATAAAAACCTCACTTCGTGTTTCTTGAAACAGGGATTAGTCAGTCATCACAAAAACCGATCCGAGTGCGGCGAGAACGATCAACTCTCAGAAACCTTTGCCGATTGGATCGCAGTCCAGATCACGGCTATCGCACTCAAAGAATACGCTACCGAGTTTCACAAGCCTCTGATTCAAGCCGCGGCGATGAACTCCGTTCGCGATCTTTGTGAGCAGGATGACACGCTCAACGACTTAGATTCTGAATTTCACCCCTCACCCAAAGTTCGAATCGAAAAGATTTTTGGAAACAGTCCCGAGATTAGAAACGTTTTAGGCTGCCCCTCACTGGAGGGCAGTCTCAAGTATTGCACCCTTAACCCTGAAACACCTGAACGGCCTAAAGACCCAATGGAGTTAAAGAAATGAAATTTCTCATGCCTTTCATCATCCTGATTGCCCTCACCCTGATCGAAAGCGGATGTGCTTCTTCTAAACCCAAGCTCGATACCTCCAAACAGACGCCCGAAGAAGGCGACAGCAACATCGAGATCACCTATGTCCTAGGCCACAACCGGTACAAATTTTGCGCTGCAGCAACAGAAAGCATGGCCGCTGGGCAGACTTTCATCGAAAGAGAGAAACTTCAGGACTCGAAAATCGATTTAGCAAAATACACTGCGTTTCTTAAGAGGGTTTCCGAGTTCTCAGCCCTTCCACAACGCACCCCAGCAGCCTTTTGCCGCTCGCCGTTTACCATTGCCGTCCGAATCGGGAAGCGCAAAGAGGTCCTCAGCGGCTGCCGAACCGGCAATGAGGCCGAATTAAGCAAGATAATCCAAGAAGGGGAGTTCCTCCTGTATTCCAAAAAATAGAGTCCTTTGCTATGACCTAAAGTACAGGGCAGGGGCAAAAAATGATTCACGGACCTATTCACGGTTTTATTGAGGTCGTTTGTGGCAGCATGTTCAGCGGCAAGACCGAAGAACTACTGAGGCGAATTAAGCGCGCGCAAATCGCCAAACAAAAAGTCCAGGTTTTCAAACCGCTCATCGACAATCGGTACAGCGCGGATCATGTCCAAAGCCATGATGCCAACAAAGTGGCGAGCGTCCCTGTTCAATTCGCCCGAGATATTCTGGAACGCGTCGATGACAACACGCGAGTGGTGGGTATCGATGAAGCGCAGTTCTTTGACGACGGGATTGTTGAAGTCGCGCAAAAACTCGCTTACCGCGGAGTACGAGTGATTGCGGCAGGACTCGATATGGATTTCAGAGGAATGCCCTTTGGTCCCATGCCCAAACTTCTTGCGGTCGCTGAAGAGGTCACGAAACTCTCGGCCGTCTGCATGGTTTGTGGCGGACCCGCAACCCGCACACAACGAACCGCAGGCCCCATGGGAACGGATGCCACCCAAGTCGTCGTGGGCGCCAAAGATCTGTACGAGGCACGATGCCGGTTCTGCCATGAACCCAATCCTGTGGAGACGGCATGAGCGACATTATGACGAAGCTCCCCTACGCCGATCAGCAGTTTAAAAACCTCCAGTTTCGTCTCTCCGAAATGTCCCATCACTATGGACCCAATGTCCATATCCTCGCTGACCCCTTCTTGCTCTCCCTGCTTGCCCGACTTTGCGCGGAGGACACTTTTCAACCGGTCATCAATGAGCTCGTGACCACGCTTTACTCTTCGATGCTTAAGATCGTCGCCAACCAGGAGTTCCCCACAAAAACGGCCGCGATTCGCACTCGGATGGCCGCTTATCATGCTGAAGCGGTATTTCAGGGGCCCTTGATTGATCCTGAGATTCCTGTTGTCTCGGTCAACCTTGCGCGCGCGGGGACGCTGCCATCTCATGTTTGCTATTCGAGCCTAAACTATTTCATGAACCCCCAGAAGGTTCGCCAGGACCATGTCAGCATTGGGCGCACGACCGATGACCAGGAAAAAGTCACGGGCAGTCATGTTGCCGGTCACAAAATCGGAGGCGGCATCGACGGCGCTCTCGTGCTTTTCCCGGATCCCATGGGCGCAACCGGAGCAACCCTGGTTGAAGCGCTGGATCTCTTCAAAAAAAGAGGCAAGGCACTAAAACATATTGCGCTTCACTGTATCGTCACGCCAGAGTATCTTAAGAGAGTTCGCGCAAAACACCCGGATCTGATCATTTATGCTTTACGACTGGATCGGGGATTATCGGAGCCTGAGGTTCTGGATTCTGTTCCTGGGACTTACTGGGATCGCGAGCGCGGTTTGAACGACAAACAATACATTGTCCCTGGCGGAGGGGGCTTTGGGGAGATCATGAACAATGCCTACGTCTAAACTTACAGACACCATCACACCAAAAATCCTAATCCCTGAAGTGAAGATTCACGCACGCCTTGCCGAGTTGGGGGCAGAGATCGCCCACGACTATCGCGGCAAAGAGATTACAGCGATTTGCGTGCTCAAAGGCAGTTTCGTTTTCTATTCTGATCTGATTCGAAAAATCGACCTACCCATGACCTGCGAATTCTTGGGCGTTTCAAGTTATGGCAACCGGATGGTCTCCTCCGGCGAAGTCAAAGTCACCTTGGACATAAACGAGCCACTCGAAGGCCGCAACGTGATCGTGTTTGAAGACATCGTGGACACGGGACTTACGCTTAATTACATCACCAATTTGATCAGAGCCCGCCAACCCGCTTCACTCAAGACCTGTTCGCTGCTCAACAAACCCGGCTCGCACAAAGTTCCAGTCCACCTAGATTACACCGGCTTCGAGATTGGAAACGAATTCGTGGTAGGCTACGGCGTGGATTACTCAGGCAAGTTCCGAGGGCTTCCCTACATCGGCTATATCGAGCATGGTCACTGAGAGTCCAACGGAGATCAGTTCTCGCGCTCCAACCCGAGTTGATCTTGCCGGTGGAACGCTGGACATTTGGCCTCTCTATCTCCTGACGCCCCAAGCGCTTACGATCAATCTTGGAATCGATCTTTTTGCGGACGTCACCCTAAAGGCATCGCTGCCCTCACCGTCCGAATTCAAAGGCCCACGGATTGTTTTACGCTCAGAGGATCTTGGAAAAGAAGAAGAACTCAGTTGGCCCGAGCTTTTCGAAAAAGAGCCTATCCCCGCGTTAAGTCTTCACACCAAACTTCTAAGACACTTTATTTTAAATGAAGCCCGTTACCCGGAAAGACTTAAGAAATTCAATCTCACGCTCACCACTCGTGCCTTAAGCCCTTCAGGCGCTGGCTTGGGCGGATCTTCGGCGCTAGCCGTCGCACTCATCGGAGCACTTTTCGCTTGGGTCAAGGGCCGGTCACCCATCATCGAAGAAGAAGGCGAAGCGCTGATCAAAATCGCCCGCGATGTCGAGACCACGGTGATTCAAGTTCCCGCAGGAATTCAAGACTACTACGGCGCGATGTTTGGCGGACTCCAACTTCTCAAATGGGGTACCGGGCACCACACACGGCGGAAACTAGACCCTGACGTCACGACTGAAATTCAAAAACGCCTCATGCTTTTTTACTCAGGCCAATCTCGCAACTCCGGGATCAACAACTGGGCTCTCACCAAAGACTTTATCGACAACAAGCCAGACACCGACGTTCGCGCTCGTTTCGCAAAGATCGCGGCCGCGACCGTAAAACTCGAGCACGCGCTTGAGGCTCAAGATTGGCCCGCTGCACGCCTGGCCATCGCCGAAGAGTGGGATACGCGCCGCACTTTGGCCGCCGGGATCAGCACTCCTGAAATGAATCAGGCGTTTCAAGAAGCGCAGAAGATCCACCCCATGGCGCAGAAAATCTGCGGCGCGGGAGGAGGCGGATGTTTTTTTGTTTTCTTGGATCAGCCCATTTCCGAATCAATGAGCCTGCAGCTCAAAGCCCATTTTCAGGCGTATGGTATGAGACACCTCCCGTTTCAGGGGGTCCATGGCGGTCTCGACATTAGGGTGTCGCGTGCGTAGTCGAACGCTCGGCCTTGAGCTTGCCGGAGCGAAGAATCACAAAACAGCGGTTGCGGTCTTAGAATATTACAAAAAAGAGAAGAAGATTTTCCTGCTTGAGGTCTTTGAAAAAGTTATTCCCCGCAAGGGCGAAAGTACCCAAACCAGTGATGAGGCGCTGCTCGAACTCATCGAGGAGATCAGGCCTTCGTCCTCCGCGTCACGCACCTCAAACGACGAGTTTAATCTCGGCGTGAACGTCCCCTTGGGCCTTCCCCCCTGCATCTCTTGCAAACTCAAAACCTGTCCCATGCCGCAGAAGTGCAAAGTCGAATCCGTCAAATGGATGAGAACGCATTCTAAAAAGATGGGGCGCGAATTTACACCCTACACGCAACGCCCGGTTGAGATCTGGGTTCGAAATAAGATTCTTGAAACGCTGCCTCCTTCGGCGCGCTTTGAAATTGATGAAACCTTAGGCGGAAACAAAGCCCCCCTTGACGGCTCGCATGCATTTCCTCCTCCGTCATCTTGACGTGGATTCGATCACCGAAGTTTGGCCAAAGCTCTCGCTTGCGCTCCTTTTTCCGGGACTCAAGCTCGACAAGCGGTTTCTCACTCAATACAGGCGGCTCGAAGAGGGCGCTCACGCACGCGAAGAGATCTTGGAAGCCTTCATGGAACACCACGGGGTTTTTATTTACGAGCGCGATGTGCGAAAACTCTCACACAATCTCTCAGCCTTTGATGCCTTCATTTGTGCCTATACCGCCTGGCTCAAGGCCATGAACTTAACGCTTAAAAAACCCTCTTCTTTTCCCAAGAGCGCAGAGTGGATTGCAATCCCTGAGGCAGGAATCACCAAACGATGTTTGCCTATCTCCTAAAAAGACTCATCGGCGTCGTGCCGACGCTTGCACTTTTATTGACGCTCGTATTTTTTGTACTGCGCCTGGCCCCTGGCGGACCTTTCGATTCGGAGCGGGCTTTTCCGCCTGAAGTACAAGCGGCAATTGCGCAGCACTATCACCTGGACCAAAGCATTCCTGCACAGTTTTTACTCTGGACCAAGGATCTGCTGAGCGGAAATATGGGAGAGTCGTTTCAGTACCTGGGCCAATCCGTATCGGGCATTATCTTTACGTCACTCCCTTACACTCTGATTTTGGGGGTTCTTGCGCTCCTGTTATCCATTATTTTCGGAGTCCCCTTGGGGGCATTGGGCGCATGGAAGCAGAACTCTAGATTCGATCGATTTGCGATGTTTATCTCCAATGCCGGGGTGAGTCTCCCCAACTTTTTAGTCGCGGGACTTTTGGTCTTGGTTTTTTCTTACAACTTGGGTTGGTTGCCTCCAGCGCTCTGGGAAGGGCCCAGTTCACTGATCATGCCAGTGATCACCCTGGGCGTACGCCCCGTTTCTCTTATTGCGCGACTCACTCGGGCATCTATGATTGAGGTTTTGAGCGAAGACTATATTCGAACGGCGCGCGGAAAAGGGCTTTCGTCGCAGGTCATTTTGTTCAAACATGCCCTAAAAAACAGCTGCATTCCGGTGATCACAGTCTTGGGCCCCATTACCGCAAACCTAGTCACGGGATCTTTTTTGGTGGAGATCGTTTTTCAACTTCCGGGAATGGGCAAACACTTCGTGCAAGCCGTTCTCAATCGCGATTATCCTCTCGTGATGGGCGTCACGCTTGTCTATGGAGTTGTTTTACTCATGTGCAATCTTCTGGTCGATCTGGCCTACACGTGGATTGATCCGAGGATCAGACTATGAGGCGGTTTTCGATTCTCTTCTTGGCGCTCGTGACCCTGCTTGCGATTTTTGCACCCTGGGTCGCCCCCTACTCTTACGAAACGCAGGACATCATGGCGCGCCTTGAGCTCCCTTCGGTCCATCATTGGATGGGGACAGACACCTTAGGGCGAGATCTTTTTAGTCGATTGATTTACGGAGCGCAGATGTCACTTGCGGTTGGTGTGGTCACGGCGCTTTTTGCCTTGGTCTTAGGGACAGCTGTCGGAACACTTGCGGGGTACAAAGGCGGCAAGATCGATTCGCTTCTGATGAGACTTGTCGATCTGTTCTACATCTTCCCGTCACTGCTGCTAGCCATTCTACTCACACTTCTCTTGGGCCGTGGGTTCATGGGCATATTTTTAGCCCTGGGCATGACCGCGTGGGTGACTCAAGCACGCCTGGTACGCGGTCAGGTTTTGCAAGCACGTGAAATGCCCTACGTCGAATCCGCCCGAGCATTGGGTGTTCCCACGATTCAGATTATTCTGAGACACATTCTGCCGAATATTTGGGGTCCGATCATTGTGTCGCTCACGGTTCAAATTCCTGCCAACATCATGTCCGAGAGTTTTCTGTCTTTTATAGGACTTGGCCTTCAACCGCCGTTGTCGAGCTGGGGGACTTTGGCTAACGAAGGGTTTCGCGCGATGCACAGTTATCCGCATTTAATGATTTTCCCAAGCCTAGTGCTGTTTATCACGATGCTGGCGTTTAATTCGCTGGGGGATATTTTGAGGGATCGGATGGATCCACGGGATCAGGGGATGGGGTAGATTTCCTCACTCCACAACTGCTCTAAGAATTTTTTCCAGTGCAAAAAGACGATTCCGTCCTCCTCCCTGGTTTGGGGATCGAGGGAAACAACATAAAACTTCTTAAACACTTTTTCTTCGCGCAGCGCTTGCAAGCCGACCGTGTCACGTAACGTGACTCGGACTTTTGCCTTCACTTCGATGGCGGTGGATTCACCTATCACGAAATCGACTTCTTGTTGGTTGACCGAGCGCCAGTAATTCAAGGGAATATGAGTCCGTTGATAACTCAGGGCCGCTCGTAGCTCCATGTAGATGAAACTTTCAAACGCATGTCCATAATCACTGGAATGAGGCTGAATATTCTTTTTTCCGGCAATCGCATGGGTAACGCCAGTATCAAAGAAGTAGAACTTCGGAGTCTGAATGGCTTTCCGTTTTTTTGATTCCTTCCAGGGCTCCAACAGATCCCCAATGAGCGTGTCTTTTAAAATGAGATAATGGTTCCGGACCGTGGACTCGCTGACCATGGCATCGCTTGCGATATTTGCGTAGTTAATTTGCTCCGCATTAGAGAGCGCTGCACATTTTAAGAATCGGGCAAATTTTCCAAGATTTCTGACCTGCGCCTCCTGCTCGATTTCTTCATTGAGGTAGGCATCCACATACGCGATCAGGTCCTCATAAGGCTCTTCTGAGCTGTAGATAAAAGGAAGCCCCCCTGAATTGAGATAGCGAGTAAGGTCAAACTGCGGAATCTCTGAATAGGTAAGGGGGAAAAGATTTGCGATGCGCGCACGGCCCCCGAGCAAATTTGAGGAAGTACGTTTGAGTTTTCTCGCGCTACTTCCGGTTAATAGGAAGCGAATTTTCTTATCTTCAATCAGCCGATGAACCTCATCGAGGAGTTCGGGAACTTTTTGAATTTCATCGATGACGACTGCTCTGGGATTGTGCGGGGTAATGAGCGATTCAAGTTCTTGAGGGTTCTGCAAAAGCCGGATCCGCGTCTGACTTTCGAGCAGATTAATCACGAGGATATCCGAAGATAGGTTTTGCTTAATCAGAGTCGATTTTCCGGTACCCCGGGGTCCAAAAAGAAAATAGGATTTCTTTTCAAGAAGGGCATTCAGATCTAGTTTTCGCTTAAACATCATACCCACAACTATACTGTGGATAAAAGATTTTATCCACATCGATATATCGCAATAAGCAAGTGATTGATTTTAATGATATTATTGTAAGCACACTCGGAACGAGCGGGTCCCGCGCCATTATCCAATTATCGGAATTGATCGGAAAGCCCTGGCCTACCCACTCCGCCTCATCTCAAACAAATCCATCGCAAGCGTAAAAACCCCTTCGTCTTTTGCGTCGCGAATCACGGGCTCCGCTGCTTGAACGGCGCTCAAGAGTATCTCACGGATCTTCTCGGCGGCATCCTTTGAAATACTCATTACTAGCGAATAGTGGAGATCTCCGCCACCCACTCGATCCAAGGCCGCAATCGCCTGCATGCGCCAGTTGGTGTGATGCTTGGAAACAAAGGGCGAGTCCGAGCCAATGTGAATGCGGGTCGGGCCTGCGATGAAGTGGTTTCCCTGTTGCTCGGCAAGTCCCGTTTTTATGAAAAACTCAAGCACCCGCGAAATCTGCTCAACGGGTAGCCCCAAGTACTGGGCCATAGCACTCGCTGTTTGAAGAGCTGGTACTCTTAAACACATGTGCACGGCTGTGTAGTGCCAGCTTGAGTAGTAAAGGAGTTGATCCATTTCGGAGAGCTTCGCTTGAATGGCGATGCGCTCGCGAATTTCGCGGCGACGAGTGAGGATTTCATCAATCTTTGTTTTGAAATGTTCGCGGAGATCTTTGGATCCTGCGCGCGCCATTTGTACGAGCAACAGAAAAAACTCGCGCTCATCTTGCGTATGCCCCAAGAACTGACTTACGCGGTAGGATTGCTCGAGACTAAAATCCGCGTTGCCGTAGAGGACAGAGGAGATGAATCCCTTTTGAATTCCTAATGAATCGGCCAGCCGCACGCGTGCTCCGCGATCCTTACCGTGGGTCGGCAGCGCTTCTTTTAAGTAAGCCTGGTAATCAGTGAAATCAAAAAGGCTCCTCTGCACAAGTTTACTATACACTAAACTTATCGTTAGAAAATTCAAAACATATGTAACGACGAGCGTTATAGAATCAAGTACAACCCCACTTGCCCGGTAGAAAAGCCGAGCCTGGACGGGGAAAAGACCCGAAAAGAACAAAACTGATAAAACTTGAGCAAATTGCTCAGCTTTGATAAAACACCGCGTCAGGCTGGGTCCATAAGGAGAATACGTGTCATGAATATGAATAGAAACTGGAAATCAAAGACCACCCCCCTCTTCACCGCACTCGGAGCATTTGCAATCTGCTTCTCGCTTCAGCTCTCGCAAGCGGATCAATCGGTGCGCCCTGATGCAAATCCTAGCCCGGCACCCGCGCTCAACTTAGTTGCCAAACCTAAAGCATTTGAGAAATTTGAAAATCTAAATGGCCAGATGAAGATCACAACCGCAAACCTATCCAAGGTGGGAACCACCGCGCGACTGGGCAGCGGCACCAGTGGTGGCGGAGATCGCGTGGAACCACTTTTCATCCAGGCGCAAAAGGATGCCATAAGCATCTTGGCTTCAATCCACTTAGAGCAAGTCGCGCAACTGCCGATTCAAGACTATTTCAAGAGCTGGCTTAAAGAGGGAGATCGTCTTCAAAAGATTCAGTTTTATTCAGATGCAATGTCGCTGAATTTTCAAGAGGAGCCCTTCATCGAAGACGGCCGACCTAGAGGAACAGGCTTCGATGCCACAGACCCCAACAATCCGAAAATGATAATCTCACGAACGCTCAATACTCAAACTTCACCCGACCAAGCAATTGCGCTTGCGATTCACGAGGCTGGGCATTTTACGGGTGAAATGAACCATCTGTTCTTAAGTCGTCTCGGAGTAGCGCTTGAGCAAATGGCCCTGCCAGTCGTGCCTTGCAAAGACTCCAATTTGCGAAAAGTCCAACCCGGTTTCCGTTGCAGTGTTGTCGGTGGTGGCATTTTTGAGCGCGTAGCTCACGACAAATTTGGGGAAGCATGGAAAACACCTGATGGTGTTATCTGGAGTGAGTCATTTGGTTGGTTCAACCAAAGCTATGGAAGTTCATTTTGCAAAGAAATCGGAGGCGCTCTCCCGTCATATCAAGACTTCTATCGAGGCTACACCAATGGATTTCAAGGGGTCCTTCCGGGCTTTGCGGACTTCTACAATACTTACTGGACCGGTGCCGCAACAGTAAAATGGGATCCCCGCACGAACGATAGCCTTGACTCAGCCAACGTGCGATGCATTGATCCTAAGTCAAAAGCTTCACACGTATTTGAAAAAGATGAGCTTATGATGGGTGGCAAGTATCTTAATGCTGACGAAGTTACCGCCGCGATTTTTTGCGGCAAAAAAGGTTATTATACTTCTTCAAATTGGAACAGCAGCGAGCAACATTATCTCGGCCTTTTTGATCTAACCGTTTATCAAGCAGGTATATACGGCAACTGGTGGGAAACTAAGTCACACAGCATTCTTAGCAGTGTTACCTGCCTGAGCAATTAATTAATCTATTCAAACCAATAGAAAGTAGAAATAAAATGAAAACTTCAATCCTAATGGTATTGCTTTGTCTTGCAACCCTCTCTGCACAGGCTGCCGAAGTCTCTTGCACAGATACTGGCACGAAAATATCCGCACGCTTCATCAATATCGAAAGCAGGAACACGCAGCTTGAGCTTTTTGTAAATAATGACGATGCGTCTTCCGTGAGCAAATACGCAGGTCAATGTCGTAGCGCCCCGGGAGCCATTGAGCTTTCTCTCATCTGCAACGTAATGACTTCAACCGATTCAGGTTATGAAGTACGTCTCTATTCAACAGGTGGAGCTACACTTAGAGCTTCTGCGAAAACCTGGTCGATGGCGGGCTCTGGTCAAGTTACCCCACTAAAATGCGATTTTGAGGACGAGGAATGAATTTGTGGCGGGCACTCTCTGTGTCCGCCCCTTTTTCTTTTCCGAACAAACCCGAAAAATGCCTAATGCGGCGAGGTTGAAGTTTTAAAGAAGAACAAGCAACCGCCGAGCGTCAACCTGTAACGCTACAGGAGTGCTTGCGTCAAACTCAAACCCCTAAAATCATTAACCAAGTATCAAACGGATAGCCAATCTAGACCCACCGATGCAGATTGCTATGCATATCAGATACAGATATAATAGCATACGTAGGGGCACCCAAAATGAGAACCACCTTAGAAATCCCAAATGAACTCATCCGTGAAGCAAAAGAACTCTCTGGCATCAAAACCAAAACAGATGCCATCATTATCGCCCTAGAAGAATTTGTTCGCCGACGAAAGAGTAAGCGAATTCTCGAACTCAAGGGATCCCTCGATAAAGATTTTGATTATAAAGAGTCTCGACGGAAAAGGTGATGACTTCGCGTTCTGATTCCTCAGGTGTTTTGATTGACACCTGCGTTTGGATCGACTTTTTGAGAGGCCGAGAAACCCGACAGACGCAGATTCTAGAGATTCTTTTAGAAAACGGAGACGCCTATTGCTGCGATGTGATTTTGGTGGAACTATGCTTTGGGGCAAAGGATCGAGCTCAATTTCGGCAATATCAAAAAAACTTTTCAGAAATGCCATTCCTCACCCTGCCAAAAAATTGGACCACCGAAACCGCATCGATGGGACTAGCCCTCAGAAAATCAGGGCATCGCCCATTTCTCGCCGATTTGATGATCGCCCAGACCGCGATTTTCCATAAAACCCACTTCCTGACGTGCGATCGAGATTTTCAACCGTTTAAGAAACTGTTTGATTTGAAGATTCTAGGGCTCTAACGCTCCTTAACCACTTCGCCCCCAGCACCACCGCCACAAATGTGAGCCCCACGGACAATCCCATCCAAAGCCCGCGCAGTCCATAATCCAGCTTAAAACACAAAAACATCCCAAGCGGCAAACCCACCAACCAATGCCCGCAGAGATTCGCGAGCGCTGCTGTTTTCGTATTGGCCAAGCCGCGCAGAGCTCCCGAAAAAACCACCTGCGCGCCATCCGAGAGCTGAAACAAAGCCGCAATCGAGAGCACGCTCATCCCCGTGGCAATGACCTGCGCATCAACTGAATAGAAACGCACAATCACTCCGGGGAAAAACCAGAGTGCCAACGCAGAAGTAAACATGAAACCCAACCCCAAGATCAGAGCCTCACGCCCCCGACGCGCGACCAGCGCAAAATCACCCCGCCCCTTCGCGGCCCCCACCAAAACCGAGGCAGCCGAACCCACTCCCAGCGGAATCATAAACGTAAGACTCACTACGTTCAGCGCAATTTGGTGGGCCGCAAGCGGGATCGTCCCCAAATGTGCCGCGAGCTGAGTGGCAAATGAAAAAGCGCCAATTTCGACTGCAAAATGAAAAGCGGCAGGCCCGCCCAATTTCAAAATCGCTTTCGCCTGAACAGAGTCCCATCCCCTGCGCAGAGCTACTCGTAAATGCCGGCCCGTTTCTGAGTCATGAAGAAACACCACCGCGCACATCGCGATCATCATCACTACGCGAGAGATCAGTGTCGCCCACGCAGAACCCGCAGCCGACATCCGAGGAAAGCCCCAGTGCCCAAAAACGAGCGTGTAGTTGAGCACAGCATTCAAAATATTGGTGAATACCAAAATCCATACCGCAGAGGCGACCACCCCTTGAGCCTGTAGGTACTGACGCGAAATCGTAAACATTAGCCCCGGAACCAGGCTCCACGAAAGGACCGCAAAATAGGCCTGAGCCTCTTTAAGCATCGCAGGATCAAGATCGAGCTTTAAAAAACCATATGACATTCCAAATAACACCGCACTGATCGGAAGGCCCAAGACCAGGCAAAGTCTCAGAGCTTGCGCAAAATACTGCGCCCCAAGCTCCCGCTTTCCTGCACCAAAGGAGTGGGAAATGTAGTAATCAAGGCCTGAAAACGCCCCAATTCCAGTCACGTAAACCCATGAAAAGATGGAGGTTCCCATCCCTACTGCTCCCATAGCCTCGGGACTCACCCGACCGACGGCCAGTAAATCCACAAGGCCCATGGTCATTATTCCCAGGTAGGTCAGCGAAACAGGAAATGCGATGCGAAGAGTTTCCCACATTGCATCGGTTGTACACGATCAATTTAGGTGTTGCCACGAATAACGCGCTGTGTTAAAAAGACCGCCTAGGAGTTCCTCGATGCTTTCATGCTTCACACATCTCCGAGGCGTCATGCGCCTAATCTGCGCTAGCTTGGCGGCCCTCGCACTGCTTACTGCTGCTGCCCTCGCAAGCGATCAACAGTGGTATCAGGAAAAAGCGCTCTCCGGAAACCAGATGCAACTTCTCGTAACGGGAGCCGAAACTCAGCGCGCTCGACTCGGACTTATCCGATTAGCCCGAAACTCTCTTTATCTCTCAGCTTACATTTTTAAAAATGACAGCTACGCGAAACTTTATGTCGACAAACTTTGCCAACGCGCACGACAGGGACTTGATGTGCGTCTGCTCCTGGATAATCACGGGGGACGAAAATCAACGGATTTTCTTCCTGAGCTCGAATCATGTGGCGTGAGAGTCATCTATTTTAATCCCCCCAATTGGGATTTAGGCGATGTCATGTACACGATTCATGAAAAACTCATGATCGCTGACGGCCAATGGCTGGTGATCGGCGGGAGTGGGTTTGCTAATGAATATCGGAATTTTGGAAAAGACGACGCCACTTGGTATGACCTTGATCTGCTCGTAAAAGGTCCCGCGGCCTGTTGGTATCAACGACAATTCAACAAGAACTGGGATCGCTCCGCCAAAACGGGGGCCTTCGCTGGAAGCTCTCCTCAATATCTGGAGCACTTTTACGGCCTCTACTCCGCAAAAGATTGCACTCCTGATACGAGCGGAACACTCCAAGCGCTTCCCATCTATAGCAACCCTCTGTTTGATGAAGACAGCCGAGAGGGCAAAGAACTTCACCACAACCTTAAAACTCAACTCCGGGCAATCCAAGGCACCAAGCAAAGCATGAGACTTTACGCCCCTTACTTTGTTCCTCATCCGGATCTTGTTCAGGCTCTTGTCGATGCTCGGAGCCGCAACGTCGAAGTCACAGTCATCACTAATTCCTACGATTCGATTGATCCTGAAGGACGACCTGTGATCTTGGGAACCTTTGCCACGACAAAACCTTTGTTAGATGCGGGCGTAAAAATCCTGGCATGGCCAAAATATAGCGTACTTCATCGCAAAGCCGGAATTTTCGACAACACGCTCGCCTATGTAGGAACAGACAACCTTGATCGAAGAGGAGTCGAATACCAATCCGAATCCAGCCTCTATACCGATGCGCCCGAAATCATCAACACGCTGACCGCGCAATTTAATGAAGACGCTGCAATCAGTATTCCATTCGAAGCCAGATACATTGCGGACATTCAGGCCAAGAATACGAAATGGACCAAATTCATTCTGCCGTTTATTTTGGATTATCTTTAAGAATGAATTTACTGCGCCTTTACTGAGCCATTCGTTTCAGCGGCCTGCGCAGGCATGTCTACAGAAGGAGCAGGCGGACTGAGTTCTTTGACATCTCCTGCGACTGATTTAGGATTTTTTGATTCACCAAGAGCTCGGGGCGCACCGAGCCTCAGATAATCCCCCATCGCTCGCTGAAAATGTCCCATCCGAAGTTTGTGAGGCAACCAAGTGAAAGCTTCGCAACTCAAATAGCCCCAGGTTGAAGCAGGTCCCTTGAATTCAAGCTCTGTCTTGTTGTAATTGTGACCAAAATCCTGCGCCCGCGCGATCATGGCGTGAAGCCAACTTGGAGGTTTGTGAAACCCTTCAGCTGTTTTTGCTGCCGTAATCTCCAGATTGGAGCGCTCCTGTCCAAACTGCGCAAGACTTTCGTCGGTCGGTCCATAAACCATGAGGATACACTTTGGCTCTGCCGCCGATTGCAGCCCAAGCTTGAGACTTCCACCAAACTCATCCGTATCGTAGTACTTGCCGTTAACAAAATACTTCCAAACACGAATTTTCCAAAATTTTCCGCGCTCATTGCCTTCGCCACTGATGAAAGATCGGGGAAGCCTCGTCGTTTGAGCACTTTGACTTTGAGAACCCTCATAAATTTGTGAGGTCGACTTAATGCTGGCCTCACTATTGATAACATCTTCTTCGGGTTGCGCCCAAGCCCCGGAGGATGAAAGCAGAAGTCCCAGAAAAATTACGGCCGAAAATGCGAATGATACCCTCATGC
>CAIRTR010000260.1 GCA_903881565.1 Oligoflexia bacterium | reverse complement strand
TCGGTGAGTTGCCGCTCCCGCCTTATATCGCGCGCGCGGCGGATACGCAGGACGACACTCGCTATCAAACCGTTTTCGCCAAACAAGAGGGTTCGGTTGCGGCACCAACGGCCGGGCTTCACTTTACTCCCGCCCTGCTTGCGCGCTTGCAGTCTCAGGGTGTGTCTTGGGAGGAGCTGACCCTTCACGTAGGCTTGGGTACGTTTCGACCGGTAAAAACTGAAAATATCTTAGAGCACCGGATGCATTCGGAGCGATATTTTGTAGCACCCGAAGTATCAAAGGCGCTTGCGCAGGCAAAGTCTGGGGGCAGACGAATTTGTGCGGTGGGAACGACCTCTGTTCGGACTTTGGAAAGCGCCTGGCAAGGAGTTGCGCTCCGTGCGGGCGCGGGTCGAACCGAAATTTTCATTTACCCCGGCTATTCGTTCAAATGCGTGGATCGGTTGCTGACTAATTTTCACCTGCCCAAATCCACTTTGCTGATGCTTGTCTCGGCGTTTGCGGGGTATGAGTTGGTGAAGCAGGCCTATCAAGAAGCCATTGAGCGCGAGTATCGGTTTTTCAGTTATGGCGACGCCATGTTGATTTTGTAGCTAAAGGCAGGAGAAATTTCACGTGATCGAAGAAACTTTACCGGTAGGTCCTTTTCAACAAAATTGTCGAATTCTTGCTTGTCCTGTAACAGGGGATGCGGTGGTGGTGGACCCAGGGGCGGATGCCTCCGAGATTGTGGCCAGACTGGTGAAAATCAAAACGCCCAATGGAAAATCTTTGAACGTGAAAATGCTCCTTCATACTCACGCGCATTTGGATCATGTGGGCGCTACGCGCGCCTTGAAGGAAATGCTTCAGCCTGGGTGTCAGCCGGTGATTGCGCTTCATGAGGGCGATCAGCAGATTTATGAGCAGCTCGCGTCGCAATCCCGAATGTTCGGTTTGAATTATGGCGAGCCGTTACCGGTGGATCGATTTTTGAAGGATGGTGAGAGTTTCACCGTGGGGATACTTGAATTTAAGGTGATTCACACACCCGGACATTCTCCAGGCGGCGTGTGTTTTCACGTGGTTGAAAAATCTGAGGCGGGTACGTCTGTTGCGGAACTCCTGCTTTCGGGCGACACGCTTTTTCAGGGCAGCATCGGCCGCACGGATCTTATGGGCGGAAATCACGCGCAGCTGATTGGCAGTATTAAATCGCGGCTTCTGCCCTTGAATGGCGGCCTTCGAGTGTGTTCGGGCCATGGTCCGGATACGACCATTGGTGAGGAGCGCGAGGAGAATCCTTTTTTGCGGTGAGGTGATGTTACAAATCCCCAATCGAAGGAATTCCAATCCAGCGGATGCCGCCAGCGATCGCAAGCCCGGCGCTCGCACTTGTCGAAGAATAAGTGCCCGCCGCTAGAGTAAATGACCCTTGGGTCTGCATTCGCTCCTGCGAGTACGCCATTCCTAATTTTGCACGACCCAATACCCCCTCAGGCATCGTCATCCCAATCGCAACCGCTTCGCTAAAAAGCGTGTCACCGCCAGGGGCGCCGTAAAGGGAACTCACTTCGTCTGCAAAGGGTTTGAGAGTTTGGGCGGAGTAGGCGTGAGAGAGGGATTGTAGTCGAAGGGAATTCTGCACAAATACATTCGCATATCCGAAAGCGGCTTGATTCTCGATATAAACCCGGGAGAGGCGCCCGCGGCATTCGGCGTACCTGCAATCCTGCGTATCGAGTTTCGTGTTCCTCACAGAAGTAAACTGGCCCAAGGAGAAACCAAAAAAGGAAACGGGAAAAATCTCAAGCGCAGTCTCCTCTAAAGAAACAAAGCCAGAGGATTGAAGTTTTGCGAAGGGCCGCAGGTAACCATAAAAAAAATTCCCCGCCTTCTTTTCACGATACTAGTTCTTGATTCGGAGTCAGAAGTTTCTCAATCACCACTGACGCGCACGTGAAGCCAAAAGTGCCGGTGACATAGCTGGCGTTTCCCATAATCAGGTTCTTTTGATCGCAGTTATTGTAAGGATTGTCTTTGGTGGTGCATAGACATTTAAAGCCCCCTGGACCATCGTAACTCGGAGGGAAGGGGTCGCGCGGTTCCTCAAGGGAGATGACGGCGTGGATTCCAAAGTTTCCTTTTTCGGGAAATCCATACTGCTGCCTTAGAATCTTTCGCACGGATCGCGCCAGCGGATCGCGTTCAGTTTTTGCAAGATCGATGACTCGAACTTGCGTAGGATCTGTTCGGCCGCCGGAGCCTGTGGAGCAAACCAGCGGAATCCCCTGAGTGCGGCACGCATGAATCAGGTGACATTTGGCCGTAATGTTATCAATCGCATCAATGAGAAAATCGGGTTTGGGAGTCAGCAGTTTTTCAGAGGTTGCGGCGTTATAGAATTCGACATAGGGGCGGATGTCACAGCTCGGGTTGATGCTCTTGAATCGGTCAGCTAAAACCTGCGCTTTTTTCTCGCCCGTGTTGCCACCCAGTGCTTGAAGTTGGCGGTTTGTATTGGTGATGCAAACCTCGTCAAAGTCGACAATCGAAACGGTCCCAACGCCTGAGCGAACGATGGCTTCAGCAGCCCAGGAGCCCACGCCACCAAGACCGATGATCATGACATGCGAGTTCCGCAGCCGCACCATGGCCTCTTCGCCAATCAAGCGACTCATGCGATCAAAACGCCGATGCAGGCGGTAGCTGTCTTCAGGGGGGGCGCTGGATTTTTCCATCTAGAAGGTATGTTCTAGGGGGTTTGGGACTATTTTGAAAGTCCAAAAATTCGGCGGGCATTTTCAGCGCTTGCTTCAAGGAGGCTGCTTGCCGAAACCCCACGAATCAACGCTATTTCATCGGCGATTCTCAAGATGGAGAGAGGGCCGTGTTCTTGGCCTTCGAGGGCACCTTCGGGCGCTTGATCGGGCGTATCTGATTCGATGAGAAGGTGCTCCAGGGGGAGTTGGTGCGCGACTTCACTGAGTTTTCGGTGAACTTTGGGTCGCGAGGTTTTCCAGGTGACCGCCCCACCTAGCGAAATCGATAATCCTCTCGCGAGATAACCTTTTGCCTCTTGCCAGGATCCGGAAAAGCCGTGAACGATTCCGGGGGATCGCGCGTTGCCATAGATTTGGGCGATGCTTTCGAGTGCTTGGAGATGGGCCCGAACGACGTGAAGAACAAGCGGCTTTTGAGCGTGGAGCGCGAGCCCCAGCTGCGCTTCGAAAAACTTTCGTTGTCTCAACCGCTCGCTATCAGAAAAGCGGGAGGTGTAATCTAATCCTAGCTCGCCTAAGGCGGCGGCGTGGGGGAGGCGGATTTTGAGATCATTAAATGCGGATTGAAGCGTGCCCTCGTCGGCGTTTTGCGAAACCCACCAGGGGTGCAACCCAAACACCGGCACGATGACTTCAGGAAATTTCTCAGAAAGCGCATTTTGACGATCCCATTCTGAAGGCGAGATCCCACCCATGATGAGACGAGTGATGCCCTTAGCTTTGGATGCCGTGATAAATTCCTCGGCTTTTTCGGCAGAAACGCGTGGATCTGAGAGATGGCAGTGGGTATCGATCATTGTTTGAAGTAAGTGATATTCTTGTTAATGACATCGCCTTGAGTAGTGCGAGCATCTGTTGAAACCTGGGGAATCGAAAACCAAAGTACGAGCGTCCCCGCTAATTCAAAACGAGTATACATAGTTCCCGCGACATAGAGTGCGTCGGGTGGGAGGATGGAGACCGTCATATTTCGGGAGCGCGAACCGAAAGTATAGTTCTCAAGGGTAAAGGTTCCAGACGCGATCCCGGAAGGCGTGTCGGCGGGAGTTGTGCATGTGTCATTGTTATAGATGTTATAAGTATAAGTGAAGGTTCCATTGAGCGCGATGACGTAGCGATCCGTATAGTATTTCCCACCAGCACCCATATAACAATCGGTTGTGCTCCAAGTTCCTGCGAGGTTGGCAGCTGTGTAAGGATCGACGGAGCCTCCTGTCTTAAACAGGGGGGTATTGTTCGTGATCGAGGTGATTCGGGAAGAGGAACTCGAAGCAGTATCACTCAAAAACAGGACATCACCCAAGAGTTCAAATACGCCATAGCCGCTGCCGTGCGTACCCATTAAATCGATGTTTCTTGGGCCGGACCCGACTGCCTCACCTAAGGAGAGCGTACCCGTGCTTGTATAGCTTGAGGTGAGGGAGGCGCAGCTTGAGTCGGAGAAGTTTTGCTGAACTTTAGTGAAGCCCGAGTTTGCATTAAAGACATATTGAAATTTATTATAGCTCGTGTTGTTTCCGTCGCACACACTTGTCCAGGTGCCCACAAGTTCTGCAGGGAGTGGGCTCGCCGAGGCCGTGGGGGAGGGGCTTGCTGAAGGCGAAGCCGATGCAGACGCCGAATCTCCTGCCGTCGCGGCGCTGGAGTCTCCATTGGATCCTCTGGAAATGCTGATCCCGACAAGCAGGCCTTTGTCAGAAGCTTTTCCACACCCTGAAGCCCACGAAAACACAGTGATCGCGCAGATCAGGAGAACGAAGGTGTTGCGAGTAGTGCCGATAAACCCATTCACGGTAAGTGCCCCTTTTAGTACCTCTAATGATAGCGCATTACCTGACTAAAATGGTTAAGACGGAAAAAAGAGGGTGTCTTGGGTGACACGCCTTTTGGTTGACTCGGAGCGATGTGCTTGGTAGCCCATCCGAGATCAAAAACTTGGGGGTTGTATGAATATTCAATTAAATCAGTTGATAGGAATTTCTGTGGGTTTATCTCTTTTGGTTTTCGGGGGCGCCTGTGGCTCTCAAACCCAGCAAAAAGAGGTCATGAGTTTCTCAGATTTTGCCAAGATTGAATCCGCCATACAAATCTCTCCGGTGGAAGCACCTCTCGATTGCACAACCTCCGAATGCAAAGGCTATCGCCAAGAGTTTCGTTATGTCGTTTATGTCGGCCAAAAAGTTTATTGTTACTGGGAAGAAAAGAAGGCTGAAGTCCTCGTGCCCTTTGAGCAACTGGCACAAGACCTCGAAGTGTCCATCAATGATCAAACCAGCTTAAGTCAGTACTATCAAATCTTGAGACGTTGGGCTGCTTCGTTTCATGATGGGCATGTGAATGTGATGGCGGGAGATATGATTTCGAACTTAGAAATCTATACCGCGCCCCTTCGCCTTGAAGTCCTGGCCCCTGCAACGGATCATGAGAAGGTCATTGTGAGCAGCACCACGGATCCTTCGCTTGCGCGCGTGGGTGAGCAGGTCGTGAGCGTAAACGGGGTTGATGTTTCCAAGGCAATTGACCAGGCCGAGGTTTTCGCAAGCGGCAGCACAAAGCGCATGCGCCGCCGAAGTTCCACAAAACTTCTCGTCGATGCCATGGGCGCCGAAGCCGGGATGCAGCCGCTAACGCTTGGTCTTTTGGATCCCAAAGGTCAGCCGCGCACGATTCAGGTGCCGCATACGATTGATCTGAGTTTGCCGCCTAGTTCGAACGCACCTTCGGCGCCCGAAGAAACAGGCGAGAAGCTTGTGCAGGCTTCGGTTCTGCCCGGTGGGATCGGGGTGTTACGGATTGATGGGTTTTCGGGATCCAGAATTTCGGATTTGCTGGCAAACGCCATGGATCGCTTGTCGGGTACCCGCGGCCTGCTCATTGACGTGAGAAAAAACGGCGGCGGCGATCAATCGGCAAATATCATTTTGGCGCGCATGACTTCGCAGCCTTCGATTCGATATCTCACGAGTGAGCGGGTTTCGGATTTTACGCTCGCGATGCGACCTGGTTCTTTTTGGTTCTCAGCGCAGATGTTCCCGGGTAAGGACTTCGCGGACTGGCATAAAATCAGGATCCCTGAGCAGGATTCAGCGAAGTATATGGGGAAACCTGTTTACGTGCTGACTAGTCCGTATTGCTTCAGCGCGTGCGACACGTTCACTTCGGCGATGAAGGTCAATAAATTTGCGACCATCGTGGGTGAGGCGACTGGTGGCGGGACGGGCTCTCCGCTCGTTTTCGATTTGCCGATTTCAGAGATGCAGTTTCGTTATTCTGTGGTTCGGGGGCGCACGGCGCTGGGCCAGCCTCTTGAAGGCGCAGGTACGCAGCCTGATATTTTGCTTGAACCTACAATCGATGAACGCGTTCAGGGTAAAGATCTACAGTTTGCCAAAGCGGCAGATTTGTTGAGAGCCGCTATTGACCCAGCGGCGGGGGCTAGTGCTCCTAGTGTAGTCGACGCGAATCCTTATATTGACCTTGAAGATGAGGCGAAGATTTCACCAACGCGTCTTGAGCAAATTCGGTTGAAGGCGATCATGAGGGTGGACGAGCTTTAAAAGGTACTCCCCACCTTTTTGTTAAAGATCTGCGTCAATTCGTCTGGTGTCAGTTTGAAACCCGCTCGTCGATTTTCGATTCAACAAAGAGTCTAATTTTTTTGGTGACTTGTTGTGCTCGCTTCGCTTGACTCAGGGTGAGTGGCTCTGAGCGGTAGGAAGCTACATTTTTCATCTTCAGGATCTCGACGCATTCCATGGATAGGGTTTTGAAGTCGACGATGCCGACACCACTCAGGCTTTTGTATAGATTAACTGGAGCCGCTTCGTGGTTGTCTGAGCTTAAATCCTTGCCAAAGCGGTTCACACTCAGCGTGTCCAACAAATTTATGAGCGCGATGCAATAGTTCGTAATGGCAGCATCGTATGATTTTTCCTTTAAGGCCCAATCCCCCGCGTCAGAATGTTGCCTTGATTTCTGGAAGAATACCTTATATTTCGCCTTATCGACTGCACGCATAGGGGTTCATTTCTTCCAAAGGATTATGCCTTCTTTTTTCGCATTACTCAGGTAGTGATTCGATCTCGGCGAATTAAATTCGCTGATAGATTCCACCTGCAGGTTGATATTGAATCCGTCTTCACTGCCTTTTCCTATCAATATTGAGCGAAGCTCAAACTCAATAGCTTCAGATTTCCGAGAGACGAGGGCCAGCAGATCAATATCGCTGGCAGGGAGTAGTTCTCCGCGTGCGGCGCTGCCGAAGAGAATGATTTTTTCCAAAACTTTTCTCACAGGGGATGACGCGGTATCGATCTGTTGATTCACCCAATCTGGGATTAAATTGGCGTTCAGTGTGACCACTTGAGTGAGAAAAGTCCTCGCAAGTACCGATGCCCGATTTAGCGAGTAGACTGCAGCTTTTCCGTGACGTTCTTCATGCAGAATACGAAGTTTTACCAGGTCTTGAATATGGCGACTAATGGATATCGCGGTATGGCTGATTGCTTTTGCAATTTGCGTTTGATTTTGTCGAATCTCGGGATTTTGCACGAAGTGGCGAACAATTCCAAATTTCACTTCAGGACAAAAACAGAGTGTTACCCAATTGGCGGCCATGAAGCTATTATGCAGAAATGAGTGATATGTGTCAAATGTGATTAATATAAACCATAATTGATTTATGGCGCACCCTAGTGGTCGCATTGCTTGCCCGAATTGCGGCGGCTTGCAAAGCAAAGCACATGTTCACTGGTTTTACAGAAGCCGCAGCGGGCTGACCCCGGCCACACGCCCAGAGTTCCCCCTCCGCCTACCCCTTCCCGGGCCAACCCGGGCAACTTATTGGGCAATTACTCTAAATCGATGTAAGTGTTTGATTTTATTGGCGCACCCGGTTGGACGATTTTCGAAGTTCGTGTTCCCTCTGGACTTAGTATGTCCATTTGGATATACTGGTACACGATATGCTGATTCATTTCTATGAAACCACTTCCGGCCGATCTCCAGTTGAGGATTTCATCGAGGCATTACAAAAGCCGGATCAGGCGCGTTTCGCTGAAGTGATTGTTGGAATCGAAAAGCACGGATTTGGTTATTCCCGCGTTCAGTTTAAGCCACTGCGAGGGAAGCTCTGGGAAGTAAAGTTTTCAGCGCAAGGAGGCGGCTACCGAGTAGCCTACGTCATGGTATCTGGTGAGGAGATGGTTTGGCTCCATGCATTTAAGAAGTCCTCCCAGAAGACCCCACAAAAGGAACTCGATCTCGCTGAAAAGCGCATGAAGGAGGTTTTAGAATTATGAGAAAGAAAAAGACGTATCGCCCAGCGCGCCCATTTGTTGAGAAGCTATTGAAGGACCCAGAGGTTAAGATTTATTTTGAAGAAGAGCGGGTCAAGACGGAAATAGCGATGGCAGTGAGAAATGCTCGCATTCATGCAGGACTGACCCAAGTGGAGTTGGCCGAGCAGGCTGATACAACGCAAGCAGTGGTCAGCCGGATTGAATCGGGAACGGATTCCAGGGTTCCATCTCTCGCATTGCTTGCCCGAATTGCGGCGGCTTGCAAAGCAAAGCTCATGTTTGGGTTTGAGTTTAAGAAGGTTGCGGCGGCATATCGTTAGGGCAAAACGATCAAAAAGCTATCGTTGGAAAATGTGGTTCTGTAGGCGAGCATTGGGTGAGTGTAACCGATTTCGTAATTCGAATCACTTTGGGCGGTTGCTTGAGTAATTTGTAGGTGCTTAGAATAATTGATCATTTAGTTTGGCGCACCCGGAGAGACTCGAACTCCCGACCAACTGGTTCGAAGCCAGCTACTCTATCCAACTGAGCTACGGGTGCGCATCACAAGGCCTATGAACGAGATCTATCACTTCATTTGCTTAAGCTCAAGGGGGGTGCAGTCATAACACCTCTCTGAGCGAAAGGTTTTGGGATGCTCAATCTGGATCGTCGTATGGGCAATCCCAAACATCGTCTCCATGAGCGCATTTGCGGCTTCTAGAGCTTCTTCCGAGTCGGTTACCATGTGTACGCTTAAGGCCAGCTTCCCGCTCCCCACCGACCAAATATGCAGGTCATGAACCTCTTGGACGCCTTCAATCTCCAAGAGATGCCCCTTTACGTCCTGAGGATCAATCGATGAAGGCGTGGACTCCATGAGAACGGCAAGGGATTCTTTGACCAAAGCCCAGGAACTGAAAAGCATCAAAGCGGCAAAAAGAATGGTAATAATGGGATCGATTGGCCTCCACCCGGTCCACCACAAAACGCCCCCGGCGATCACGGCGCCCACGCTCCCCAGAGCGTCGCTGAGCATGTGAAGGTAAGCTGCGCGCACGTTAAGAGAGTCATGTTGCGCGCCATGAAGCATGCGCATGCTCACCAAGTTTGCAATCAAACCCACGATGGCGACGACAAACACGATTGGGCCGTTGACCTCTGGCGGTGCGCTCATGCGTTGCACGGCTTCGTAAACCAAGAGTCCGGAGATGAGCCAGATCGCAAGTCCACTGGCAAGCGCGCCCAAGATCTCCGCGCGGTGATAACCAAAACTCATCACCCAATTCGCAGGCCTTTTAGCCATCCAGATCGCGAAAAGGCTGAGCAAGATCGCGCCCACATCGGTGAGCATGTGAGCCGCGTCCGAAACGAGTGCCAAGCTGTTTGAAAAATATCCGCCGACAAGTTCAATCACCATGAAGATGATTGTGACGATCATGGCGCGCACTAAAGCGCGGGGGGCTTGTGTGCTGTGCGCGTGGAGGTGCCGATGTTTGTGGCCGTGGTGATCGTGCTTGCCGCTCATGCTTGAATTTTCTTAATCTGGGCCAAAGTCTTCAGCGAATCCAAACAAGCTTTTGCAGCTTCATGCCCCTTGTTTTCGGCGTTATCGCGGCTGCGAACCAAGGCTTGCTCGTCGGTGTAGGTAGTCAGGATTCCGAAAGTGATGGGCACCTCGGTGGCGAGCATCGCTTGTTGCAAACCTAATGTCGCGCCTAGGCTAATGAACTCAAAGTGCGCCGTATCGCCCTTGATCACGCAGCCTAAACACACGACGCCATCGTACAATCCTGTGCGTGCGAGGGTTTGCGCCAGCAGTGGAATTTCAAACGCGCCCGGCGCGTGAAACACATCCCGCTCGTCGTGAGAGACGCCGCTTTCGCGCAATGTTTTTTGTGCTCCCGCCAAAAGGCCAAGAGTGACTTCCTCGTTAAAATGACTGACAATGACCGCGATTTTCATTTAATGGTTTTCTCCCTTGGTCTTGGCGTGAATGAGTTTCAATTCGTGGCCCATCTTTTCAACCTTGGTGCGAAGATAGCCTTGGTTGAAGGTGTTGGATTGGATTTCAATCGGCATGCGATTGACGACGGTGAGGCCGTAGCCTTCAAGTCCGATTATTTTTTTAGGATTGTTCGTCAGCAGGTTCAAGTGAGTGACGCCCAGGTGTTTGAGAATCTGCGCGCCCAGGCCGTAGTGGCGAAGATCTTCTGAGAATCCCAGGTGTATGTTCGCTTCGACCGTGTCCATGCCCTTGTCTTGGAGAGCGTAAGCGCGGATTTTGTTAGCTAGCCCGATCCCGCGGCCTTCGTGCTTGCGCATGTAAACCAAAACGCCCTTACCACTTTCGCCAATCTGCCTCATGGCGCTCTCGAGTTGCGGCCCGCAATCGCAACGAAGGGATCCAAACGCATCTCCGGTCAAGCACTCGGAGTGAACGCGGACGAGGGGCGGAGTCCCGCTCGCACCAAAATCTCCACCTTTAACAAGGGCAATATGTTCTGAATCATCAATACGAGAGCGAAACGCATGTAACCTAAAATGCCCAAAAGCCGACGGAAAATTGGCTTGCGCAACTTCTTCGACCATTCGCTCTTTTTGCAGCCGATGGGCAATCACTTCTTTGATCGAGACGATCGGAATCCGATGTTTCGCCGCAAACACTTTAAGGTCCGTCATGCGGGCCATGGTGCCATCGTCGTTCATGATTTCGCAGATGACGGCGGCCGGTCGAAGACCGGCCGTGCGCATCATGTCCACGGAACCTTCGGTGTGACCTGCGCGAACTAAAACGCCGCCGTCCACGGCCGATAGCGGGAAAATATGTCCGGGCGTACAAAGATCGTTGGGTCCTCTCATCGGGTCGACGGCCACGCGAATCGTGTGGGCGCGATCGTGCGCTGAGATGCCGGTAGTGACTCCTTCTCGCGCTTCAATGGAAACGGTAAACGCCGTTTGTTTCGCCACTTGATTGCGAGGCGGCATCATCGGGAGTTGAAGTTCCGCGACGCGCTTTTTTTCAAGGCTTAAACAAATCAATCCGCGGGCAAACGTGGCCATGAAATTGATGGCCGTGGGGGTGACAAATTCCGCTGCCAAAATAAGATCGCCTTCGTTCTCTCGATCTTCATCATCAACGAGAATGACCATCTTGCCGTTTTTAAGGGCTTCTAAGCTTTCATTTAGCGCGCAAAAGGCTGGCATAGTCGCTCCACGTATTTGGCAATCACATCAACTTCAATATTGACGGGATCTGCAGGTTTGAGGTTTTTGAGATTCGTGTGCTCCCAGGTGTGGGGGATGATCATGATTTCGATTTCGCCATAAGAATTTGGGGCGGCGGCGTCGTTAATGGTGTTGAGCGTGAGGCTGATTCCATTGATCGTGATGGAGCCTTTTTCAATGCAGTAGCGAAGGAGGCGAGGGGGTAAGTGAAACTTAAGTGAGCGTGCTTCGCCTGATGGCGTGGCCGATAAAAATTCCCCAATCCCATCGACGTGGCCTTGGACGATGTGTCCGGAGAGCCGCGCCACGGGTTGTGAAGGTGATCCCGCGGGTGATCCTAGCACGTCGATTGCGGGAAGTGCGCGCTCTAAATTGACGATGGACGTGGGGGTGAGTGAATCGAGATTTGTTTTATCAAGTGTTTCAGAGCTTGCGAAAAAAGCAGCGTGCGAGGGCGACTTTCCGATTTCAAAAACCGTGAGGCACACGCCGTTGATGGCGATGCTCTCGCCAAGTGCGATGTCGGAGAAACCTGTGTCGATACGGAATTTGAGCGAGCGCTCGGTCTGAGCCGCAGACTCCTGTTTTTCGATCTCCAAAATATGGGCCGTAGCCTGAATTATGCCTGTAAACATGGTGGTTTTTCTATCCGTTCAATACCACAGGCCATACCACAGGCTTAGGCAAAATGTCGCAGGATATCACTCGGAGGGAAAGATCGTGAAAACCTGACTGAATCCTTGCGCTTATTGCATCGCAACCGACCTATTTAGTCAAGCATGGGGGCTTTCTCGCAGGGGCTTGGCGGGGCGACCAACTCACTTCTTCCCAAATACCCGCCCTACAAATTCCTCAAACGCTTTCCAAGACTCTTTGTCTGCACTCGCGTTGTAAGCTGCGCCCTTTTTATTATCCGTTCCTGCTGCAGGATTCGTGAACGAATGAACCGCGCCGGCATAGGCGATGAATTTGAGGTCGACGCCCGCAGACTTCATTTCGTCTTTGAAGGCCTGTACTTCGGGAGCCGGAACGAAGGGGTCGTCAGCACCGTGCATAGCGAGGACCGGCGCTTTGATGTTGCGCGCGTCTTGTGGTGAGGGAGAGGAAAGACCGCCGTGGAAACTTGCGACCCCCGCAAGCGGCGCTCCACTGCGAGCCAGTTCTAGTGCAGCAGTCCCTCCGAAACAATAACCCATGACAAGAACCTTTTTCGTATTAACCTGTTTCATCGCAGTAAGCGTGTCCAAAGCCGCGCGCATTCGAGCACGCAATAAAGGCCGATCGCCTTTGAAAAGTCCGGCGAGTTTTCCAGCTTCGGCGCCATCTTTAGGTCGCACGCCTTTGCCGTAAACATCGACCACGAATCCCACGTAGCCCTCTTTTGCGAGCTGCTCGGCCTTTTGAAAAGCAAACGGCCCAGGCCCCATCCAATCGGGAACGATCAACACGCCGGGCTTCGGAGCGGCGATGGCGTCATCATACGCGACGTAACCCTCGAGCGTGGTGTCGCCTTGATGGTATTCGATGGTCTTCGTTGTGACGGCAGCTTGGGCAGTGGTGAGTTGGGTCATAAAGATGAGTAGAAAAGTAAGCATTAATGAGTTCTCCTGTTGAACTTGTCGTTGAATTTCTCAGAGTGCGAAGTTATCGGCCCACCCTAGCCTAGGGTCGCCCCTTAACTTCGTTCCTTAGGAAATTCGTAGCCGTTAATTCTCCCTCACGCAAAATCACGTGCCGATCCCAAAGATCTCCCGCAAGAACTGCCTGAGAAATCAATGGCCCGGCCTCGACCAAAACTTCAAGCACACCACTCGCTCCCAACTCGCGTAGCGCGCTTTCTAATGAGTCGGGCAAAATCACGGTAAACCCCTGGCCACGAGCATATTCGAGATACTTCACAGGCACTCTGCGTCTGCGATCCAGGATCGCAAGCCAACGCTTTTTCCCAAAGTGATCGGCAACATGTCGTACGGTAAACGCCGGGTTATCTGCTAAAATCGTACCGCTCCCCGTGAGAATGGCGTCACATCGCTTGCGCAGGCCGTGGGCAATGTGAAGCGCTTCAGGAGTCGTAAAAGTTTTCTGACCGGGCGGTGGAATCATCGAGCCCATCGCGGAACTATCCGCCGAACCGTCTGCGCGGTGGGCTGTTTTCACAGTCACAAAAGGTAATCCGGTCGTGACCCATTTGATAAAGGGGCGCGCAAGTTCCAAGCATTTTTCGCCAAGGGCCGACCCTTCGGGCAGCGCTGACACGTCAATTCCCGCATCTCTTAGGGCACCCGCGCCGCCGCCCTCGACGCGTGGATTGGGATCCGCCACCCCGTAAATCACACGGCGAACGCCCGCCGCAATAATGGCTTGCGTGCAGGGAGGGGTGCGACCTGTGTGATTGCAGGGTTCAAGGGTGACCACCAAAGTGTCGATGGGCGTTTCAATTCGCTGGGCCGCTAACTCCGCGAGCAACGCGGCTTCGGCATGAGGCTCGCCTGCTTTTTGATGAGCGGCGACTCCGAGAACACGCCCTTGGGCATCGAGAGCGGCGGCGCCGACAGGGGGATTGGGGGCGGTAGCGCCCACAAATTCCTGCGCTTCTTCGAGGGCAAGGGTAAAGGCATGAGTCAGGGCAGGCGTGACTTCGAG
Organism: Oligoflexia bacterium; assembly: GCA_903881565.1. GTDB lineage: Bacteria > Bdellovibrionota > UBA1018 > UBA1018 > UBA1018 > CAIRTR01. The sequence goes on along the minus strand of CAIRTR010000260.1, from coordinate 3,211 downwards.
TACGCTCATTTGGCTTTTTTCTTCAGCCCAGTCTTTTTCTCGGCCTTCTTTTCAATGGGGGCCTCCGGGAGATCCTCCATCGGAGCGTTTCTGGGCGCCGCGGCTCTGGTCAATCGATCCATGATCGCAAAGCCCAAACCGTCCTTTGCCGAAGGACCTGGGCAGGGTTCTGCGACAATCAGGTCGATATCAAACTCGTCTAAGAAACGCATTTGCGAAAACAGATTGCGCGAGGCTTCAGCCGCGTTCCAGTCGGCGGCGCAGAGGCTGCGGGCGATGACTGGTGAGCCACAAAGTTCCTGAAGTTTGAGCGCCGATTGGCTTTTGTTTCCAGAGGCAACGAGAAGGCCGATTTTGCCTGAAGCGAATCGAGATTGCAGGGTTCCGGGTTGAAGCGTTTCGGGAAGATCCGAGAGTTCTAAAACCGGCGCGCTTAGAAGTATCAAGGGTTTCCGAGGAGCGTAGTGACTCTCGATCATTCCCGGCGCTTCGGGGGCGTGGGTAGAGACGCGCTCTTGGCGCACCAGTGGAATTTCGAGCAAGGCTTCGATCGCCTCAATGGGTGTTCCCCCTGGGCGAAGCAGGGTGACGGTTCCGTCGGGCGCGATCGCGATGACGGTGGATTCGACACCGATCTCGCATTTTCCGCCGTCTAAAATGTATTGGATGCGCCCGTCCAGTTCACTCAGCACGTCTTTGGCGGAGGTCGGACTGATTCGTCCGAAACGATTGGCGCTCGGGGCGGCCAAAGGTTGGCCCAGCAGTTCCAATAATCGTTGCGTGAGTGGATGCCGGGGCATGCGCAAGGCCACAGTGGGAAGCCCACTTGTGCAGATGTCGGGAACGAGCGCATTCTTGGGGAGCACGAGAGTGAGCGGGCCTGGCCACAGTTCATGGATCAAAAGATCTGCACGTTTTTTCGCGAGCGGGCCTAACATTTTTGAGTCGACCAGATTGGCTTCGTCTAAAGCGGCGAGACTTTTCCAAAGCGTCGGAATATGCACAATCAAAGGATCAAAGTGCGGCCGTTCTTTGCTATCAAAAATATGCGCTAGCGCTTCGGGATGCAGGGCCAGGCCTGCGAGGCCATAAACGGTTTCGGTGGGGATGGCGGCAATTCCACCTTGTCCCAAAACCTGGGCGACGAGTTCGACGTTATCAGGAGTGGGGGAGAGGATTTTGGTCATGTCTTATTGCCCTGCGCTTGCTGGTTTTCCTGCGGTTGAAGCAAGCTCCAGATCTCTTCCATCTTCATGCTGCGTGAACCTTTGATTAAGAGCACGTCTTCAGGCATGAGTTTGCGGTTTACAAAATCCGCCATTTCGCCTTGGGTTTCAAAATGCAGCAATTTACCCTTAAATGAGCGCGTTTTAAGTTCGGTGGCGAGCCATTTCATGCGCGGTCCGAAAAGCAGCACGTTTTCGATTCCAAGCGCGTTTAATTTTTCGGCGAGTGCTCGATGCAATTTTTCTTCTTGTGCGCCTAACTCCAGCATATCGGCTAAACACGCCCAACGAACGCGCGCCCGCGAATCTCGGTGCGAGAGTTCCGTGAGGAGATCCAAGGCCGCTTCGACCGAAGTGGGGTTGGCGTTATAATAATCGCAAACGACTTGCACACTTTGGCCGCTAGGCCTCGCAAGGTTCTTGATCTCTGAGCGGCCCGTCGCGCCCTTAAATCCGGCAAGGCCTTCTCGAATTTCAGAAGCACTCAGCCCCAAGCCTGCTGCAACGGCTAGCGCTGCGGTAAAGTTGCGCGCGTTGTGGGCACCGAGGAGTGGGAGTTCAAAACTTTCGGTTTTGCCGGACAATCCTTCGATCTCAAGGGTTCCCGCCGAAGTGACGTTCGCAAATAAAACGCGCGCGCCGTTAAACGCCATCCTGGGTTGTGGCGAAAAGGAGTAGAAAACGGCGGGAGGTGAATCCGTGCTTTCGCGCAAGTCTTTTGCAAGGGGCGCCAGCCATTCGTTATCGAGATCCATGGCAACGAGGCCTCCGTGGGCTGCGGTCCAGCTCATGGCCTTGAGTTCCTCGCGCGCAACGGTCGGAACATCGTGAAGTTTTTCCAAGTGCTCAGGTCCAATGGCGGTCATCACGGCATAGGTGGGGCGGACGATCTCGACGTGTTTTTCCATGGCGCCGATTTCGTCGATTCCGATTTCGACGACGGCGACGCGGGTAGCGGGAGTGAGTTCAAAAAGCGTCATCGGGATTCCTAAGTACCCATTTTGGCTGCCTTGGGTTTTCAGCACTTCACCGGGTGCCGACCATTTGCCTGCAAGCATTGAAGCGAGCAGTTCTTTAGTCGTGGTTTTTCCGACGCTTCCGGCGACGGCGATGACGGGAATTTGAAACTGTCCGCGCCAAGCGGCGCTGAGCGTGCGATAGCTCTCAATTGAACCTTGGGATTCTGCCACTTCAAACACCTGGGCGTGATTTGGATTTTCAAAGGCGGCGGCGCGCTTTTCACACAAGACCCCACGAGCCCCTTTTTGGAGGGCCAGTGAAATATAGTCGTGCCCATCGACTTTATCCCCTTTAACGGCAACGAAGAGGGCGCCCTCGCGGACCAGCCTGGAGTCGGTGGTGATCGAGGTGAAGGTGATATCATTCGAAGTATTTGGTGAACTGCCGACTTGGAGACCCAAAACCTGGGAAACAAAACTGGAGGTAAGACGTTGCATTTGTTTCAGAACCTAGCACTAAACGGGGCAGGGGGTGAAGCTGTAAAACTAAGATGCGCCTGCGCCGAAGTCACTGCGCTTGGCGTCAGACAAGGAAATAACTCCGAGGAGTATGGCTTTTCGCTTGGCTATATGCCATATTTGCATAATATGACCGAAACACATAGCTGCGGCGATTTTTTCACGGGCTCCAAACCTTGTAAGCTTGCAGATCAAGATGCCGCTTTAAAGTTACTCTCGCGGAGCCTCCTCTCGCGTGTTTCGGATTGGTGCGTGATTGAGGTCGCGACCGCTCCTGCTTTGGTCGAGCATCGCGATCCTGTGATGACAAAAGCTTTTGCCGGCGCTGAGCTCTCTCGTGGGGGCGATGGGAATGGACCCAAGCGCGAGATTCTGGCCCGCGATGCGGTTGGGGTTTTGAAGGCGCGGGGAGTAGCGCCGGAACGATTAGAGATGGTTCAAAGGCTCGGGACGGAGTGGTATTTTTCATTTCCGCTTTCTGCTCATAACCGGAACTATGGCACGGTC
>CAIRTR010000259.1 GCA_903881565.1 Oligoflexia bacterium | reverse complement strand
GGCTGTACCAAACTCGATAAGATGAAGGATCTGGTCTTGGGCTAAGGTGTTTGTGAACTCCTTGACCTTGAGGAGGTGGCCAAACTGTTTGTCACCGACTTGAATCGGAATCAAAACTGCGAGAAGTGCGTGTTGATCACTCTCGCAGAGGTGTGGGAGGGTGCCGAGCCTGCACTTTTGAAAATCAGGAGGCAGCGAAGAAGCGCGATCAATGATTTGAATCGAGGAGAGAGCCTCTGAACTCTTGAAACGCTCAAGCAGGACTTTTAGACCGCTTCGTTGTTCTTGGATCAAGAATGAAGGAAGTAAGAGTTCAACTTGCCGCTCACCGCTCTTGATTAACTCTTGTTGGATGCTTTTCTGCTCTAAAGTCTGCTTGATTTCGGCATACGCAAAAAGCAGGCAAAAAGCTACGAGTGCCACAAAACCTGTGGTGATCAAGAGGACACGATTTAGGGCATTTTTGAGGGTAACTTCTTTGGTTCCATTCATAGGCTTCTATCGCGTTTTCCGCGCCTCCCAATCAGGCTTTAAAAGTCCCATCATAATGGTGTCGCGAAACTGGCCTCGGCGAAAATATGCCTGCCTTAAACGGCCCTCTTCGACAAACCCGGCCTTTTGGTAACAGCGGACGCCGCCCTGGTGCTCCGGATCGCACTCAAGCCAAAGTCGGTGGAGATTCATTTCTTCAAATGCAAACTGGCAAAGGCCACGCACAGCTTCTTTTCCTACTCCTTTGTTCCACGCCCATTTGTCGCCCAGGTAGATCCACAATTCTGCGCGACGAGAGCGCGAGCAAATTCCCCGGAGGCCAATGAAGCCTACGTGTTCAAAACACCCAGTGTCCGGCCCTATTTCTACGGCAAGACTGAACCTGTCACTTATTTCCGCAGTCATAGTCGTCGCAGCTTGGTCATCAACCCATTTTTGTGCCGCAGCTTCGGAGGTGGGCGGATATAGGCCTCGCCATTGATTGGTTTCTGCGTTGTTAACCCAGTTATAGTAGAATCGAGAGTCAGAAGACTCTATCGCTCTAAGTCGAATGTTTTCTAAGTTGATCATTTGGCCTCCGGATTAATTTGACCGATGGGTGTGAATTTACTGCCCCGAGCAGATATCAGAGTTAGGCTCTTCAGAGGGGCAGATCCTGAAGAGAATCGAGCGTGACCGGTGACTCCATCAAAGGTTTTGATAGACGAAAGCGATTTTTCAAGGCCTTGTCTTGTGCGCTCTTTTGCTTTCAAGATGGCTTCGATCATGAGCAACATGCCATCATAGGCAAGGACGGCCGTATCGTTGGGGAGTTTTGTAAACTTGGTTTTGAAGTCTTTTACAAATTTCAAAGAGCGGACGGACTTTAGCTCAGGATGCCAGTGTGAAACGCTGTATCCATTGACATTGGCGTCTCCGATCACGGCAAAAAACTCTTCGCCTACATCTCCCCAGCCGTCTCCGCCGAGAAAAGGTGTTTGGATTCCCGCTTTCAAGATCGCCGATATGAGACGGGCCGAGTTTAGCTCCTGGTTAGGGATTAGAATCGCGTCATAGCTCGCCTGTGGAGCTTTCTTAAGGGCGTCGATTACCGAGGGGAAGTCCTGGTCGGATTCAAGGACTTCTTTACTAAACGTGATCTTGCCGCCCATGGCCTGAAATTCACTTTGAAACGCTCGTGCGAGATCCATGCAGTACGCACAGTCAGCAGCGACAATTATTGCAGCTTTTTTAACATTCAGCCGGTTCCAAGCGATTTTTGCAAGTGTACTGCCCATGAAGCTGTTGTCAAAGCAGCCCATGTGAACATAATTGCCAAATTTTCCAATTCGATCGGCGGTAGCGCTGGGCGTGAGCATCGGGAGTTTTGCTTCTTGATGAATGGGCGCCGCAAGTAAGGCGTGGGAAGAAAAGTTGTAACCCAAGACGCCGATTACGTTTGAGGCTGCGGCCTTCTTTGCGGCATCCAATACTTTGACTTGTGTGGTGCCGTAATCAAACTCATCAAGCACGATGTTGACACCCGCTTGCACCAATTTAGATTTAGAGTCTTCAATTGCAAGCCGTACCCCGTTACGAAAATAGTCGCCATAAGGATTTGAAGAACTCGAACTTGGCTCTGAGAAGTTTGAGGCCAGCCCAATGTGAACATCTTGGGCTGCGCGTGCGAGGGGGCCGCACAGAAGAACAAGCGCGAGAATGGTGATAGGCAAGTGTTTCATGAAAAAGCCTCGGCAAGCGGCAAAAGAGCGAGAAAATCACTTTTAACGTTAAGACCTTTGGAGAGGGTGCCGTCCACGCTAATGACTCCGAGGTGAGGTTGAATGAGTCCCGAGATGAGCGAGGCCTTCTTTTGAAAAATGATCCTATGATCCGGAATATCGGCGCACATGGCTCGCGTTTCAAGAAAAGTTTTCTCATCTTTTTCCGTGATGGCGACCGCCCATTCTTGGTGGTTTAGTCGAGCAGTGATTTTGCGGAGTT
>CAIRTR010000258.1 GCA_903881565.1 Oligoflexia bacterium | reverse complement strand
GGACATCGAAGTCCCGCGGGTTGCTCTTTTACCGGTTGATCACGCAGGCAGTCCATTTGGAACCTGTTCTGGACATCGAACCGAGCAAAGATTACCAAGCGTCAAGTGCATAGCCCTAATAAAGAATTGGAAGGAACCCCAAGTAAGCAGGGGGGATACTCCCTATGGTTGACATCGGTCAGTTCATCCCTGGGGCTGATATTCAAAAAAGCGCTTCAGTTTCAGGACCTGCTTCTCAAAAAGATGCCAGCTGCAAAACGCGATCAGAATTGAAATGAACATCGGAATCAGGATATCAACGAACCAAACTAAAAAAGCGGGGATGGAATGTGCTTCAAGATATTGAGGAATCCCAAATCTCATTTTGATCATCCAAACCCCCATGTGAAACACGTAAAGGCCGTAGCTGTAGCGCCCGAAAAAGCAAAGCAAAGGATGAGAAAACACCCGTGAAGTCAGACTTTTGTCACTAGCATTAACAAGACCCAGAAGATAAAAAGCAAAAAAGAAGGCTGTAACCGACCTTCCAACGACCTTGTAAGTGACCCCAACCCATGGCAAAACGTCCCAAGCAAAGTTAAACAAAACATAGCCCCCCGCTATCCAAAGGCCCGGCTTTGCAAGCCGCATTACTGCACTCAAGATATCAGGAGATCTTGCAAATATAGCAGCTAAGGATCCTATAGCCAGAGCGTCCATTCTGCACGGCGTCAATATGTAATCGGAAAGTGGCCACACGCCGCTGAACACGAACCATGCACGGCTAATAACGGCACCCACAATTAGTGTCCAACAGACGGCAACAAGGTGCCGCCTCGCAACGAAATAAATGACAAAAGGCCATAAAAAATAAAAGTGCTCCTCAACTGCCAGTGACCACAAGTGATTTACGAAGCCAGTTAGAAAGTGACCCCGTTGAGCCAAAAGAAAGTTTGTTCCATAAAGCAGGAAATATGGCTTATTGTCGGCTACGACCTGAACGTTGACTGAGTCTATGTATCCTGTGCGCTGCACAAATGGAACCACGCAAAACAGCAGAACGCAGACGTAGCCATAGTAAAGAGGAAATATGCGCAAAGACCTGCGCGCAAAAAAGTTAAGAAAATATCTAGGTGTATTTTTTGTGTCGATCAAGATTCCCGTGATAAGAAACCCGGAAAGAACAAAAAAAAGATCGACGCCTATCCACCCAGCTCCCAGAATATTGTTACAGACTTGCACGAACGGCGAACTGGACTTTTGCAGCTGGGTAAAGTGCATCAGCATCACCATCAAAATGGCAAGCCCGCGCAAGCCGTCGAGTCCCGGAATGTGTCCTGAAACAGCTCGCTTATCGGGCCAAGTATCTACCATTCCCTCATCTTTCCCAATGGTGTTGTGTTTTTGGGTCAAAGGGTCTCTGACTCCACCGTAAAAGCAGAATGAAGAACTTCCACCGCATTCACAGCTTTCTTGTCGAAAGCGGTGGCAGCCTTCATCCACGCCTCACCGGCAAGCTCGGCCAGTTGATCGAATGTCTTGTGGTTTAAACGATGGAGAGTGGCACCAAAACAGATGGATCGGTAGGTGGGGTGGTTCAACTTGATTTCGCTGTGTTGCAAACCCTCCGGATCAAGCCTCTCAGTGAATTGCCAAGCCCTATCACCTTCCTTGGTGCAGAGTCTGACACTGGAAAAACCCAACTTTGACGCGAGAAAGCAGAAGTCTGACCAAAGGGTAGCTTTTGATAAAGTTCTCCCGCCCTCCATTTCGAACCACTTGCAAAGAGCCAAAGCGTAACGAACCTCCTCCCGGACCACTTGAGATTCACCCAAAACCTTGAATAAATTGAACCAGGCCCTTGCAAATTGGAGACGCCTCGCAGCGAGTATCACAATTAAAAAAACGCCCCCCACAGCAACCGGCCAAGCCCGCCCACCGCTCGTGAAGATGACGATCGCAGCCAGGCAGCAGAAACTTGAGAAACCGTAAAGCAAAAGGACTGTATCCCTGTGGGAAAACCCCTCGGCAATCAACCGATGATGAAGATGTCTGCGATCTGGCCGAAAAAGCGGCAGTCCACGAACTCCACGGCGAACAATCGCGAGGGATGTGTCTAGAATCGGGAGAGCCAAGGCAAGCAACGGCACGGCGAGCACCGCCAGAACTGTCCCCTTCTGACTCAAACGAATTGAAAACAACCCAATGACAAAACCCAGAAAATAGGCGCCTCCGTCCCCCAGGTAAATCTTGGCGGGCGGAAAGTTGAACCGGAGAAATGCCACCAACGCCCCGGCAATTCCCACTGCCCAGCAAACTGGTAGGATGGCCCCACCTGCCACGCCCACGAACACAAGCAAACCCATGAGCATCAGTGAGATACCGCCTGCGAGTCCGTCTATTCCATCGGCAAGATTAATGAGATTGGTAAAAGCAACCAGCCAGAAAGTGCTGATGACCACCCCTACAACCCCGAGATTAACGAACTGCCCACCAAACGGATTCTGAATTACCTGAATGTTCCCCACCCAAAGGCTGGCTGCCAGAGAGATAATGATCTGACCTAGCAGTTTCTTCTTTGCACCGATCGGGCGAAGGTCATCCACGAATCCCAAACCGAACATTGCGAGCGAGGTGACAAACATCGCTATGTTGTCACTCCTGAGGGACTTAGGAACCTGAAGGAAAAGACTGGCAGCGACCCCGACGGCAATAAAACTACCAACCAGCGCAAGGCCGCCGAAGCGAGGAATGACTCCTGTGTGGGTGTGGTGAAATCCGTGATCTCGGGCGGCTGACCAAGCTGGGCCATAACGACGCACGACCACGAGGAGCACAAAGCTCACCACCAACCCCAACGCAAAAAAAACACCTAACTGAATGTTACCCAAAGCCGACACGACCAGATTAAATCATCGAATCCAAAAACCCGCAAGTAAAGTATTTTACAGACTTTTCCAAAACATACTAACGCAGTCTCGCCCCAATTTTCCATATCCTACGTAACTACATGCCGCATTGCGTACGTATCCAAAAAACTGGTCGGGATTGTGGGTGTCTGATGAACTGAAGAATGGGGGAGGAGGCACCGAAAGAAGAGTTTGCAGAAGGGTGAAGGGATCTACGAGGAAAGACACAGCGGCCTTATTTCATAAAATGCTCATAGAGAATGCTCTGTGCTGTTGGATCTACCCTTAGGTGGGAACGGTTTCTTGCCGAACATCACCCGCACCATCGTGCCGAGAAGAATCCATGCAACGACCGTCACACATCGAAGATTTCTCCAAAAAGTACGCCGCCCGCCCGTAAATGTGCGAAACAACCACTCCATGCCGATCCGTCGGACCCAAGCTGGTGCCCAGGGACGCTCCCCTGCGTGAAAATCAAAAGCAGCGCCAACAGGTAGCATGAGAGGGACCTCAATCTTGCCCACATTTTCAGCGACCCACAACTCCTGCTTTGGACTTCCCAGACAAACCCATAGAATGTCTGCCTTGCTGTCCTCAATCCGGCGTTTGACATCGG
>CAIRTR010000257.1 GCA_903881565.1 Oligoflexia bacterium | reverse complement strand
GGCAAGAATCTATTAGTATATTTGCCTGTTTCTTTGGTAAACTTTTATTCAATAAACAGCTTGTATCGTTGATTGAATGATTGAATGATTGAATGATTGAATGATTGATCAAATGACGCGTTTTTTCGAGGGAGAATAACGAATGTATAGCATCTTAGGCGGAGTTGTTGCGTTACTGTTTAGCATCTGGGGCTTCGTAAAGTGGTGGTTTATCTTCCTTGATATCTTCAAAGGTCTCGTCCCACTCCTATTATTGGTTTTCGGCATCGCGGCAATCGTCTCAGGACTGAAGCGCATGCAGATGGAAAACACCCCGATCCTCAAAAAGAAGCCTGAAATGCCTGCGGATGACGCAGACGAAGAAGAATAAGAACCCGCCTTGAGCTCACAACGCATTGCCATCTTAGGAAATATGAACGTGGGCAAGACCACGTTATTTGCGCAGCTATGCGGAGCAAAGACGAAGAGCTTCAACTTTCCAGGCAGCACGGTTGCACTTTCACTTGGGAGCGTCAGGGGAATGCCGCTCGAAATGGTCGACACGCCTGGTGCCGGCTCCATTTTTGGAAGCAACGAAGACGAGCAGGTTTCGCGCAACATCCTGTTTTCGGCTGACCCTAATTCTCCTACGCATGGTGCCATCCTTGTTGCAGACGCTAAGAACCTAAAGCGGTCGGTTGCGTTAGCGCTGCAGTACGCCGAATATGGCATTCCACTTCTTTTCAATCTCAACATGATCGACGAAGCCGATTCGCGCGGCATCACCATTGACACTGAAGCCCTGGCAGAGGCCCTCGGAGTGGATGTCTGCACGAGCGTCGCTACCGAAGGCCGCGGCATTTCGGACATCAAATCCAAACTTGAAACACTTCGTACACCCCACCAATCAGTCAAATACCCCGCCTACGTCGAAGAATACATCACCCTCACCGCTAAACTTCTCAGCCAAAGCGCCATCGGATCGACTCGCGCCATCGCTATTTTGCTGCTGGCGCAAGAGAACAGCCACGACAAAAGCATTGAGCGATTACTTGTGAAAAACTTCGGTGAGGGCACGCTTGAGACCCTCAAAACTTTGGCCGAACAATCCCGCCGCAAGGAACCTGCGCCGTTCAGTACCACGATGGCCGAGCTTTATAATAAGGCGGCCGACGCGATCGTCCGAAAAGTTCAAGTGGTGGATCCGCCCGCAAAAAGCCGACACATTGAAAACTTTGGACGCATGTGCACTCGCCCCCTGACCGGAATTCCCATTGCCATGGTCGTAGGGCTACTCATGTTTCTGTTCGTTGGATCGTTTGGTGCCACGTATCTCGTGGATTTGATCAACGGCAAGCTCTTTGGCGGCCTGATTATTCCCTGGCTCGATCACCTGCTTGCCCCTATCCCCAGTCGATTCATTCATGACATGTTCATGGATCCGGATTTTGGCGTGGTTCCCATGGGTATTTTTTTGGCGGTCGGACTCGTTTTTCCAGTGCTGCTTTGCTTTTACTTCTTTTTTGGTTTCTTGGAAGACTCGGGCTACCTCCCGCGCCTGTCCGTACTTTTAGACGCCATCTTTCGCAAAATCGGCCTCAACGGTAAAGGGGTCCTCCCCATCGTCATGGGCTTTTCATGTGTCACGATGGCCATTCTCACCACGCGCATGCTCGACACGCGCAAACAAAAACTGATTGCCTCTCTTGTTCTCCTCTTGGGAGTGCCATGCGCCCCGATGCTGGCGGTGTTGTTCATTATATTAGGGAAAATGCCGGTTTCAGCCTCGCTCACTCTTTTGGGGATCATTGTTTTTCAAATCTTGTTCATGGGCTTCTTGGCGAATAAATTCGTACCCGGAAAACGAGCTTCGCTGCTCATGGAACTCCCGCCCATGAGATTACCCAAACCCAGCAAGATCCTCAAAAATGCCTTCATGCGCAGTTATTTTTTCATGAAAGAAGCAGTCCCCGTTTTTATCGCCGCATCACTCGTGGTTTTTGTCTTTGACCGAATTGGCGGGCTTTTAGTGATCGAAAAAGCCCTGCACCCCATCGCGGTGGGACTGCTCGGCTTGCCTGACGAAAGTGTCACCGTTTTTCTCAAAACCATGATCCGCAAAGAGAGTGGCGTCGCGACCCTGCAACACTACAGCTCAAAATACACGAATCTACAGCTTGTGGTGAATCTACTGATGATGCTGCTACTCATGCCGTGTATTAATTCAGTGGTTGTGATCATCAAAGAGCGCGGCCGAAAGGCAGGATTTACGATGATTGGGATTGTAACGTCTTACGCCCTCGTATTAGGGACGATCCTCAATCACACCTGCCGATGGCTTGGCATCACTTTTAATTAAACTGGAGCAAACTATGGCACCCAATGAGCGACAAGAAGAAGTACTCGAAGCGATCTGGATGGCGTCCGAAAAAAAAGAATACTCCGCCGAAGCGATCAAAAAAGAATGCTCCATAGGAATCCTGGACGCCGATCTATCCGAACTGGAGAAGAACGGCCTTCTGATCAAAAGCGGGGATAAGATCCTGTTTTCCAAAGACGGAAAATCCTTGGCCGAAATGCTTATCCGAAGACACCGACTGGCCGAAGTGCTCGTCCACACGATTTTGAAACTCAAAAACACCCAAATGGAGGAGATCGCCTGCAAAGTCGAGCACACTCTCCTGCCTGAGATCGAAGAATCGATTTGCACTTTGCTTGGCCACCCAGAATGGGCGCCAGACGGAACCGCAATCCCTGCGGGTAAATGCTGCGGCCAAAAACTTCGTACCGTCGCATCTGTCGTGACCGCTTTAAGTGAACTCAAACCAGGTGAAAACGCCAAACTCATGTACATCAGACCTTCGAGCCACTCCCAGCTTCACCAGCTTTTGTCGTTTGGCTTAAATCCCGGCGTGACCCTGGATGTGCACCAGACTTCGCCCGCGTTTTGCATCAAATTTGGGAACACGGAGCTTGCGCTGGATAAGGATACGGCGAGCAATATTTTTGTTTTACGGACGAAGGAAAGCTAGTCCAAGACGAGAGAACCTTTAAGGAATTCCAGCCGCATTGAAAAGATACAATCACTACGCGTATACTGCAGATGTATGCAAAAAAAACTCACGATCACTATTGACGAGGATGTCTACAACGGACTCTACAAAGCACTTGGCCCTCGCCGAATAAGCCAGTTCATAGAGGATCTCGTACGGCCGCATGTAATAAAGAAGGATCTCTCTGCTGCCTACGCTGAAAAGGCGAAAGACGAGGCCCGGGAAAAAGAATCCTTGGAATGGACTGATGCCATTTTTGGAGATTTTGTTGGAAATATTGAAGAGTGAATAAAGAGGTAAAGCGAGGGTTCCTCTTCTAAGAAGTCTGGGGCTGAATGGGTTTAGTCATTTTTTAACCTGTATCGATACCAATACTACTCGGTTAGCGATTTTGAAATCTTCAATAATTTCATTGATCTAAAAATGACGCAAACACTCCTGTCGCGATACAAGTGTTTCGACCAAAACCATCAGATATTCGAAAAACTCTATTTCTTAGGGCTTTTTCTGCGATCTATTTGTGGACGTCTCAAAGCGCGCTGAACGCAATGCCCCTTAACCGAACTGCATTGATATCGATACAGGCGAAGGAAGTCCCACTCTCCTCTTTCAACCAATTGAATCTCCACAAAATCCCAACTCCTATTGACTTATCTTATCCGATAAGTTATCTTATTAGATAAGATGGCGTTCCGGAATACTTGGCAAATCGATCTAGCACCTGAAGCAGTAGCCGACTGGGCAAGATCCGACCTTACCACCGAAGACCGTATCGTCATCAACATCTGGGCCAAAACAGTCAGAGAAAAAGGCCCGGACGAGCTGCAGAGACATCCCGGCCAATGGAACGACCATGAATTGCTTTCGGGATTTTGGGCGGGTTGCCGCGCCTCGAACTTCTCAAATAGCGGACGGGTAATTTACTACCGATTTGATGCACACCATAGAGTTCAAGTCTTAAGGATAACAGCAGACCACGACTACACAAAGGAGGGCAAAAATGACTGATTTTTTCAATCTCTCCCAGCCCGAGATGACCCCAGGCAAAGTAATTAGAGCCTTTCGAAAGAACTTCGGTTTTACGCTAGCTGATATCGAAAAGTTGACCGATGTCGCAGAATCAAACTTAAGTGCAATGGAAAACGATGCTCGACCCGTTGGACAAGACCTAGCGGTTCGACTGGCGGCGGTTTTTGGAATCAATCCCGGCCTAATCCTATTCCCAAATGGCGCTGAGATTCTCGATAAACCTGAACTAAGAAAAATTCACACCAGAGCCGTCGCAATGCGAGCACGAAAAATCGCAGGATAACCCTAGTTCGAAGCCGCCTGCCAGAATTTCCACCAGCCCCGCACAGGCACCTCGGCCGGCTGACCATCGATCGTCCGGGCAATTCGTTTGAGTTCGCGGCTGTTTTCGTCGTTTGGAAACAACTCCAAAAAGGGCGTGAGTTTATTAATCGAGCTCTGCACATCGTGACTCTGCGAGAAAATCCCGAACTGCTCAGAATCAATGTCCAGAAACTCTTTAACGATCACGCTCATTTTCTTAATGATCGCGACTTCGGTTTTCGCCGAGATCATATTGCCGGCGATCTTGAACTTCTGATCCTGCAAGGCCGCTTCATAGTCTTTGCGAGCTTCGAGATGAGGGGCCAGCGCCAGCATGATTTTTCGAAACACAACGGGATCTGACATCTGAGGCAGGTACTCGTTTAAGCTCTCATGCTGCATTAGACTTCGGAAAAAGGCCGACTTTATAAAACTATAAGCGTTTTGCAGGGAAGTGAACTGAGGGGTGACTGCGATGATTTTCAGGTGAGACAAGTTATAAAGGTCTAAGGTTACGTCGCTCATGCCCGCGCCTAAATCCAAAACGATGTAGTCATAATCAAGACCAACGACATCGCGAAGCAGATGCTCCCCTGCATTGGGGCGCTCCAGGTAAACATCCATTTTGTTGGCGGCCCCACATACCAGGCTCAAATGCGGAAAACGAGTGGGAACCGCGACCTGATCCAGACTGAGCTCTTCTTTGAGATACTCTTCAATCGATTTTTCAATACGCGTAATGCCTAAAAGAGTATGGCAATTGGCACTCCCCAGATCCCCGTCCACAATAACCACGGACTTACCAAGCTGCGATAAGGCGAGCGCCAAGTTAACGGATAAAAGCGACTTCCCTACTCCGCCCTTGCCACCACCGACTGCGATGATTTCGCGTTTTCTCATGACTTGGATCCAAACTGGATAGCGATCTCAATGATGCGTTCGGCATCTCGCTTGATCCGGATGACTTCACCGGTACGATTCATCCGCCCGCCCGATTTATCAACGAGCGTAAAGTCAAAGGGCCCTTCGCTCATCTTGCGCGCGACCTCTTCACTGATTGCAAGAGGATAGCCTTTTGGGTTTCCGATCAAGATCCCATCGGACGAAATATTCAACACGGCATAGGTGCGGTTATCAAACTCAAACTGAGCCTGAATGTTTTCGACTCGAACTGCTTTCCGCCTCTCAAGTCCACTCATGTTGAGCATCAAACACCCGCGTTAATCAGCGCTCCCTTGCTCGTAGCCTTCAAAGGATCCGATGATAGCCTGACTTCAGAAATCTCAACCGGCAACTTCATTTGTTTAATCGCCTTATCGAATTTCTGCCTGAAACCGTTTGGCATCGCCGTACCACCTGCGAGCACAACCGGGATCGCCTGATTGAGTTTTGGCAAGTGTTGAGCTTGTGAAAACACGGCCGCAAGCTGGGTGAGCAGACTCATGACCAGATCATCGTAATAAATCTCAAACGCGTGCTCGACCTTGTTGCGAGGGGCACGACCAAAATCCAGAGACTCTTCTTTCATGACCCGAACGCGGTTCTGCGTTTCGTTCACCACTCTTGAAACACAAGTATCGATGTAATCGCCACCCTTAGGAATACTGAACACGATCACGGGAACGGAGAGGAACGAGAAGCAGACGTTACACATTCCGCCGCCCATGCTGATGCCAATCCCGGTGTAATTGTCTTCTGATAACTCAGAGAGGACCACGGCAGCACCTTCGGTGATGCTTTTGGTGTTATAGCCCATCCCGATGAGATGCTTTTTTAGGATCGATTCGTGAAAAATCAGATCGCTCTCAAAACCAATTTGCGGGGCTGGAACCCCAAAACAAAGGCTTGTGCCAAAAGTTTTAGATTTATCCACCACAAGCCCAATGATCGATTTGATCATCTGAATCGCGTTAGGCTCGGAAGCTTTTAACAAACCCTGACTCATGGGCCGGCGAACTTCGCCGTTAAAAATATTGCCAAACTCCTGGGCATCGTAACCAAAAATCGCAAGCTGCTTGCCTTCGATCTCTGCAAACTTCATGTTACTTTTTTCAAGCATCTGCACCGCAAAAACAGAGTGCGGGATCGTGAAAAACGCGTTGAGCTGATCTTTTGCAACAAGCTCGCCGTTGATGTTCTTCGTCATGCTCACAATGCGACTGGTCCCGATATCCAGACCAATCGGCCCTGAAGCCGCCGCATCCGTCTTGACGCCGACTCGCTTTTCAGACTCTTTTAGCTCTGAAACTTTTTCGTGAAGCTTGTCTTGATCCTTCGAGTCCGTCACTTCTCGGACTCCGCCGATCAATCGCTCAAGAATATTTTTGTCGTTTTTAGGATCTTGTGAGTCATTTGTCATAAGATTCGCTTACCTATATTTTGCAGTACTGATGATTGTTAAATTCTCGTTCGTCTTGGCCGACTTCGCCATTTCAAAAATATCTCTCCCCAAATGCTCGTAAAACTCAGCCGTTTGGCCCTCGCCGCCTGCTGAACCTTCGTCTTGCCGATCACGCTTGAACAGATAGTTAAAATCCACGCCGCGAAGACCGCCAAATGAATTTCTCAAAGTGGTACCCAAAGAGGCTCCGAAGGAACTCCCCCAGGAACTCATGGCAGAGGTGTTCATTGAAACATGGGGAAGATTCACTTTGCTCACCGAATCTTTTGCGTCATGATAAACACGTACGCAATAGCCTGCAAAATAACCCGCCCACTTGCCGGCAGACGTCGTCACCTGATCGACCACCTTCGCGGTTTCATCAAAAGGACTTGCGTCAACTGATTCATCTTCTAAGGTGTGATCCACTGTTTGGTCTTTCATAAAGCCTCCGGCATAAGCCTCCGAAAAAAAACGCTTACTTCAGATATGTTAACCGAAACAAAGTAAGTTGCAAGCTTACTATGTTATTGGAAAAGTATTATGAGGCACGTGACTGACCGCACAAGGCAGCAGCCGCGGCTAAGCGTAAAGGTTGTGACTATTTTTTCAAAACCAAATGCTGTTTCCGGATGTGTAAGATTTCTTTTTCCGGAACTTTAGCTTTTTTTGCCAGCATCGGCCATGCCCTGATAGCGGATTTTGTTTTTTCAATAACGGAGGATGCTTCTCCAATACCAAACCGATCCGCCAGCAGGTGGAGGTCCTTGAGGGTAAAGTCTTTGTATTTTCCGTTCACCGACATGAGGTGTTGACTGGTCCATTCACCTTTTGGGTTGTGGGCAAAAGTGACATCATAGGCTGGGGCCAGCTCCCAGGCACCGCCTTGACGCAAAAGAAACGAGAAGTTTTTGGTGTGGTCATCGCAGTTGCGCCCCATAACGTTAAACGCCATGCGTCGATAAGCCTCAACGTATGCATCATGACCAAGGGATAGCTGCTTCATGGTTATAAAGAGTTGCTCATAGCTGTTCGTGGACTTCTTTTTATAGTCTAAGTGATTCATCGCGCACAAGGTCTGCATATGATGTTTGGTGTGCGCATTTTCACGGTCAAAGCGCTTTGTCATGAAATGAGATCGCCCATTTTCCTCTCGCAGTCGACATTCGGACATGTGAATGCCCGCCTTTTGGGCCATCAGATAATAGGCGTATTCGATGCGCCCATAACTTTGAGAGCGGCCTAGTTCTCGATCTTTTCCGATTCCATCAAACTTCAGAAGCCAATGTTCGAATCCTGGAGGCGCATCAACTTGACCTGATCGGATCTCCTGTGTTTTGGCATTCAACGCGATTACGGCCTTAGCGCGCGCTCCCCCTGCCGAAGTACCCACGTCAATAATGCTTCGTAAGGCGGCCCCACTCTCATCAGCATCATCGAGCGTTCCTTTTATCACTTTCCTAGCCTCGGTAACGAGGCCACTCATTTCAATGGCAGAAGCGGTCCGTGCTCTGGGGCCATGCACGGGTTTGAATTCCAAAGCCCCCATTGATCGTTTCCCCATGTAAGCTAAGCGATCAAGCACTGTAATTTGTGACTTCGAGAAACCTTTATCTGCCATATACCGATCAATTAATGCATTTCCAAAATCATCGGGCAGCGAATCAGCGAGAAGGGCGGGTAGCCGCTTATAAGTGGCTTCTGGCAGATCGGTAAAAAGATAAGTCTGTTCTGTATCATTTAAAGGCATGTGGAGTGGAGATAGCTCGATCCCGCTTTTTCCAAACTTTCCGTCATAAGCAAAAACGTAGAAGCCAAACTTCGGATCAAGTGCCACAGCGCCCACAAATTTTCCCCAGACGTAGACTTCAATGTGATCGACACGCTTATAGGTCATGGGAACGTCTGCTTGCACGCTGCCGAACAGACTGACCTCGGACCCTATGCAGGGGGTTGATGCTTGCAGTAGGGGCTATGCCCAAAAGCCATTCTTGTCGATCCAGTGCGCGAACTACGCGAATGAGAGTTTTAAGGGTGCCGTGACCGGCTTCAAGATGTCGAAGTGCGTTCAGGCTGACTCCTGCCCTCTCGCACAGAGTTTTTCGATCGATATTCTTATGCAGCCGAAGCTGTTTTAAGTTTTCGCCAACTTGTTCTTCCAATTCTTCGAATGAAAATATGTTTTCCATAAGTGTCCTATTTTAGCATCTTTAATGAAAATAAATGCCATTTAAATCCCTAATTAAGACCATTGTAGCATTTATATGCTCTATAAGCAATGACACATAAAGGTCCTAAGTAGGACGTTTAAACTTATTTTAAAGCTTTAAGTGCCCTTTTTGAGACTAAAAAGGATTAAATTCCAATCCATGCCTTTTAAAGGCATTCATCAAACTGTAGAGTTCCAGTTCATCAAAAATTTCACAATTAGCGCGGAAGACCAAGAATTTGCCTTGCCCTATGATTTCAAAAGACATCGCGCAACCCCCTCAACACTCTCAAACCAGATCATTTTTTTTCCTGAATAACCGCCTCGATTGAAAACTTTCCACACGGAGTCCCAAATTGAACCGCGAGACAAACCCCTTCAACCAGGTGCTTGATTGAATGCCCCTTGCCCGTAACCACCGAAGGGATCGAGGGCTGTATTGTATGCCCTTTTTCGTTAAGGACCTTTTTCGCCATGCCAAAAATCTGGTTACAGAATTCGCCGGCGGCATCCTGGTTATCCGAAGTGATAGCGGGATGTTTTTCGCCAAGCATCCCTTCGACTACCCCTAAAAAGCACTTTTCTTCAAAGGGGATCGCCATGCTTCCCACGAAACGATCGCTATTCATGGCGACAATCGCCGAGATATCGCCGCTGATTTGATCGCGCCCTCTGACAAACACGCGCTCTTTGTTTGCCGTAATATTCGCCGTAATTTCAAAAACCGCGAGCGTGGCTTCAATAAAAGGGTTTATAAATTCAACATCGACCTTAGGAGCACTCCCCGACCGAGCCGCCTCACGCGCACTCTCTCGTAGCCCGAGCTTTTCCTGAATCAGGATTACAAATGCATCCGGATCAAAGGGCTTAGAGACAAAGGTATGCGTGCCGACATTCGTAAAAGCACCTGGGTTTCCAAAGCCGGAGACTACAATCGCCGCTTTAGGCCTCTGCTCTTTGGGCAAATCGCCGATGGCAGACATGAGCCGCTGACCATCCATCCCGGGGATTTTAACGTCTGTGATCAGAAGATCGAAAACTTGATTTTGAATCTTCTTATACGCATCCGTACCGGTTTCGGCCTCGAAAATATTGATATTTGGGATTTCGAGCCCGATCAGTTTTGCAACCATCTTCCGAAACTCGGGGTCATCATCCACAAGCAGAATCGTTTTATAGCCTAAACTTTTTTCGGGTACCATCAGCTCACCCCCGAAACCGCGGGGCCCCTGAGCAAGATGGAGAGCACCTCTGTGTTTTTGTTTTTACTCGCCTGCCGCGCCACTGAGGTCGCGATCATGCGATTCTCTTTGCCTAAGGCGATGCTCTTGAGCTCGCCCTTCTTTGGAAACAGATGATAAAGGTCGGCGATCATCTTCTGATGAGCCCTCTCGGGATGGGCGACCGAATCCGAAATCCGATTGAGCAACTTTACGTCGAACACCTTCGGATAATACCCGAGCGATTGAACGATCAGTGGACTGCAGCAAAGAACCTTCAGATCTCGATCCAAGACCAAGAAGTCTACGGGAGAAGTATCAAACATTTTGCGAACATGGCCTAAAGCTTTTTCGGAAACAAGTTTACTCAAATACAGGGCTAATCCCTCATCTGAGAGAGCCAAAACCGCTTTTTCAATGGTCTCTCGCTCTTTCGTCACATAATGATGAGCCCGTTCATGCTGCAACTTTTCATAGGCTTTTAAAACTGCGGCGACGGCATAATCCAGATCAAAGGGCTTGGGAATATAGAGGAACGCCCTTTCCTGCGCGGACTGAATGGGCGTGGAAGCGTTTCCGTGACCGCTCATCATAATGACCTCGCATTTATGAAGGTCCTCTTTGATTTCCTTTAAGACAGTGAACCCATCTTTTTTAGGCATTTTAAGATCGGTGAGAACAACGTCGACCCAGGCTCCATTAAAGAGCGCCATGCCTCGCTCACCGTCACTGGCCGTAAGAACATTCCAACCTTCCCTCTCCATCGCTTGCGCCAAAAAATGAGTGATGTCTTCTTCATCATCAATGATAAGGACTGTGGGTTTTGCGCTCTGTCTTGATCTCTGAATTTTCCGATCTTC
>CAIRTR010000256.1 GCA_903881565.1 Oligoflexia bacterium | reverse complement strand
CGACCATGATCAGCGCAAAGTACAGCTTGCCCGCCCAGAAGGTGAGCAGGTCTTCGGTGTTCATCTTTGGGTAAACGTGGTTGGCGTCGGATTTTCCCGCTAGCAGCTTGTCGGACGAATAGGTAATTTATCAACGAAAACGGCCAATTGAAGCAATATTGGCCCGTGATTTTGACAAAAAAGACGTAAACGAGCGTTTCTGAACATGAAAAAGCCCTTTTTCACGAGTAGCAGGCGCGCGAAAACGCCCCCGCTCTATATCAGCCCGTTGGCCTTGTACAACGTGCACATTCGTTTTAGGTTGTAGGCGATACAAACCAGATACCATTCACCCAAGACTGCTGCTAAACCGCGCAACGAAAACTGACGAAAGCCCATTACTTCTTTGATAATCCCAATCACCGGCTCAACGGTGGATTTGCGCAGGCGGTAAAGAGTCTGTCCAATTTCGGTTCTCAGTTGATAAGCCATCTTCTCTTTGGGTGTCGCATCCTCTCCTGGGGCAGCGCCCAGTTCTACAAGAAAACTCTCCCAGCTCATGTGATGCGGCTCACGTCCCGTCGCTATGTAGGGAGTGATTTCCCGCTTTTTACAAGCCATAATATTATCTGCACTGAAGAAACCGCAATCGAAAACCGCTGCGGCTGGTGTTCCCAATTCCGGTGGGATAGCATCCAAAATGGGTTCAACCTCGCGCTTGTCGTTCGGGTGATTCGACAGCGCAGAAGCCACAATCAAGCGAGAGGTTTGATCGACCCCCACCTGCACATTGTAATGTTGATCAAAGCCAGCATTGTTGCTGTTCTTCATAATACGGGACTCGGGATCGGTAAAATTGAGCTGATCTTTGTCATTCGGTCCGCTTTGGGGCGGCTGAGGTTGGGGACCGCGCGGTTTGCGCCCACTTTTCTTCGCTTTTTCTTCCCGTTCGCGCTGTTTGGCCTCAAACTCGGCCTGTTCTGCCGCATAACGCTCCTTGGCTCGCGCTTCCAAAACCGCTTTGGCTTCGGCTAGTTTGGCCAAGCGTTCCTGACGTAACGTTATCTCATCTTGGGGTACCAGCCCTTTGGGCAGCTGAACTTCCCCTTTTTCCGCTTGCTCAGCGACCTCAAATAACTTGGCCACTTCCTCACGCAACACCCCTTCCAATTCCCCAATCCGTTTGTAACTGATCGCCTTACTCTTCGAGGCATCCGCGTGGATCTTGCTGCCATCTCCGCTCAGATTTTCTAACTTCAAGACCCCAGCTAATTGCCCTTGCAGGAGTATCTGCACAAACAAGTCTTGGATCTCGACCAGAAACGTCTTGCGAAAGTGGGCGATGGTATCATGGTCGGGATGCAAATCCCCCGCAATGAAACGGAAAGCCAGATTTTCATACGTCCCCCTTTCGATTTTGCGCGAACTGAACACCCCCGTTGCATAGCCATAGAACAGCAAACCCAATAGGATCTCCGGCGCGTAGGCTATTCCCCCTCCAAGGGCCGAAAAATGCAAGTATATCTTGCTCAAATCTAATTGCGCGATGATATCCACTACAAAACGCGCCAGATGCGTGGTGGGTAACACTTCTTCCAGACTCACTTTGAGCTTAAGCGTCTCTTCGTAATTTGGGATTTTGAATTTCTTGGTCATTTTTGAAGTTTACCACTGTCTCATTCACTCCCCCGACAAACTGCTAGGTAATCTGGTTGAACCCCTGGAGTCCTATGATACGTTACTGCGCAAGCAAATGCGTGCGGACCTGGGTGGGCT
>CAIRTR010000255.1 GCA_903881565.1 Oligoflexia bacterium | reverse complement strand
ACCCATCAAGAATTTATTATCAACCGTTTCTCCGCCATCAAATCCGGAAAGGCTAATAATAGCGTTCATAGTAGGCGTTGGGTCAGGGCAAGTGGGGCCAGCATTTAGAATCGTAGAGGCGAAGATTAAGGTCCTAATCCTTAACCGAATGAGCCGCATCGACAGCCCCAGTCCCATCCCGTGGCATAACCGTCCCCCGGCCATCCCCCGTTTTGTCAGGGGGGATTACGCAACACCGCCCCGTTTAGACACAAAAAAGGGGAGGCTTGAGCCCCCCCTTCATGAAACTCCGATTATCCAAGTGCCCAAATCATTTGGAACACTCTAGTTTTGGCAAAGATACTTATGCACGCCAGTGGGGCTGCTCGAGAGCCACTTGCACTTAGAAGAAGCTAGGTCGATTTGAATCGCCACCGAACAACCACTCCCCCCCAGCGGATTCTTATACGAACATCTTAGTGAAGTATCATTGGATTGATAAACACCAGGATCTAAGGTCATCGTTTTTTTCGATCCTGCCGCAAAATTTGGGCAAAAATTCATCCCGGGTGACCATTGCAACGGAGACATATTAGGATAGACGCCGTTCATTTTTATCGGACCGCCCGGAACTGTCAAAGTGGCAATCAAAGTCGAGCCGAAGGTAATGTCGGCTTGCGGACAAGCTAATGTCACTATCTTCGCAAGCGATGCTTTTGGATCAAACGAATAGCCGCAAAAAGTTGAATTTGGAAAAGACCGAGCCGTATCTAGGATGAGAGCCGAAGTAGAACCTGTGTAAGTGACCCCACCTGATAGGGTATAATTAGCGGTAACACCCGTTGTAGGACACGCGGACTTCGCCCCTCTAACCAAACCAGCAGCCCAGCTTGAGGCTATGGAGCAACCGCCTGCTGCCTCTGTCATAACGGTTGGTGAACCATTGTAATTATCACCCGTGCCTATGACCGAATTAATTTTAACCGCCGTAGTAGGGCAATTTGCAGCACTTGCCGATACCCCATAGATCGAAACAATCAATAACCCAACCAACATCAAACTATTTTTCATTTTTCATTTTCCCCTTTTAGGAGAAAAGGATCTCACATTTAGTAAATTATGCAAAAAAAAAGAGCGGCACTTACTCACGCCTCAGTGCCAAATTTCTGCCGGATAACCGCCAACCAACAGACTGATCTTACGGATTTCTTCCTGACGGATATCTCTGCTTCTCAGACTCCAACTCCGTCTGGCAGTCGATGCAGAGAGTAGTGAAGGGAGCCGCATCCAGGCGAGCATCAGAGATTAACTCATCGCACTGCACACACTCGCCAAAGTTACCCGCATCGATTTTCTTCAACGCCGCATCAATCTGCTCAAGCGTCTGGCGATCGCGATTGTTTTTGCCAAAGGCCAAGGATTTTTCGGTTTCGGCAGAGGCCATATCAACGGCATCTGTAAACTGATGCTCATCGTTCATCAATGCATCCGTGTCGCGTTTGACTTCAGTAAGCAGAGTCTCTTTGCGCGTGAGGAGCTGGTTTTTCCATTTCTTGAGAAGTTCGTCTCTTTGGCGTATGGTCATAAGGACCCGAAGGATTATACATATTTAACGCAGTTGTAAAGAAGAAAGACCCGCACATGCGCATTACGTCATTTCTATCAGTTCTGTTGGGAATTTCATACTTCCTCACCCCATCTGCCAGCTTCGCTTCTGACTATCACTCGCCCCGAACCGCTGCCATTGGTGGAGCAGGACATGCGGGCCCCCTTTTAAATGACTCAATCTACCTAAACCCTTCGTTTGGCTCCTTCATGCCCGCCTACAGCCTCAGCGGCAATTACCTCTATTATAGCAGCCCGCGCCCTCCGGGCCAGGATTATGACGAGCATCATGGCCATATGGCCAACGTCTCAGTTCAGGATGGGCGATCTGAACTTTTCCAAGCCGGAGTCGGTTTCACACAATCCGATAGCGCCCGGATCGTGAACATTGGGGCCTCGAAAGCTTTTATGCAACGCTACGGAGTAGGAATCGGTGCAAAACTTCTGCTGCCCTTTCATGACGACCGCACTCTCGTTAAAGATGGCATGGCTTCATTTTCGCTGATCGCCTCTGACTGGGCGCAAATCGTCGGCGTAGTGGATAACATCCTGGAAACGAAGGATGGCAAAC
The DNA here is from genome assembly GCA_903881565.1 of Oligoflexia bacterium. Lineage (GTDB taxonomy): Bacteria > Bdellovibrionota > UBA1018 > UBA1018 > UBA1018 > CAIRTR01. Next base: position 1,023 of record CAIRTR010000255.1, on the reverse strand, counting down.
CTCGCGGCCTCTACCGTGAATATATCTTGGGCACGAAATTCAACATTCAATCCATGATCCTGCTTTATTTTGATCCCCATATTGCGCCTTCAGTTTCCGAAATCGGTCAACCCAGTTTTGGTCACGAATCAGGAGTTGAGTTTACGTTGATGTCAGATCTTTTGCTCCGCGGAGGAATTTTTCGTGATGCTCACGTTCCGTTCGCCAATGTGCGCGGCAGCGGCTACGGCCTGGGATTCGGGTGGCTCGCCCCGCGCATCTCTTTTGATTTTGGAATGTCCCGCATCTCCACGCCGTTTATCGCGACCGCGTATAATATGGGGATGACGGTGTATTTTTGAGACCCTTTCAAAAACAGCATGTCATGTTACTTTTGAAACAGATACCCCATCCCGCCAATCCCCTGACACTTTGAACTGCTTGCGTCGTCTGATACGCTAGTACAGTGAACCAACGCCATTTCTTTTCACTCACAGCGCTCTTATCTTTACTCGCGGTATCCTGTGCGAGCATCCCTGGCGCAAGAACGGTCGCTTCATTCTCTAAAAACGCACGCCCCCTTCGCGCTCGCGTACTCGTTCCGCCCTATCTGTGGAGAGACTCCGACGGGGGCGAAGTTGATAACGTCAAAATGTTTCTCGATCAGTGGGGAGTTCCTGCAGACGCGCCTGCTCATGGTTCGGATTGGAAAAATGACTTCAGCACGCTTGATCGTTACTCGCTGGTGATTATTCCTGGATATCTTGAGCCTTCAACACTGAGCGAATCTCAAAAGACCGCGCTCGAAAAATTCGCTCAATCCGGCGGAATCCTCGTCCTCCTCAAACCCATTGGGGAAAACCCTGATGAATTTGCACTGAATTTGGCAGGCCTCCTCCGAACCCAGCGGCGCCTAGACCTCGATTCAATTCAGTTCTTTCTTGAAAAATCGGTTGCCCTGAAATCATTTGATCGACCCGAAGAACTCTCTATTCCTCTGCGAGACGCAACCACAAATGAGACCGCCGAAACATTTACACTTGT